>CAIPUN010000134.1 GCA_903868245.1 uncultured Sphingomonadales bacterium | reverse complement strand
TGAGCCAGATTTTCGGCAAGGGGTGGCTTCGCGGCATACAACTGCCTATAGCGACGCGTTATGCAGGAAGCGACACCAGAAACATCCGCCAACCGTTTGACGGCCATCCGCACGCGCATGAACGCCGCCGCCAAATTGGCGCGCCGTCCAGCGGAGGATATGCACCTCATCGCCGTATCGAAAACGCGGTCCGCGCAAGACATCGCGCCGCTCATTTTAGAGGGGCAGAGGCTGTTCGGGGAAAACCGTGTGCAGGAGGCTGCCAGCAAATGGCCAGCGCTGAAGAAACAGCATCCGCAGGTTGAGCTGCACCTCATTGGCCAGTTGCAATCGAATAAGGCCGAAGAGGCGGTCGCGTTATTTGACGTGATCCATTCGGTTGATCGGCTGTCGCTCGTGACGGCATTGGGCAAGGCGATGGAGAAACTGGGGCGTGCCGTGCCTTGCTTCATTCAAGTCAATATTGGCGCGGAAGAGCAAAAGGGCGGCTGCTCGGTGGCGGAGCTTCCAGACCTGTTGCAGGCTGCGCAGGACGCGGGCGTCCCGGTGGCTGGCCTCATGTGCATTCCGCCCGCGGAACTGGAGGCCGCGCCTTTCTTTGCGCTTTTGGCCGAATTGTCCGCGCGGCATGGACTGGCACAATTGAGCATGGGCATGTCGGATGATTTTGAAACCGCCATCATGCTGGGCGCAACCTATGTCCGCGTTGGCACGGCCTTATTTGGCGAACGCCCCGGCTTCGTTTAAGGCAAATCGGGCATAGCCGCTTTGTGTGGCGACCAGGGCCTCAATGCCCTCGCCATCGCTGAGGTCGCACGCCTTTATAATTGCAGCATCCTGCACATCCAGCCCACCGGTCAGCGCGCCAAAGGCGGGCATGATGATTTTACGCGGCGTTTTTACAAAGCAACGCCGCTTTACCATCCGCCCGCGCAGTATTTGCCGGAACTTGGGATGAAAATGTCCGGAGATTTCGGGATGGGGGTCGTCTGCCTTTGCCTCATGCCGAAGCGTGATCCCCGACAATGTCAAAGCGTCAAAAGCCTTGCCGCCCCAGATGCCCGACACCGCGCGGTCATGGTTTCCTGTGATCCATATCCATTCGGTGACGCGGGTCAAATCGACCAATAATGCCGCAGCGTCTTCCGCCAGTCGCTGTTCCCCATCATCGTCATGGAAATTGTCACCCAGTGATATGATTTTGGCCGGGCTATAGCGGCTGCAAAGCGCGGCAATATCCTGCAGCGTCGATACGCTGTCATAAGGTGGCAGCATTTGGCCAAATAAAGCAAAGGCGCTGGCCTTTTCGAGATGCAGGTCGGACACCAATAACGCCTCTTGCGCGCGCCAATATAAAGCCGCCTCTCCGGCTATCTCAAATATCTGCCCGCCAAATTCGAATTCATGCGCCATGGTCGCAGGCTATGCGGATTGTGGTGCGCGACTGCAAGCGGA
The DNA here is from genome assembly GCA_903868245.1 of uncultured Sphingomonadales bacterium. Taxonomy (GTDB): domain Bacteria; phylum Pseudomonadota; class Alphaproteobacteria; order Sphingomonadales; family Sphingomonadaceae; genus Sphingorhabdus_B. Next base: position 161 of record CAIPUN010000134.1, on the reverse strand, counting down.
TGTGCGTAGTTACCTCCGGCCCAATCTCTATGCGTTTACGGCGTCATTGCCACGCTGGCGAGGCTCTCTGCCTCCATCAACAAGGCGTCGTCCACCGACCCTTGCGCCACACTCTCACGGCCTATCATCACCAGTAAGGGCACGGCCAACGGGCTGACACG
>CAIPUN010000133.1 GCA_903868245.1 uncultured Sphingomonadales bacterium | reverse complement strand
GGCGTTGCACCCCAGTCATCGACCTTCGCGCGGCCCGCAAACCAGTAGCGGCGGCCGCGATCGGCGTGGAGCATGGTCTGGCCCAAAACGGTCTCGCCCTGACGAACTGCCATGGCTTTGAACGACTGGCCATCGTCACCTGCCACAATGGCGCGAACATGGTCCTTGCCGACAATATCGCACTTGATGATCCGCAATGGCCCCGTGACCACGCGCGGGCCAGGCCAGCCCATGCCATAAGGTCCCGCCGTTTCCATGGCGTCGATAAAAATGGGGTTCAGGCCGCGCGGCGCGACTATGGCGTCGATCAACAAGGCCTTGGCGCCCGAAGCATTGGCGACATCTGTTGCGAGGCGCGCGTCGAGCCAATCGGCCAAGGCGTCAATCTTGTCAGCGTCAATGGTCAAGCCCGCCGCCATGGCGTGCCCCCCGCCAGCCACCAGCAACCCAGCCTCTCGAGCTGAAATGATGGCCGCGCCCAAGTCGACCCCCGCGATGGATCGACCCGACCCCTTGCCGACGCCATTTTCGTCGACCGCAATGACAATCGATGGCTTGCCGGTCTTTTCCTTAATGCGGCCAGCGACGATGCCAATGACACCCGGATGCCAGCCTTCGCCGGATAACAAAGCCACCGCGCGGTTATGTTGTCCGGCCAACATGGCCTCTGCCTGCTCCTGCACTGTCCCTTCAATCGCGCGACGCTCTTCGTTTAGGCGGTCAAGCTCCATTGCTATGTCTTGCGCTTCGGCGGCATCTTCGGTGATCAGCAGCCGCACACCAAGGTCGGATTTACCGACGCGGCCGCCGGCGTTGATACGTGGGCCTAAGGCAAAGCCGAGGTCAGAACATATCGGTGCGCGCGTCAGGCGGCTCGCTTGAATAAGCGCAGAAAGGCCAATGTTGCGACGCGCGGCCATGACCTTCAGCCCTTGCGCAACAAACGCGCGGTTCAGCCCGCGCAGCTGCGCCACATCGGCCACGGTGCCCAAGGCTACGATATCGAGTAGCTCCATGATTTTGGGTTCGGGACGAGTGGCGAAATAGCCGCGCGTACGCAACGTCCGGATCAATGCGGCCCCCAATAGGAACGCCACACCCACCGCCGCCAGATGCCCGTGGGACGCAGCTTCATCGGTTTCGTCGAGGCGGTTGGGGTTCACTAAAGCAAAGGCCTCAGGAAGCTCGGACGCACATTTATGATGGTCGACGACGATGACCTCAAGCCCTGCGGCCTTGGCCTGTGACAAAGCGTCATAGGCCATGGCCCCGCAATCGACGGTAATGATCAAGCGGCTGCCGCTTGTCCCAATACGGACCAGCGCCTCGCCGGAAGGACCATAGCCCTCCATCAAGCGATCGGGGATATAATAGCCTGCGTTCAACCCCAAGTTGCGCAGCAAGCGGATGAGTAAAGCAGCGCTGGTCGCGCCATCGACATCATAATCACCATAGACGGTGATTTGCTCCCCCGCCTCAACAGCCTGCGCCAGTCGCATCGCGGCATTTTCCATATCCTGAAAAATGGACGGGTCGGGCATGAAATTGCGGATGGTCGGGTTACGGTGCCGCTCGATATCATCGCGCGGGACGCCGCGCGCCATCAGCAATTGGCTGACGAGGTCATCGGGCTGAAAATCCGGGTCGCGGCCATCGATGCCGCTGCCCCGCCAATGCCAGGCTTGTTCAAGGATGGAGTGATTAATGTCGAGGACTGACTTCATCATACTTCCCTATGGTGCACTGCTGGTGCTAGCAAGTGGCGATGAAGCAACTCGCAATAATCTGGCACAGCATGACGGGCGGGTCTGAGGCTCTGGCGCGGGCTGCCTATGAAGGCGCGGCGCGGGGGCAGGGCGTGAATGTGCTGATGCTAAACGCTGCAGAGGCGGACCATGAACATATGTTGGCGGCAGACGGATATTTGTTCGTCTTTCCCGAAAATCTCGCGGCGATCAGCGGCGGGATGAAAAGCTTTTTCGACCGATGCTATTATCCATGCCTCGGAGCGCTAAACGGTCGGCCTTATACGATGATCGTATGCGCGGGTTCGGACGGCCGCAATGCTGTTGCGCAGGCCGAACGGATCGCGACAGGCTGGCGGCTGCGACAAATACTGCCGAGTGTCATTGTGTGTACGCATGCGCAGACGCCAGAGGCTATATTGGCGGCCAAGACCATCGATAATGTTGACCTGTCGGCGGCAGCGGAAATGGGCGAGCAAATCGCAACGGGTCTGCAAATGGGTATTTATTAAAAATCAGCCGAGATGGTCAGCCTTGCGATGCTCGCTCT
>CAIPUN010000132.1 GCA_903868245.1 uncultured Sphingomonadales bacterium | reverse complement strand
TCAGAGACGCTCTTTCCAACATAATGAACACCAATCTGGGCGAACGGAGCAAGACCCGAGGCAAGTTCCTTTTCCCAATGCAGACGTGCATTGAACTGGAATTTGGGGCTCAAAGCAAGCGGACCACCGAGCGGACGGAGCACTGTTGTGCTCTTCCGGTACTTCGTCATTTCAGAGTCGTTGTACGAAAATGCGCTGTTAAACGTCAATTCCGGCGTGGTGCGCCACGTTACGTCGCCTTCCAGACCCCGGATCCGTGCATCCACCAAGTTTGTGGTGAATGTTTGGTTCGAGATATTCTGGTCGAAAACAGTGATCTGGATGTTGCTCCAGTCGATCTGATACGCAGCGAAATTGACCTGCAAACGACGATCAAGCAGCGAGAACTTACCACCAACTTCATAGTTTTGAACCTTGTCAGGTACATAGGTACCCAAACGGACAAAGTCTGCATTGGTAGGGCAAATCGCACTTGGTACGCGGCAAGGACGACGGTTGAAGCCACCTGGACGGAAACCATCCGAGTATGTCGCATAAACCAACGAAGATTCGTCGAGGCGATAGGTCAAGTTGGCTTTGTACAACGCGCCGCTATACTTTGCTGGCGAAGCGTCAGCGTAAAGTACATTCAAGTTGGCGCTGACATTATACGTCGTTGGACCTGAAGATGCCGCCGTATAGGTTCCGGTAGTGGCATTGTAGACACCACGTGCACCGCCAAAGCTGCCGTTCGACGAACCGTTGATAGAAGCCTTTTCGTCATAATAACGAAGACCACCAGTGAAAGTTAGCTTGTCTGGAACGATATCAAAGGACGCTTCACCATAAGCCGCAAACTGCGTATCCTTACGCTGGATGTCGTTAAAGAAGCCGACATTGACAGAGCGCACGCTCTTGTCATTGGCGTTCACTGCCGTATTCGGCGCGCGGCGATAGACGAAGCCAGCGGCCTGTTGCAGATATGACCAGTCGGTATTGTCGAACAATTTGTTATCATCGTAGAACAAACCAAAGGTACCGCGAAGACGCTTGTCAGCAGGCGTTGTTACGCGGAACTCATGCGTCATACGCTCAGTCCGGTTACGAACCTGATAGCTTTTGCTCGGCGCATAGCAGGTATTGCCGATATTGCCGTTATACGCAGCGGTGTAATATACGCCACGATCGCATTCATAATAAGGCAGATACAGCCCGATGTTCGAATATCCGGCATAATCAGCAACTTGTGTTGCACGATGCTTCAGGAATGAACCGGTGTAGATCAAATCGAGCGCGCCAAGGCGACCGTTTACGCCCCAAGTCGAGAGATTTACGCGGTCACGCAGCGAGTTGTCATTGAACTTGGTAACCTTCAGGTCGCCCACATCAGGTTCGAAGTCGAATACACCGTCCGTGTCGAGTTCCTGACGCACATGCATCAGATCGACAGACCAATCGTCCGTGACTTTCCAAGTCAGCGCCACACGGCCACCGCGGTAGGTCGCGTCGTTGTAGTTATCTTCTACAAATGCGTCATTGTTGATCGTCTGACGTGTTGGCGCACGGTAAAGGCTACCTGTGCAATTCGGAACCGCAGTCGTGGCAGTAGCTTGGCAAGACTGAATTGCGCGCATGACCAACAATGGGTTACCTGTAGGCAATTTTCCAGCAACGCCAACATTGCCGTTGAACGGCATTTGATATGTTCCTGCGATATTGTCGATATAACCACCCTGACGGTCGGTATAGAACACAGCGCGGATTGCCAGCTTGTCCTTAATAAGCGGGATGTTGATGAATGCGTCGCCAGCAACGCTTTCTTCGCCACCCTTGGTGAAGGCGTAGCTCGAGTTGAACCCGGCATGGAATTCGTCCGTATCAGGCTTGTTGGTGATGTAGCGGACCGCACCACCCATCGCACTTGCGCCGAAGAGCGTTCCCTGCGGGCCTGCCAAAACTTCGACGCGCTGAAGATCAACCGCATAAAGGTCAAGGTTACGTCCGACGAGCGATGCTGGCGCGTCGTTGATGTACAATGCGACCGTAGGCTGCGCACCGGCGGTACCGGCAATTTGCAGACCTGGCGAATCCGTTGAAAGACCGCGGATGAAGATGGACGATGCACCTGGACCACGCGAAGCAGCGCGAACATTCGGCAAATATTCGATCAGCTTGTCGAATTTAGTGATGTTGAGATCGTTCAGCGCTTCACCGCCCACGGCAGTAATTGCAAGCGGCACGCGGTTGGCCGACTCTTCGCGGCGTGTTGCGGTCACAACGATATCTGCAATACCGCCGTCCTGCTCTTCAGCTGTTTGCTGCGCAAATGCAGGGTTTATGCCGATGCCGACACTAGCGGATGCAATAACAAGCGCCGCGGTCGAAATTTTCAAATAACTTTTCAATTTTCTTCCCCTCAACCATCCCCAAATTTTTTGGGGGCTTTAAATCTCCACCAGTAAGACTGAAACTGGAGCCCCCGTCAAGCAATTGACCAAATTTTCGTGATTGGTAAATTAAATTCCCCGACCAATCATTTCATCTACATGTTGCGATTAGAAGACCTAATATATGGATG
>CAIPUN010000131.1 GCA_903868245.1 uncultured Sphingomonadales bacterium | reverse complement strand
TCGATGCGATCTTTGCCCCATTACCCGCACAAGAAGAATGGAAGCCCCTATGAGCTACGAAACGATATTGGTCGAACAACGCGGTGCGGTGACGCTCATCACGCTCAACCGCCCGCAGGCGTTGAATGCGCTGAACAGTCAGGTTTTGGCCGACCTCATCGCGGCCTTTGCGGCATTTGATGCCGATGATAGCCAAAGATGTGCTGTTCTGACAGGCAGCGAAAAAGCCTTTGCCGCGGGCGCGGACATTAAGGAAATGGCGTCGCAATCTTTTGCCGACATGTATGGGGCCAACTTCTTCGCAGGCTATGACCGCGTAACCGCCACCCGCAAGCCATGGATTGCGGCCGTGAATGGCTTTGCGCTGGGCGGTGGATGCGAGCTTGCGATGATGGCAGACTTTATTATCGCTGGCGACAATGCCAAATTTGGTCAGCCTGAAATCAAGCTCGCCGTCACCCCGGGCATGGGGGGATCACAACGCCTAACGCGCGCGATTGGCAAGGCCAAGGCGATGGAAATGTGCCTGACGGGCCGGATGATGGATGCGGCCGAGGCCGAGCGCTCTGGCTTGGTCGCGAAGGTTGTTCCTGTAGCAGAGCTTGTCGAAGAAGCCGTTAAGACCGCAACGGCCATTGCCGCCATGGCGCCTTTAGCCGCGCTTGCGTGCAAGGAAATGGTCAATGCCGCGTTTGAAACGACATTGCAGCAAGGCGTCCTGTTCGAACGTCGCTTGTTCCATGGCCTATTTGGCACGGAAGATCAGAAGGAAGGCATGGCCGCGTTTGTAGAGAAGCGGCCGGGGAATTGGACTGGGAAGTAAAATTGGACAGGCGCGGCGCTGTCAGGTGAATGGCCGCATGTTGCCGGTGTCGCCGTAAATAACCTTTCGTCATCCTGAAATTGTTTCAGGATACCGGGAAACGGTAACGTGTTATCCTGAAAAAAGTTCAGGATGACGAGGAGGGTGACGTGTGATCCTGAACAAATTGTGCTCTGCATGCCTCCGGCTCTAGAATGACGACATGGGGCAAAAGGTCTATCTCTTAACCTTCTCCACCATCTGAAACTTGCCAAGGCCACATCCCGCGCCTTCATGCAGTTGCCCGCCTTGGTCGTGCAATACACGGACGATATCGACGCTGCACAATTGGTTCAGTGACGTGCGGTAGGAAAAGCGGTCTTCGAACTTCAATCCGGGGCAGCTTTGGGGTAGAATATTGCGATAGGTTTTGCCGCCTGCCATACGAAAATCGATATTACGGCTATCGATAACTTTCGTTGACCGTATCTGCGATATCGTGACGCAGTTTTTTGGTTCGCCCACCGTCCTAACGGGTTCAGGTGCGTTCTTGCTTGAAAGCGCGACTGCTCCGCCACCTGAAAGCAAAGCAATCGCGGGTATGATTAACAGCAATTTATGCATCGGCTTTCTCCCTTATCACGACCCACCCTTAAACTATTCTGCCTGAACTTTTGCTGACTTGATTTTCGGCGCTGGCGTTTTGGGTTTGAAGCGGCACAAATCCGAGACGGGGCAGCGCCAGCATTCGGGCGTGCGTGCCTTACAGATATAGCGGCCATGCAAGATCAGCCAATGATGCGCGCCAATACGAAACGGTTTTGGCGTGCCTTTCTCCAGCGCTTTTTCGACTGCGACCACGGTTTTTCCGGGCGCAATGCCCGTGCGATTGC
>CAIPUN010000130.1 GCA_903868245.1 uncultured Sphingomonadales bacterium | reverse complement strand
GATCATTTGTCCGACCATCGGCACAACCTCCTTAAACACCTTCCTGCCCTCTTGAACGAACAGCTTGTCATTGCGCGGCCCGCTTTGGTCGACCGGACCTTGCCCGTGTGCACGGTTAAGGAAACCAAAATTATTACGGATATTGTTCGAGAATTGCGTTTTCAGGCGTGTGCCTAGAATTTCCCAATGTTGCGCAGGCGCGATGTCCTTTGCCTCAACCAATATAGCTGTAGCTACATCACCAAAAATGAAATGACTGTCGCGGTCGCGCCAATTAAGATGTCCTGAGGTTATTTCCGGATTTACGACCAATACCGAACGCGCATTACCGCTACGGATATAGTCAGCAGCGGTTTGAATACCGAACGTCGCCGAAGAACAAGCAACGTTCATGTCGAAGCCAAAGCCGCGCTGCATACCAAGCTCATGTTGGATCTCGACCGCCATGGCAGGATAAGCGCGCTGCATATTTGACGCTGCACATAAGACGGCATCGACATCTTCAATGCTCCGTCCGGCACGCTCCAAGGCATCCCGGCACGCCGCAACACCAATTTCGGCCATTAACGAAATCTGGTCATTTGGACGTTCGAGGTAACGTGGCTCCATGATATCAGGGTCCACGATTGCGCTTTTATCCATCACATGTCGGGATTTTATCCCGCTAGCCTTCTCGACAAATTCAACCGAACTATGCGTGAGTGGTTCTGAATCGGGGTTGGCTGCATTGTAGCGGTCGGCGTAGGCATTGAAGCTCGCGACCAATTCCTCATTGCTGATAGTATCTGATGGGGTAAATAATCCGGTCGAAGAAATGACTGGAGTGACACCCTGTGCATGTTGCGACATCTAAATTCCCGCTTTGATTTTTATTGCGAGCAGATGCCTAGCCTGTGCGTATTTGCGAAACAAGCCGTTTGAAATGCATACTAACGGCGTTATGTGAGCGATGGGGGAGGAATATCTTAATGTCGTTGAATGAACGCCAGCCTAGCTGGTTGTCTCGGCTATTCAGGCGGGCACTGGTAGGAATTTACAAAAGCGCAGGTTGGCATGCCCATGGCGTGGTACCTGAACCGCGTAAATTCGTACTGATCGCTGCGCCGCACACGAGCAACTGGGATTTTGTCTATTTTCTAGGGCTCACCTACGATTTAGGAATTAAACCACATTTCATGGCCAAAATGTCGCTTTTCCGATGGCCATTTACAAATTTCATGCTCGATATGGGCGGGGTTCCTGTCGATCGCAGCTCAAACCGTAATTATGTGCAGCAAATGATCGATGAATTCGGTCGCCGCGACGAATTCATGCTGACCATCGCGCCCGAGGGAACGCGCGGCACGGTCAAGGCTTGGAAAACCGGCTTTTATCATATCGCAATGGGAGCGGGCGTACCCCTCGTGGTCGGCATGATGGATTATGGTTCAAAAACTGGTGGGCTTGGTCCAGCAATCTGGCCAACCGGCGACTATAAAGCGGATATGGCGAAGGTTGCAGAAATCTATGCGAAGGTTAAACCAAAGCACCCTGCCAAAGGAATGACAGAGATATTTGCGAAGGACGATGCATGACTGATTTTGGTTCGACGATGCTTATCAATGCTATGGCATTGCT
>CAIPUN010000129.1 GCA_903868245.1 uncultured Sphingomonadales bacterium | reverse complement strand
TGTCCGGCACATGGCGCAAGCGCGACGGATATCTGAAATCCCCCACGGGCGCTGAAAGTAATGATCGTGACCGCTATATGCTGCGCGGCCAATTGTATATCGAACCCAATGCTGATGTGAGCATCCGCCTGTTGGCCGATTATGCCAAGACGGACGAGCAATGCTGCAACTCCGTTATTGTTCGCGAAACCGAGCTTGCGCCTTCCTTTACCGCCAACGGCTTGGCGAGCGATGGCGTGGATCAGTCAGGAATGAGCGCGCTCAAGAATTTGTCGGTCAACGGTGGCCCATATCTGAACGGCTCCAAGCAATGGGGCACGTCGGCCGAACTGAAATGGGACTTGGGTGGCGCAAAGCTGACCTCGGTTACCGCATATCGTAAGTTCAATTCGAGTTCGACAACGGTCGGTGGTTTCACCGCCAACAACACCTATACGGTGGGTAATGGCGCACCGACATCACGCGTCGGCATTTTGCCATCGGGTGACCAAATTAAAACCTTTACGCAGGAACTACGCTTGCAGGGTTCGGCGTTTAACGATCGCCTCGACTGGCTGGTTGGTGGATTTTACTCCAGTGAGAAAATCCGTGCCGACCAGTCGATGACCTTGAATGCCGATTTCCAGAGGGCTAGCAGCGCGGGTAGCTTTGGTCTCACGGCATTGGGTGCAAACCCGGCGTTTACGCTGACCGCCTACGGCAATGCCGGCGTTCCAGTTAATGCCAATGGCAACTATGCCGAAAACCGCTTTCTACAGGATGCTGAAAGCTGGTCTGTGTTCACGCACAATGTTATCAGCGTTACGGACAAGCTTAGCCTAACACTCGGTGCGCGTTATGTGAGTGAAACCAAGGATGGATCATTCAACCAGCTCGCCGGAACGACCGGTGCAGGCGCCAGTGCGTGTCAAGCTACTGTGAATGCATTATTGCTAGGGGCAATGCCCTCGGCTGTGCCTGCAGCTGTTCAACAAGGTACCTTACTCATAAACTGCTTCCCATTTGCAGCGTCGACAAACCTGACAGCGCCTGCACAATTGGGCGGCGGCTTGGCCAGCCGATTGCTGCCTTTGCCACGGGCATGGTCGGATACGTTCAAGGATGACGAGATTACCTATACCGCACAGGTCGGGTACAAAGCGAATGAAGATCTATTGCTCTACGCTGGTTACAGCCATGGGTTCAAATCGGGTGGCTTCAACCTCGATCCGACGGCGGCAATCTTGCAGAATTCTTCCGCCATTATTGCTGGCGCAAGAGCGGGTACCGTCGTTGCACCTGTATATGCTGAGCCCGACTTTAAGTCAGAAAAGGTCAATCAGATCGAAATCGGCGCAAAGGCAACCTTGTTCGGATCGATCAAAGCCAACCTAGCATTGTTCGATATGAAAATGAGCGACTTCCAGGTGCTGGAATTTACTGGTGTCCAGTTCCTGACCTTCAACGTCAATTCGGCCCGCTCAACGGGTGCTGAGCTTGAACTATTTGGCCGACTAAGCGATAACATCTCGGCCAATGTTTCTGCAACTTATGCCAATTCACGCTATCCCAAAGACTGTAACGTGGGTGTAGCTGCGGCAGCTCTGGCATCGGTAAACCGTCTGTGTGGATCTTCTTTGACCAATGCGCCTAAGTTTGCCGGTGTTGTTGGCCTTACCTATGAAGGGCAGGTCAGTGACTCTGGCTGGGGTCTGCTGGTAAATGGTAATATCAACTATTCGGATCGCCGTCGTACCAGCACCATTCCTTTGGATAGCAACAACCTGCCAGTCCCTCTGGATTATCAGGATGCCTATTTCAAAATGAATGCACGCATCGGCCTCACCACGCCGAACGAGCAGTTTACCTTTGAATTATGGGGCACCAATTTGAGCAATGAAATTACGCGCGGCATTACCGCTAGCACCACGCTTCGCGGCCTAGCAGGCACCCGCTCGCGTATGGGCTTCGTGGAAGAACCCCGCATGTACGGCATGACCGTCCGCGCTAAGTTCTAAACGAACGTTGCAAACAAAAAGGGCGGCCTCCGCGTGGAGGTCGCCCTTTTTTGTGTCTGCCGTTCTGGTTTTAAGCGGCGGTTTTATACAAAGTCTCGCCCTTGTCTGCCATCTCACGGAAGCTTTTGGGCGGTGCAAACCGATGGCCAAAACGTTGCGCAAGATTGTCAGCCGTGCGGACGAAGTTTTCTAGCCCAACCGTGTCGATATAGCTCATGGGACCGCCGGTATAAGGTGCAAAGCCCCAACCAAAGATCGCGCCCAAATCGGCACTTTGCGGGTCTTTGACAACATCTTCTTCAAAGCACTGCGCTGTCGCGATCAGTTGGATGTACAACAAACGTTGCTTCACCTCTTCCACCGAAGGCTGTTCGGCGGCGAGCGGATAATGCTCCGCCATACCTTGCCACAGGCTCAGCCGTTCGCCCTTAGCATCATAATCGTAAAAGCCTGAACCAAAGCGGCGCCCCTTGCGGCCAAGCTTTACCACCATCAACTCCATAAAGTCTTCGGTGCCGCTTGGCTGATACGCGTCGCCCAATTCCTTCTTGGTCGACTGCATAACGTCATAGCCCAATTGCAAGGTGGTTTCATCAAGCAACGCCAGCGGACCGATGGGCATGCCAAGCGCCTTTGATGCGTTTTCAATCAACGCTGGCTTTACGCCCTCAGTCACCAGCTTCATCGCCTCACCCATATATGGCGGGAACACCCGGTTGGTGAAAAATCCACGCACATCCTTAACGACAATCGGCGTTTTCTTGATTTTGGCGTTATAATCAAACGCCGCTGCCAAGGCACGATCACCCGTCAATGCGCCGGGGATAATTTCAAGCAACGGCATTTTTTCAACGGGTGAGAAGAAGTGCAGCCCAACGAACAGTTCTGGACGCGACGAATTTTTGGCAAGGCCAGTGATCGGTAGGGTCGACGTGTTGGAAGCGAAGACGACATCTGGGCGAATAACCGCTTCGGCTTTCTTTATAACGTCCGCCTTCACATCAGGGCGTTCAAACACGGCTTCAATAATCAGATCGACATCTTTTAGGTCGTCATAATTGTCCGTTGGCGTAATGCGCGCCATGAAGGCGTCGCCAGCCTCCTTGGTCATCTTGCCACGGCTAACGGCCTTGTCGATGATCTTACGGCTGTAATCGACGGCCTTGTTGGCGTCTTCCAAGCTACGATCGAGAACAACGACATCCATGCCGCCTTTGACGGTGACGTGCGTGATGCCCGAACCCATCAGGCCGCCGCCCAACACGCCAACTTTCTTGATCTCCACCGGAGGTACACCGATAGGACGGCCAGCGCCCTTTTCAGCTGCCTGCTTGTTAATGAACAAGGTACGGATCATGTTTTTGGCTTGGCTACCCGAAAGCAACTTTGTGAAATATTTCGATTCCACACGCAGCGCTGTATCAAATGGCAAGATCGAGCCTTCATACAGGCAAGACAGTATCGCCTTTATCGCATCGAAATTGCCTTTGCTTTCCTTGTGCGCCATGGCGTTGAGGCCAACGAATAACTGCACGGCGCGCGGGTCCATTGCCCCTGCCCCACCCGGGAATTTGAAATCTTTCCTATCCCAAGGTGCTGTGACCTTCGGATTTGCTTTAACCCAGGCCTTCGCATGCGCAATCAGTTCAGCCGCTGGCGCGACTTCATGGACGAGGCCTTGCGCCTTTGCCGTGGCAGGATCGAGCGCCTTGCCTTGAATGATCATCATCGCTGCATTCTGCAGACCGATCAGGCGCGGCGTCCTTTGTGTACCGCCGCCACCGGGCAGCAAGCCAACCATGACTTCTGGCATACCAAGTTGAATTTTAGGATGATCAACAACGACGCGGTAATGACACGCCAAAGCGAGCTCGAGCCCGCCGCCCAAGGCAAGCCCATTAAGCGCGCAAGCCACTGGCTTTGCCGAAGCTTTACCGCTACTCAGTTCCTTGGCTGAGAGACCGCCCGTTTCCATTTTGCGCAACAATGCGTTCAACGCAAATGCTTGGTCAAAAGCTTCTTTGGTGCTGTTCGCCTTCGCGCCGCCTAACATGGTAAGGTCCGCGCCTGCCAAGAAGCCGGATTTTTTGCCCGAGGTGATGACCGCGCCCTTTACGGCGTCGTTGGTCGTGAAATCATCAACCCATTTGGCGAAATCTTCAATCAATGCGCCATTCCATACATTCATGGAGGCGTCGGGTAGATCGATGGTTAAAAGTGCAATGCCATCGGCGTCGATATCGACGGAGAAAGTTTTGTAAGTCATGTTTTCTGTCCCGATCA
>CAIPUN010000128.1 GCA_903868245.1 uncultured Sphingomonadales bacterium | reverse complement strand
GCGATCATCACAGGAACGCCTTCATCACCGCCCATCGCGTCAATGGCGATACGCGGTTTCATCGACACCAGCTATTCTCCTTGAACAGGATTAGGCGACTGCCACCACTTCGCGGCCATTATAATGGCCACAGGCATCGCACAGATGATGTGGACGCTTCAGCTCACCACAGTTGGCGCATTCTTGGTACGCAGCAACCTTAAGCGAATCATGGCTGCGACGCATGCCGCGCTTCGATGGGGAAGTTTTTCTTTTGGGGACAGCCATTTCGGCACCTGTTCCATTTCAAAATCAATAAGTTCTAAGGCATGTTAGGCGAAAGAGATGGTCGTGGCAAGTAATCGCCAGAATCGGCCTCATTCATCCGCACATGTCTGTGTGAGCGGCGCGCTATACTTGTTTTTCGGTGCTTTGCAAGCCGAGAGATAGCAGTTAGGGTCACGATCTCAAACTGGGAGAGAATATATGTTAAGTTTACCCGTCACCCTTACCATAGCCGCAGGCGCGGCGTTGGTGAATATCTGGCTGATGATCCGTTGCGGTCAGGCGCGCACTAAGGAAAGCGTATCGATTGGCGATGGCGGCAATGAATTTGTCATCCGTCGGATGCGGGCGCACGCGAACTTCGTCGAAAGCGCGCCATTCATTTTGGTCCTGATTGCCGCGCTTGAGGCGACAAGCGGAACCAACCAATGGCTTTGGGGCCTTGGCCTCGTCTATATTATTGGTCGTTTCGCCCATGGACTGGGCATGGATGGCGGGTCATTGGGCAAGGGCCGGATGGTCGGCACGCTGACCACAATGATTACGTTGCTTGGCCTTGCTGGCTGGGCCTTGTGGAACGTGTACGCAGCGATCCTTTAACCTTACCTAACCTAAACTACCGAGCCGTTAGGGCCAGGAACACGTAAATCCGCCATCGCGGCGTCAAAATGGCTTCAAACCGCGGTGGTGGATTTACGTGGTCCTGGCCCTCAACACATCGTCTGCCACAAAGGCGTTGTGCTTGCGCTCATAGCCAAATTGGCTGGTCGGGCCATGGCCGGGAATGAAGGTCACATCATCCCCCAATGGCCACAGCTTGGTCGTGATCGCGTTAATGAGGTCGGCATGATTGCCGCGCGGAAAATCGGTGCGACCGATCGACCCTTGAAACAGAACATCCCCCACTATTGCCAGACGGCTGGGTTGATGATGGAAAATGACATGCCCGGGCGTATGGCCGGGGCAGTGAATAACATCGAGCGTCAGATTGCCGACGGTCACTATGTCGCCGTCGACCAACCAGCGATCCGGCTCAAAACTATGCGCTTCCATGCCATAGCGCGCGCCGTCATCATCGAGCTTCTCAATCCAGAAACGGTCGTCCACATGCGGGCCTTCAATCTGCAGGCCCAATTCCTGCGCCAGCATCCCTGCTTGCCCACAATGGTCGAGATGCCCGTGCGTCACCAATAATTTTTCCAGCTCGACACCCGTTTGCGCGACAGCCGCTTTCAATTTGTCGAGATCACCACCGGGGTCTACCAAAGCGCCCTTGTTCGTTTCGGTGCACCAAAACAGCGTACAATTTTGCTGCAACGGGGTGACGGGAATGATCGCGGCCTTCAATGGCGGCGCCTTTGCGGCTGTGGATGTGACGTTAGACATAGATATTCATGTGCCGCACAGAAGCGGCCGAGGCAAGTCTTCAAAGCCGCCGCCCTGCCCACACCACCCTGCCGATGATAGCAACCGTTGCGCCATCCACATCTGGCCAACCCGGATAAGCAGGATTATCCGACAATACCGACATACGCCCGCTTGGTCCGCAGGCCAGCCGTTTGACCATCAAGGCATCATCCAGCCGAATGACATGAATGCCGTCGCGCAACGGGCCTGTCGCCGCGCGGTTGTCGACCATGATGTCATCCCCATGGTTCAACGTCGGCGACATGGAATCGCCATCCACCTGAATCAAAGAGAGCTTTGCCGGGTCCAGCCCCTGCTTACGCAACCATTTTTCGTCAAAACCGATTTTACCGGCGAGCGTTTCGCGCCCCGGAATTGCCCCGGACCCCGCCGACGCGCCAACCGCAAGCTTCGGAATAAGCCGCATGCCCGTTTTCGTCGCGCCTACCTCCGGCCCACCCAGCACGCTTTCGTCCACACCAAAATAACGTGCTAATATCCCGCGCTCGGTCTCTGGCAGTTTCTTGGGCGATCCCCGTTTGATAAATTGTTGAATATAGGTCGGATTGCGGCCAACCAGTTTCGACAGGCCAGCAAAATCTTCTGCATTTTCCGCAATCAAGCGCTCCAAAGCAGCCCTTGGGTCTTCCCCCATGTTGTTCCCTCCGGTTCGGTTGGAAATTTCCTAGACTTGTAGGATTTATCCTATCACTTTTGTTCTATATTTGTTC
>CAIPUN010000127.1 GCA_903868245.1 uncultured Sphingomonadales bacterium | reverse complement strand
TCAGTTGCTTGATCGCAGGATAAAACAGCATGTCACCGCGCCAATCCTTCAACTGCTCGGCAAAGATGCGGTTCATGTCCCGCGTATAGGCGCGCATCGGTTCCGGCTTGAACGCAATACCCAGTGCGCGGCGGTCCATGCGGTGATGGTCAAAATCCATCAACATCAATCCGCGCGGGAACAATAGGTTCAGAACCGGGCCCCAGCCTTGCTCCGACGAAAACAGCTTTTCACGGTCAAACAGCAACAGCTCATTGGCCTCTGCGCCCACCAGCGACACCGTCGGATTGCCAAAGGCGTTGGTGCGGAACACCTTGCCATAGGTTTTAACCATGTGCGCGCCATAAGCAGGCGGATCGCGCAACACGCGGAATGTGGTGCCAATGATCGGCGGACCATGTTCGCCGGGGATATGGGACAGGTCACCAATCTTAGTGCGCGGTACCCAATGTGGGTTCGCAGCTTCGCTATGGGCAAGGGCCATCGGCTTGTTTCCTCATTTAATTGCGCGGTTAAGGCTTACTGCCATGGATGTTAATAGCGCGCAAGTGGGGACATTGGCTTGCGGTTCTCCCGCTACGTGATGGCGCACTAAGGGCGTGTCCGGCGGATGGGGGGCGCCGAAACCTAGCTGATGGGGGTGCTAGCGCTTTCCACCCAAATTCCGCGATTATTTTTAATGAGGTGCACGCCGCAGTGTCGGCAGGGCGCGGCAAAGGTTTCGCCATTATGTCGCGCGCGGCGCTTGTCACGCTCGTGACGGCCCTTCCGGCAACCAAAAAATCGTTTTACGAAGGAAAACATGACTTTTGATATTAAGAAATAGCTACAATTACAATAATTGTTTAAAATACTATTTAAATTTGTTATAATATTT
The DNA here is from genome assembly GCA_903868245.1 of uncultured Sphingomonadales bacterium. Lineage (GTDB taxonomy): Bacteria > Pseudomonadota > Alphaproteobacteria > Sphingomonadales > Sphingomonadaceae > Sphingorhabdus_B. Next base: position 838 of record CAIPUN010000127.1, on the reverse strand, counting down.
CCGCTCAACCACCCATCATTATGCTTACAAGACGATGTCTGAACCAAGTCCTGACCCTCAGATATTCGCCTCACGCTCGCGGGCCTCGGACCCCCTATCTAGCGCGCAGCCGCACCTGCTCCGCCCGCGCATCTTGTCGGATACGCAAATGCGTCTATATCGGCGGCCATCTATGCGAAACTTCTTTCAGAAATTGCTTTCTCCCACGCCGCAGCGCGCGGCGACGCGCGTCCCCGACGGCCAGCGCGTCTATGCGGTCGGCGACATTCACGGCTGCGCCGACCTCTTTGGCGACCTCATCTCCGCCATTGAAGCCGACGACCTTGCGCGGGGTGCGTCTGAGACGACCGTCATTTTGCTGGGCGACTTGGTCGATCGCGGCTCCGACAGCCGCGGCGTGATTAACGCAGCTCGGGACTGGAGCCAGAGGCGGGCTGTGCGCATCCTTTGTGGCAACCACGAAGAAATGTTTCTGAAGTCGCTCGAAGATGAAGGCGTCCTGCGCCAATTCATTCGCTTCGGCGGAAAGGAAACCATCCTCTCCTATGGCGTCACGCGCGACGAATATCTGGAGATGACGGTCGAGGAGTTGCAGGTGGCCATGGCGGCGCGCATTCCTTCCGAAGACCTCGACTTCATGCGCAGCTTTGAGGACATGATTGTCATTGGCGACTATATATTCGTGCACGCCGGCATTCGGCCCGGCGTAGACCTCGACAGCCAGACGCCTGCCGACCTGCGCTGGATACGCGAACCGTTTCTTAGCCACGTGTCGCAAGACCCAATGTGTGTCGTGCACGGCCACACAATCACCGACGCGCCTGACGAGCGCGCGGGG
>CAIPUN010000126.1 GCA_903868245.1 uncultured Sphingomonadales bacterium | reverse complement strand
TGCAGCCAAATGCTTGGGCCGCTATAGGCCGCCGATGCCAAGCGCACTGGAGACGTGGGTGAGTGGCTGAAACCAACGGTTTGCTAAACCGTCGTACTGGTAAATCCGGTACCGAGGGTTCGAATCCCTCCGTCTCCGCCACGCATTTAAATATATCAAAGACTTGCCTGGAAAGTGTGGATTTACCCACCTTTCTACCTACCTTTGTGCAGGGCTAGTCGCCGACTGCCTCGCACCCAAATACACCCCACCCCCTTCGAAAACCTACCTTACGTGACCCCACTGAGGCGCCCCCTTATTCTGGCTAATGGGACCCACAGTTCCTTCTCACATATTATTCTGCTCGGTTGATCGAACTGAAGCAATTACAATTGCCCATTCAAAGAAACATGATAGATTTTTAGTCAGTATTGTGAGGCGTTATGAAGAAACCATTGCTTTTAGGCTTGCTGGCACTGTTTCTGGTACCACCACATCCTGCATGCACAAAGAGCGACAATGCAGAAGCTGCTTATGAGTGAAAAGACTTCGCTGACCTTATAAGAATAGCCAATGCAGGAGATCCGGTAGCGCAGGACGTTGCGATGGCTGTTAATTGTTACCCTAAGGCTGCAGAGCTGGGAATTGCCGACGCGCAGATCGCACTCAGGCGCGAGTGCCTGCACCAGCCAAGCGGAATAGTTCAGGGCTTCTAAAAGATTGTAGGCAATACTACTTTCATGCGTCTGGCTTGGTAAAGCGCAAAAATGCTTGCGCTCAAAGCTCTCTCGCTAAAATCTCATTGCAAATTAGGTAAATTTACAACCAATGAGGAAATGTCGGCTTAAGGATCGATTCATGCGATATTCGTTTTTACATTCCAGCATCGTGGCGCTGTCATTGATGATACCTGCTCAGTCCCTTGCGTTGCAAGCCCCAGGCGAGCGGTCTGATCGCATTGTGGTTTCGCCGGAATTCGCGAAATTCGTGCCAGCGCCAAAAAAAGATCTGAAAATCGATTATAACTATTGGAACGAAATTCTCAACAATCTTGTATTCCTCACGGGCGTTTCCACCCGCCAAGTCGCGCCCAAACCGGAGCCTTTGACCGGCAGTCGCTTCGTCGCGGAACATACATCGCCCTATCGTCTGGAAGGGAACAAGATTCCCTTTTCGAAACTGAGAGCGGAACATGTCCTCACACTTCAGGAATATAAACGCGACCTGGAGGATCTCGCCAACACAACCGAGATAGCGGCATTGCCCAAACAAGAGCAGTTGGTCTATTGGATAAACCTGCACAATTTGACAGTGACGATGCTGATCGCCGAGAACTATCCCGTTATGAAACCTAGCAATCTGTTGATTGGCGAGGGCAAGGTTCCTCTCCAAGACGCAAAAGTGATTTCCGTAAACGGTTCGAAGCTAAGCCTGCGCGACATCAGGGAAAATATCGTATACCCCAACTGGGAAGATCCAAAGGTCATTTACGGCTTCTTCTTGGGCGACATCGGATCACCCTCGATGCAAGGGCAATCATTTACTGCAGAAAACGTCGACCGCCTCCTCGATCAGAATGCTAACGAGTTTGTAAACTCGCTGCGCGCCTTCAGCCGCGGTGGTGTCTCCAAGATCTACAAAGATGTGGCGCGTTTCTATTTCACAAATTTCGACAGCGACCTTCGACAGCATTTCCAGCAATATATGTGGGATGAAGTCTATGAAGAATTCGCTGCTGTGAAAACGTTTAAGGTCAACTCTTATGAATATGACATCGCTGACATGGAAGGCGGTCATGCAGATCATGTGATCGGCAATCTGACCATCAACGGCAAACCTGTAAATGACTCGCGAACTTTTGCGATCACTTCCTACACAAACCAGATCAAGGGAAAGACCGAGATACTGCTCAAACAAGGCAGGATCAAACGCGGGAAAGTAATAGTTGGCTATGAAGAAGATACATTAAGCGAAGGCAATAAGCCGAATATGAAATCGTCCGAGCAACGACCTTAGAGACGAAGCCGCCATGGTTCAGGCACTGGAACCTGGGTTCCCGACCAGTTGTTTGAACCGGAGAATCCGTTAACACCTGAAGTATTCTGCTAAGTCATCGAAAACATTCTAACATATCATTTCCGCAAGGCGTGAAAGGCGTCCTTATACGATGATTGTCAGTTAGTTCTGACGACGGACAGACAGCTATCAGGTCGTATTTTTGACCTTATCCTGCGTTTTGGTGTCGAAGTCGCTTGCGTCATGTCGTTCATGCAATTGGCTGGCGGGGTCGCCCATCACGCGGTTGACCATGCGCCCGCGCTTAACGGCGGGCCGCTCTGCGATCTGATCGGTCCATCGGATGACATTTTTATATTCATGCACCGAAAGGAACATTCCTGCGTTGTAAATCAGCCCTTTGACCAGCGCCCCATACCAGGGCCAAATCGCCATATCGGCAATGGTATAAGCATCGCCTGCCATATATTCGCGCTCCGCCAAATTGCGATCTAGGACGTCCAATTGCCGTTTTACCTCCATCGCAAAACGGTCAATGGCATATTCGAATTTGAACGGCGCATATGCGTAAAAATGACCAAAGCCCCCACCTAAATAAGGCGCGCTGCCCATTTGCCACATGAGCCAGTTGATGGTATCAGTTCGTGCATGATGCTCGGTCGGAAGGAACGCACCGAATTTCTCTGCCAGATACAGCAGGATCGAACCGGACTCGAACACACGCGTTGGTGTGGGCGTTGAATGGTCGAACAAAGCGGGGATTTTGGAATTGGGGTTGGCATCGACAAAGCCGCTCGAAAACTGGTTGCCGTCACGGATGTTGACCAGCCACGCATCATATTCTGCGCCGCGATGTCCAAGCGCCAACAACTCCTCAAGCATCACCGTGACCTTCACACCATTGGGCGTAGCAAGCGAATAGAGCTGCATGGGATGCCTGCCGACCGGACGTTCTTTGTCATGGGTGGCGCCTGCAATTGGCCGGTTGATATTGGCGAATTGACCGCCATTTTCGGTATTCCATTCCCAGACGTCGGCGGGGGTGTATTCGGAAAATGTCTGGGTCATGAAGATGCCTCAAATTTTCGGGTGTTGGTCTGGTGTAGGGATGTGCTGGAATAATGCCTGGGGTGTGAGACGGCACGCACAACTTTTCAAGTTGACGTGAACGTAAAGCAGGGCTTTAGTCGGATGACTACACCAAGGGAGAGCAAATATGTCCGCCACTGTCCAGATCACCAACGACATCGCCTTGATCCGCATGGACGATAATAAGGCCAATGCGATCAATTTCGACATGTTGGCCGCTTTGAACGCCGCGCTCGACACCGCCGAGGCCGAAGCCAAAGCCATTGTCCTGACCGGCCGCGAAGGCCGGTTTTCGGGAGGGTTTGACCTGAATGCTTTTGCCAGCCTTGGCGCGGACGGCGTGTATAAATTGCTCGATGCAGGCGCGGAATTGTTGCTGCGTCTTTATGGCGGGCCGTTGCCCGTCGTGGCGGCCTGCACCGGCCATGCGATCGCAATGGGTGTGTTCATCCTACACGCCTGCGACACGCGTGTCGGCACCGCGGGCGACTATAAAATTGGCGCGAATGAAGCGATTACGGGTATGAACTTGCCCATCTTCGCGATGGAGCTGGCACGTGATCGGCTCAATCCGTCGCACCTGACCCGCGCGATGATTCAGGGCAATATTTACAACCCGCAAGGCGCTCTGGAAGCGGGCTATCTTGATCTGCTGGCACCAGCAGATGAGGTGGAAGTGAAAGCCTTAGCCGTTGCCAGCCAACTCGCGCAACTCCCCGCCCCTGCCTATGCATGGAACAAGAATGCCATCCGCAAAGCAACGCTTGACCGGATCCGCGCAAGCTTGGGCGCGCATCATAAGCTTTGAGGCGCTTTAACTTGCCGCCAACCCCGCACACGCCTCCGTCGTCCAGGCCAAATCTTCGCCGTCCAACTGCGGCCCGACAATCGCAAGCACCTTGGCATGATACTCATTCCACCAGCGCAGTTCGTCCGCGTTGAGCAAGCCGACATCCACCAAATTCTTGTCGATGGGTGCGAAGGTGAGCGTTTCAAACCCGAAATAGCGGCCTTCCGCGCCGGTAATGTCACGTTCTTCGACCAGCACCAGATTTTCGATGCGGATGCCATATTCGCCTGATTTATAATAGCCAGGCTCGTTCGACAGGATCATGCCTGCTTGCAACGGCTCGTCGCTGCCGGCTTGTCCGCCGGCGAATTTGGCGATGCGTTGTGGGCCTTCATGCACGGCAAGGAAGCTGCCGACGCCATGACCCGTGCCATGGGCGTAATCCAAGCCGGCCTGCCACAAGGGTGCGCGTGCCATGCTGTCCAATTGCGCGCCTCTGGTGCCCTCGGGAAAGACCGCGCAGGCCAAGGCGATATGGCCCTTTAGTACGCGGGTGAAGCGATCTTTCATCTCGGCGGTGGGCTGCCCTGGACCAACCCAGATGGTGCGCGTGACGTCGGTGGTGCCGTCCAGATATTGCCCGCCGCTATCGACCAGATAGATGCTGTTGGGTTCAATGCTGCGGTTGGTGTTTTCATCGACCTTATAATGGCAATGCGCGCCATTGGGGCCAGTTGCGGAGATGGTGTCGAACGACAGATCGTGCAGCTTTCCTGTATCTTCGCGGAATGCCTTGAGCCGGGCGGCGGCGGATAACTCGTTCAGTTCGCCTTTATATGCGGTCTCGTGCATCCAATGCAGGAACCGGCTTAACGCGGCACCATCGCGGGCTTGTGCCGCGCGGTGGCCAGATTGTTCGATAGGGTTTTTGACTGCCTTGGGCAGGATGGTCGGATCGCGCGCTTCGATGATATGTGCGCCGCCTGCTTGCAGTGCGCCAAAGATTGCGGACACGGCCCGGTCGGGATCAACAGCAATGCGTTTGCCATTCATCGAACGCAATTTGGGTACGAACTCCGACGGATCGCGCAAGCGCACGGCATTGCCCAGATGCGCGCGGACGGTGTCGTCAATCTTTTCGGGCGCGACAAACAGGTCCGCCGTGCCATCGGCATAAGCCAGCACAAAGCTAAGCGCGACCGGCGTGTTCGACACGTCGGAGCCGCGGATATTCAGCAACCACGCCACCGAATCGAGCGCGGAAATGACGGTGCTATCGAGGTTATGCGTCGTCAGCCACTCGGCCACAGCGGCACGTTTTTCGGCGCTGCTCTGCCCTGCATATTGGGTGTCGTGTACGATCAGCTTGGCCACGCTTTTCTGCGGTTGTTCAGCCCACACCCTGTCGATTGGATTGCTTTTCACTGCAACGAGCTCCGCGCCCTTGGCGGCCAGTGCCTTGGTCGCACTTTCGACCCAGCCTTTGGTGTGGACCCATGCGTCATAGCCAATGCGCGCGCCACCGGGGGCATGGTCTTGCAACCAGTCAGCGATGCTCGTTTGCGGCACGCTCACATATTGCCAATGCCTGCCATCGACCTGTTCGCGCACCTGCAGGGTGTAGCGGCCATCGGTGAAGATCGCAGCTTCTTCGGATAAGACCACGGCAGAACCCGCCGACCCGCCAAAACCGGTGAGCCAGCCAAGCCGCTGCGCATAATCGCCGACATATTCCGACATATGTTCGTCGCAGATCGGCACGACGAAACCGTCGAGCTGTTCGTTCTTCAGTTGCGCACGTAGCGCAGCAAGGCGGGCTTCATAGGTAGACATGTCGGACTTCCGTTCATATGGTTAGGAATTCCATATACGCGAGGAAGTCGTCTCATGAAAGCACTGCTCCCACTCATTTTTGCAACCAGCGCATTATCCTCGCCCGCATACGCCCAGAAAGAAGCCATGACCGAAACAGCCAACGCGCACATGAAACCGCCCGTCGCCGCAAAGCGGCCGCATCAGACGACCCATCATGGAGTGACGATTACCGATAATTATCACTGGCTGCGTGATCCAAGCTATCCGACGATTGATGACAAGGAAATTCTCGATCATCTGGGCGCTGAAAATGCGTATTTCGAAGCACAAATGGCGCCGCAGGCCGCGCTGACCGAAACGATTTTTCAGGAAATGAAAGGCCGCGTCAAAGAGGATGACAGCAGCGTTCCGCAAAAGGATGGCGACTATATCTATTGGTCGAAATTCGAAGAAGGCGCGCAATATCGCAAGCATTATCGCAAGCCCGTTGCAGGCGGTGCGGAGCAGCTTATCCTTGATGAAAATGAATTGGCAAAGGGCAAGGCTTATTTCCGCCTTGGTGCCGCAGAAATAAGCCCTGACGGCAAGATTTTGGCGTATGCCTACGATGATAATGGGTCTGAGCGCTTTGACCTGCATTTCCGCAATTTGGAAACCGGCCAGAAATTGGCCGACATCATCCCCGGCACGCTGTCCAGCATTGTTTGGTCATCGGATGGGAAGGGCGTTGTCTATGGCCTTGCCAACGACAATTGGCGGACCGACAATGCCTGGTATCACAAATTGGGTGACGAACTCAGCAAGGCTAAATTGCTGTATAAGGAAGACGATATCGGCTTTGGCGTCGGTGTTGGTCTGACCGCGCAAGAGGATTGGATCGTCATCGGCACAGGCGACAATGTCACCAGCGAAGTGCGCTTAGTACCAGCCAATAATCCGACCGCAACGCCCATATTGGTGTCCCCGCGCAAGGAAGGCCGCCAATATAGCGTCGATGTCCGCGACGGGACTCTATTCATTCTGACCAATGATGAGCATGTGAATTTCCGTGTGGCCACCGCCAGCATGAAGGCGCCCGGCGACTGGAAAACATTGATTGCCGGTTCCGACCGCCATTATTTGACCGGCCTGTCATTGTTCAAGAATTTCTATGTGACCGAAGGCCGTATTGACGGCCTCGATCAAGTCGAAATCCGTGATTATGCGGATGCTAAAAAAGTCGAACGGATAAAATTTCCTGAGGCAAGCTATGACGCTGGCTTGGGCGATAATCCCGAATATGATGTGACGAAACTGCGGCTTGGCTATGAATCGATGGTCACGCCCGACACGGTGTTTGACTACACCCTCGCCGATGGCCAGCTGGAAACGCTGAAGGTGCAGGAAATCCCCAGCGGATATGACCCAAGCCAATATGTCACCGAACGCGTCATGATTACGGCGCGCGACGGGACGAAGGTTCCGGTGTCCATCCTCACCAAAAAGGGTTTCAAGAAAGATGGCAGCCAGCCGCTGCATCTATATGCTTATGGCGCTTATGGCTATGCCATGCCGCCGGGCTTCAGCGCCAACCGCCTGTCGATGGTCGATCGCGGCTTTGCCTATGCCATTGCGCATATTCGTGGCGGTGATGATCTGGGTTACCAATGGTATTTGGATGGCAAGCTGACAAAGCGGACCAACACCTTTAACGACTTTGTCGATGCAGCGAAGGGCCTGATTGACTTGGGCTTCACCAGCAAGGGGAAGGTAACCGCAAGTGGCGGTTCGGCTGGCGGCGAGTTGATGGGCGCGGTGGTCAATCAGGCGCCGGAATTATTCGGCGCGGTGGTCAGCCATGTCGCCTTTGTCGATGTGCTCAACACAATGTTGGATAAGGATCTGCCATTGACGCCGGGCGAATGGCCCGAATGGGGCAATCCGATCACCGACAAGGCCGCATTTGATTATATCCGCAGCTACTCGCCTTATGACAATGTGAAGGCACAGGCTTATCCCCCTATGCTGTGGACTGCAGGCCTGAACGACCCGCGTGTCACTTATTGGGAACCGGCCAAGATGGTGGCAAAGCTGCGCGCGATGAAGACCGACGACAATGTGCTGTTGCTCAAGACCAATATGGGTGCGGGCCATGGCGGCAAGTCCGGACGGTTCGAACGGTTGCGCGAAAATGCCGAAGAGGCTGCATTTATTGTTTGGCAGATGGGGCTAGCCAAGTCGGACAAATGACACCATTCGAACGACCTTTCACCGCGCAGCCCGACGACATTGACGAGCTTGGGCATGTTAACAATGCCGTTTGGGTGCGGTGGATTCAGGATATGGCAACGTCGCATTGGCAGGCGGTTGCTGCGCCGGCGCATATCGCGGCTTATTTTTGGGTCGTGACGCGGCACGAAATTGATTATCGCGGGAACATCGCGGCGGGCGAAAGCGTCACAGCTCGCACATGGATTGAGAGCGAACCCAAGGGTGCGCAATTTGATCGGCGCGTGGATTTTGTTGATGCCAAGGGCAAAGTGATCGTCCGCGCGAATACGACTTGGGCGATGATTGATAAAGCAACAGGACGGCTCGTCCGCGTCCGGCCAGAGGTGTCTGCGCCGTTTATAGGCTGACTGTTGTGGTCCCGACCCTAAAAATCAATCGCAACGCCCTTTAACTCCCAGTCACCATAGCGCACGGGATCTGGCCGTTCGGCATCGGGCTCTGGCGCGCGACCGACTTCTTCAGGCTCCGGGATTGGCGGGCTTTTGGAAAGATATTCCGGCGCTTTGACATGTGGCGGACGCGTGCCCATAATTTGAATTTCCTTGAGCGAAATGGCCTGTATGGAATATCGGCCCTTATCCCTGCATTTGCAAGATGCGGCGTCACAAGTTCAACCGCGCATAACCGCTCTTCACTTGTGTGCTGCAGACGCCTAGTGCGCTTGGTTATGACTGACGAAATTTCTGGCTTACCCACCCGCCGTGCCGCCTTGCGGCTGCTTGATACTGTGATGCGTATGGGCACGCCAATGGACCAAGCGACGGCCAATGCGACCAAGGGCCTTTCGCCACCGGATCGCGCCTTGGCGATTGCGATTGCGCAGGAAACTTTGCGCTGGTCGGTGGATCTGGATACTCTCATCGACAGCAAGACCAAACAAGTTCTGCCAGATGATTCCAAGGCGCGGATGGTGCTGCGCCTCGCGCTGGCGCAGATTTTGCGCTTGAGCACGCCAGCCCATGCGGCCATTGCTACGGCGTTGCCCTTGGTCGATGGCGGCCCAAGGCGGTTGGTGCATGGCGTGCTCGGATCCTTGCTGCGCGCTGAAGTTACTTTGCCCGAACTGCCGTCCTTGCCAGAGGCGGTGATGATGCGCTGGCACCCAGCATGGGGCGATGACATGATCGCGGGCGCACAAAAAGCATTATCCGAACCGCCGCCATTGGACCTAGCCTTGCGCGACCCGTCCGCAACCGATGCGTGGGCCGAGCGCCTCAGCGGCGTCAGCCTGATGCCCGGCCATGTGCGTTTGCCGCGTGGTACGGCGGTCGAAGAACTTGATGGCTATGATGAAGGTGCATGGTGGGTGCAGGATCTGGCCGCCAGCCTGCCTGCACGGCTTTTGGGCGATGGCACGGGTAAGCGCGCACTTGATCTGTGCGCAGCGCCGGGTGGCAAAACGATGCAATTATCTGCGGCGGGTTTTGCGGTCACTGCGCTCGATAACAGCGCGCGGCGCATGGATCGGCTGATGTCCAATTTGGAACGCACGCAGTTGAATGCGGAACGGGTCAACGCCGATGTCATGGATTGGAAACCATCACAGCCGTTCGATGCAATTTTGTTGGACGCGCCATGCAGCGCAACGGGCACAATGCGGCGGCACCCCGATGTGTTGCAGCGCATCGACCTGAAGGCGATTAATAATCTGGCCGCGATTCAAAGTGCGATGCTCGACCGCGCGGCGGATTGGGTCAAACCGGGCGGCACTTTGGTATTCGCCACTTGTTCGCTGGAGCCGCATGAGGGCGAGGCGCAGGCCGAGGCATTTCTGGCGCGGCATCCCGATTATTCAATAATGCCCGCGACCGCCGCAGAGTTACCCGCTGGGGTGACGGCTAACGCGCAAGGACATGTTCGCACGATGCCGCCCATGCTGGCAGTGCAAGGCGGGTTGGACGGTTTCTTTGTGGCAAGGTTCGTCAGAAATGCTTAATCAATAAACCACGTCGCTCCAGCGCAGGCTGGAGCCTATCTCGCCTTTCGAACGAGACTGAGAGACGTGATGGGCCCCAGCCTGCGCTGGGGCGACGGGGGAGTATATGACAACGATAGCGCCCACACTTTTGACTGATCGCTTATCCATTGAGCCCATGTCGCTTGCGCATTGGGAGGATTATGCCACGGCATGGGCTGACCC
>CAIPUN010000125.1 GCA_903868245.1 uncultured Sphingomonadales bacterium | reverse complement strand
GGGGCCATCATGCTCGACTAAGACGAGGCGGATGTCGATATTGGTCTGGGCTGCTTTAGCAATCGCCGCCGCCGTGTGTAGATCATTTGGGTAGCAGCCTACAAAGATGCGATATCGGCCCGCGCACGCAGCCCATTGGCGCGTGCAATTTCGCAGCATATCGCCGATAATCTCTGCCTCCCCCCAAGCGGGAACAAAAACGGCAAGCCGTTTATGGTCATGTGGTTCGACGAGTTGGTCCACGACGCGTGGAAGGGCGTATCGGTAAACGGTCAGCCGGTGATAGATATGGCGGACAATCCAGATGATATCGATGCACAGATCATCGATCGCGCTAATCAATATCCAGACGGCGCTGAACAGAAAGAGTTCACGCTGTATTGCTTCCAGAAAAGGCAGAATCCATTCTGTCAAAAGCGCAGCCCTCATTGCGGACGAAACCACAGGCGCGCCCATCTAGTAGCGATTTTTATCGATCGTTAAGCGCCACCCTACCGACCTGCGCCCAATTCATACTGCAGGTCTTTATGAGTGCCGGCGACCATCACCCACAGTATCGGAATGGTCCAAAAAGACAGCAGTGCCTGAAATGATTTTGGGACGACATCTGGGATAGAAAGGGTGGCAAGGTGTGTCGCAACCGCCACGGTTTGAAATGCTAAGGCCCAAATCGGCCAAAATCGGTTGCTCATCAGCGCCAATATAAGCAACGCCAGCAAGCAGCTTGCGTCAACTGCGAACAATCCCAGCGAGGTTCCAGCCCAACTTGGGTTCATCCGCACTGCTGCATCGCTCAATATTGTCGCCAAGATAAATATGGCCGATCCAGTCTTGCCCGTGCGGCCACCATTTATGCTGGCATAAGCCGCGCACAACAAAAGCGCGGAGTAAAATGCCAGCAATATGGTATCCATGTTCTTGTTCGTCCTCGCACTGATACCCCTGAACGGGCAAGACTGCCCCAACTTAACCGTTTACAACCCGAAGAGCGGATGGACGAGTTAGCGGGCCGGGATGGCATCCGAAATTAATTTCTTGCAAGTCGCTATCCCGTTGCGCGACCGCAATTTTGCGGTGGGCATGCATAAACCCTTTGCGCGCATCAACCATTTTTGAGAGGCCAATGGTGGCGCCTTCGATCGCGGCCTGCGATTGTGCCAAAGATGCATCCGAATGACGGCACGCGTCAATTACGGAAGAGGTAAAGGTGGCTAGATCCGCGAGAGCCTTATCAATGGCTAGATGTGCGGAAGTAATGTCCGATGCCAATTGCTTGGCGGTCTCATGCTCTATATGTACCATGTCGAAATTTCCTCATGTTTAGGCATTTTCAGCCAACGAGGAGACAGGTTATTGAAACAGTCGCAACGTGCCCGTTAAGACCACAACAACAAAAGCCATCACCAACGTGCTGAAAAATGACAAATTCAGCGCAAAAACCAGAATTTCCCTGCTGGATAATTCATGTCTTTCCCCCCCGATGGGCGGCACGGAAATGAACGAAAGTATTTTCGCCAATGTCCGTCGCCATCCGTCGGGAAGACTGTTTTGGCTAACGGCATCGTCGGCGGTTTCAAGCATCGGCGTTTCGTATACGAATGGTTGGTATATATCGTTGCGCTCCATGGCATCGAATATCTTGGCGGCATCTATGCGACTGGCGGCATTTAATTTGCGTCTTGCGGCATCAAGTCGTTGATCCACAGTGAAGGGTGATATGCCCAATGTCCGGGCTATTTCCTTAGAAGTGTGATGCTGCACCACCAGCCGGAGGCAAGCCTTTTGACCCTCGGTCAGATGAAGAGGCGACTGTGCGCTCATCGAAATGTTCTCTTCGACAAAAGACTTTTTGGACATTATTTTGGCCATGGTCCCTGCCCCCTTAACAAAGGTTATAAACTGAGATAAGCAGCTAAAGCAAGGCAATTGCTATATTTTTTGTCTTTGCTTGCCATCTTTTTACCGATTCGTCATAAGGAATGGCAATGACCGGAACTATAAAAAAACAAGCCAAAACTTCTGCTTTGCGGGCATTTTTATCTGGTGAAGCAGCGGGCGGTATTTTGTTAATGGCGGCCGCCGCACTGGCTATGATTATTGCTAATTCGTCCATCGCGGAAAGCTATAATCTTTTTTTACATTTGGTAATCGGACCGGAGTTAACACCAAAGCTTGGTCCGATGACCGCTCACCTTTGGATAAATGACGGTCTGATGGCGATTTTCTTCTTGCTCGTCGGGCTGGAGATTAAGCGCGAATTTGTTGACGGACATTTGTCGACTTGGGCCGACCGCGCGCTTCCCATGGTGGCCGCTGCGGCGGGGATGATTGTTCCGGCGATTATTTATCTCACAGTAGTGGGCGGTGATCCTGCATTGCAGCGTGGCTGGGCTATACCGGCTGCTACCGACATTGCATTTGCCATTGGCGTGCTTGCGCTGTTGGGCAGCCGGGC
>CAIPUN010000124.1 GCA_903868245.1 uncultured Sphingomonadales bacterium | reverse complement strand
CGCCCCGCGAAAAGAGCGAGCGCAGCGATCGTGGTCCCCGTCGTGAAGGCGGCGGTGGTGGACGCGGTGAAGGCCGTGGCGACCGTGGACCGCGCCGTGATGGCGGACGGGGCGAAGGCCGCGGCGACCGTGGCCCACGCCAAGAGCGTTCAGAAGGCGAAAACAAGGGCGGGGGCGATCCCGACCATGTGCCAGCTTTCTTGAAAGATTAAATCCGTAAAGGATAGAACAGAAAAGGGGCGGCTTCGGCGGCCCCTTTTTTTGTGCCCATATCTGCAGCAGTTCATCACCGATACACAATTTTTTCGCCACGCTGATTGCGTGTTTATGCGCCGTGCCAAGCAAAAGGCTTGGCGGGACGGACAAGATTATCTAGGGAACATCCATGAACAAAAAATTCCTTACGTCCGTTGCGCTATTGGCCGCATCTTCCCTGCTTTCCGGTTGCGCTATGCTCGGTCTAGGTGGCGGCGGGGCAAAGCCGGGTAGCAACACCCGCTATGTCGCGCGTGACGTCAATACTTTGTATGCGGCCGCCAAGGATAAGCTTGATAGCAAGCAATATGAAGTCGCCGCGGCTTTGTTTGATGAGGTTGAGCGTCAGCATCCTTATTCGCCATGGGCCCGCCGCGCGCAGCTTATGAGCGCCTTTAGCTATTATATGGCGCAGAAATATAATGAGTCGATCCAATCGTCTCGCCGTTTCTTATCAATCCATCCGGGCAACAAGGACGCGCCTTACGCATATTATCTGATTGCTCTGTCTTATTATGAGCAGATCAGCGACGTGACCCGTGATCAGAAAATTTCGGAGCAGGCACTGGCCGCCTTGGGCGAGGTGCAGCGCCGTTACCCGAGTTCGCGTTATGCGTCGGATGCGACGTTGAAGATTGACCTTGTTCGCGACCATCTTGCCGGCAAGGAAATGGAAATTGGCCGTTTTTACCAACGCCGTGCCTTGTGGCTCGCGTCATCAGTGCGCTTCCGCGAAGTGGTCGACAAATATGATACGACAACGCACGCACCAGAGGCTCTGTACCGTCTGACAGAAAGCTATCTTGCGATGGGCGTACCCGAAGAGGCGAAGAAGGCCGCCGCCGTTTTGGGTGCCAACTATCCCGGTAGCGAATGGTATGCCCGTGCCTATAACCTGATACAGAAGAACGTGCCCGCCGCGTAATGCCATGCTAACGGGGCTTTCGATCCGCGATGTCGTGCTGATCGAGGCACTGGACTTGGAGTTTGCAGGCGGCCTTGGTGTGCTCACGGGTGAGACTGGGGCAGGGAAATCGATATTGCTGGATGCGCTTGGACTTGCCCTCGGTGCGCGCGCCGATAGTGGTTTGGTGCGCTCTGGTGCGGACAAGGCGCAGGTTACGGCAAGCTTTGAGGCTTCGGCCCAAGTCGTAGGGTTCTTGGCCGACAATGATATTGATGTCGATGGCAATGAGCCGTTAATCATCCGCCGATCGGTGAAGGCCGATGGCGGCAGCAAGGCGTTTATCAACGACCAACCATGTTCCGCAGCACTGTTGCGGGAACTTGGCGCGGCATTGGTTGAGATCCATGGTCAGCATGATGATCGCGGTATGCTGAATCCGCGCGGACATCGCGGATTGCTGGACGCCTTTGGCCGCAGCGATACCGCAACTGTGTCGGCCAATTTTGCCGCATGGCAGGATGCCAAATTGCGTTTGGATATTGCCCGTGAGGCGCTTGAAAACGCAGCGCGCGACCGCGAATGGCTGGAGCATGCTGTATCAGAACTCGCCGCATTTCAGCCGCAACCGGGCGAGGAAGAGCAACTCGCGGGCGAGCGGTCCGACATGCAAAAGGGCGAGCGCATTGCCGAAGACCTGAAGGCCGTGCTGGAAAGTTTTGATGGCCCGAAAAGCGGCCTGGCACTGATCCGGGGTGCGGCGCGCAAACTGGACCGTTTGGCCGACGCGCATCCGTTACTGGCTGAGGCGCTGACCGCACTGGACCGCGCGGTGATTGAGGCAAGCGAGGCCGAGGATAAATTGAACGCCGCCGCGCGCGCGATTGAATATGAGCCTGCACGGCTTGACGAGATTGAGGAGCGCTTGTTTGAGCTACGCGCTCTGGCCCGCAAACATAACATTGCGCCAGACGGCATTATCGCGCTGCAGGAAAAGCTAACAGCGCAGTTGCAGTCCATTCAGGCAGGCGGCGAGGGGCTTGCGGTGCTGGAGGCCGAGGTCACGTCGAAGCACAGTGCCTATGTCGAATCCGCCAGTGCTTTGTCAGCGGTCCGTACGGCGGCTGCGGCCAAGCTAGACGCCGCCGTGAAGAATGAACTTGCGCCATTAAAGTTGGATGCGGCGCAGTTTCAGACGGCGGTGGAGAGGCTGCCCGAAGATCGCTGGACCGCCTATGGCATGGACCGCGTCGAGTTTCTGATTTCGACTAACCCCGGCGCGCCTTTCGCACCCTTGGCGAAGATTGCGTCGGGCGGGGAATTGTCGCGCTTCATTCTGGCGCTGAAGGTCGCCTTGGCCGAAGAAGGCGGGGCCGCCACGATTATTTTCGACGAAATCGACCGGGGCGTGGGCGGCGCCGTTGCTGCGGCGATTGGCGAACGCCTTGCGCGTCTTGCGACCTGCACACAATTGCTGGCTGTCACGCACAGCCCGCAGGTCGCCGCTAAAGGAAAGGCACATTATTTCATCGCGAAATCGAACCAGGGCACAGTGACGCGGACAGGTGTAACCTTGCTGGATGCCGAAGCACGCCGCCAAGAAATTGCACGTATGTTGTCCGGCGCAGAAATAACCGACGAGGCAAGGGCACAGGCCGTGAGGCTATTGGAGACTATATGAAGAAATTTGGGTTTTTGGTGGCTTTGTCGGCCAGCGCCTTTGCAACGCCGCAAGTCGCTGCGCAACCGGCAGATCAATTTTTCGCGCATATGTCCACGTTGTGCGGCAAAAGCTTGAATGGCAAGCTAGCCGCCGGCGATGATAGCGACGCGAGCTTTGCCACGGCGAAGATGCAGGCGCATGTCCGCACCTGCACCGACCGCGAAATTCAGATCTCCTTTGATGTTGGCGAAGATCGCTCACGGACTTGGATCATTACGCGGATCGACAACGGCCTGCGCCTGAAACACCGCCATATGTTAAAGGACGGCACCGAAGACCCTGTGTCGCAATATGGCGGCGACACCGCGCAGGCAGGGACAGCGACGCGGCAAGAATTTCCCGCCGATGCGTATTCCAAGGCGATGTTCACTAAAGAAGGTCGCACGGTTTCGAACAGCAATATCTGGGCATTTGAAATCGCCCCTAGACAGACATTGACTTATGAACTGGCCCGCCCGAACCGTTTGTTTCAGGTGGCTTTTGATTTGGCCAATCCTGTCGCTGGAGTGGCTGAGTGACGTCTGAGGCGGATGTTGCCAATGAGCTGATGCGGTTGGCGAAACAGATTGCGTACCACAATAAGCGCTACCATGCGGAAGATGCCCCTGAAATCTCCGACGCGGAATATGACGCCCTAGTGCGACGTAATACTGAATTGGAGGTTGCTTTTCCGCATCTCATCCGCGCCGATAGCCCCAACACGCAAGTAGGCGCTGCAGTTGATGGGTCGGGTCTCAAAAAGATTACCCACGCCAAAAGGATGATGAGCCTCGACAATGCCTTTGCGCCGCAGGATGTGCATGACTTTGTCGCACGGATACGGCGATTTTTAAACTTGGCGGCGGACGCAGAGGTTGCGTTGACGGCGGAGGATAAAATTGACGGGCTTTCTCTCTCGCTGCGTTATGAGCATGGGGTGCTCAAACAAGCCGCGACGCGCGGTGATGGCAGCGTGGGTGAGGATGTAACCGCCAATGTCGCTTATATTGCCGACATCCCCCAAAAGCTTCAAGGTGATGTGCCAGATGTCTTCGAGATACGTGGCGAAGTCTATATGGCGAAGTCCGACTTTGCTGCGATTAACGATGCCCAGAAGGCCAAAGATGGCAAATTATTCGCCAACCCGCGCAACGCGGCGGCGGGGTCATTGCGGCAAAAGGATGCAAAGGTTACGGCATCGCGCCCATTGCGCTTTCTTGCGCATGGCTGGGGTGAGGTAAGTGCGCTCCCCGCCGATACGCAAAGTCAGGTGATGGCGGCGATTGCCGCCTGGGGTGTGCCGATATCACCCTTGCTTGGCCACTTCGACCAAACCGATGACGTCCTTGCGCATTATGCTGACATAGAACGCCGCCGCGCCGATTTGCCCTATGATATTGATGGCGTCGTCTACAAGGTTGACCGTTTAGATTGGCAGGAACGGCTTGGTTTTGTCGCCAAGTCGCCGCGCTGGGCCATTGCGCATAAATTCCCCGCGGAGCGCGCAGAAACGACGCTCGAACAAATCGACATACAGGTGGGTAGGACGGGCAAGCTGACGCCGGTTGGTCGCCTGACGCCAGTCACGGTCGGCGGCGTGGTTGTGTCCAATGTGACGCTGCACAACCGTGACGAGATAGCGCGTTTGGGCGTGCGTCCGGGCGACCGTGTGGTGGTGCAAAGGGCAGGGGATGTCATTCCCCAGATCGTTGAGAATCTGACCCGTGAAACCTTGCGTGCGGCATATGCATTTCCTGCGCACTGCCCAGAATGTGGTTCCGAAGCGGTGGCTGAAGAAGACGAAGTAGATGTGCGTTGCACCACAGGGCTGATTTGCCCGGCGCAACGGGTGCAGCGCCTTATCCATTTTGTCAGTCGCGCTGCGCTCGATATTGAAGGGCTGGGCGAGAAGACCATTCAGGAATTTTTTGATCTGGGCTGGCTGGAGAGCCCTGCGGATATCTTCCGGCTTCGTAATCGCCGCGCGGACATATTGGCTCGCGATGGCTGGCAGGATAAGTCTGTGGATAACCTGTTGGCAGCAATTGAAACTAAACGGGCGCCTGATGGCGCGAAATTGCTTTTTGGATTAGGAATCCGTCACATCGGAACCGTCACCGCACGCGACTTGTTTAAGGCGTTCGGATCCGTTGAAGAAATCGGCAAGGTCGGCCTTAGGCTGGCGCAGGCGGATGAAGCTGCGATTGCGGATGTCACCGCTATCGACGGGGTCGGGGGCGCGGTGGCCGAGGCATTGGGTGACTTCTTCCATGAACCGCATAACCTGTCTGTTTGGACCGACCTTTTGAACGAAGTCAGTCCGCCCGTATATGTCTCCAACATCCGCGAAAGCGCGTGGACGGGCAAAACGATTGTCTTCACTGGAAAACTGGAAACGATGAGCCGCGATGAAGCCAAGGCGCAGGCTGAAGCGCTGGGCGCAAAAGCCGCTGGTTCAGTGAGTGCAAAAACGGATCTTGTGGTCGCGGGTCCTGGTGCTGGTTCAAAGCTGAAACAGGCCACTGCACTTGGTATTCAGGTTATTGATGAAGCCCAATGGGCAAATATCGTCCAGAGCGCCTAATGCCGCTTTTCTACCATGTTCCAAAATCCCCGGGTGGTTGGCTGGTGCGGCCACTGGCCCTTACGGGACGTTTCCAACCATAAGCGCGCCGCTTCACTAGCCATAGGCACGGCCAGTCACCGCAATCAACGCGCTTTTCGAGCCGGAAACCCTGCCGCCGATAAGCACGTAACACCGCTTCTGCCTGCGTATTCAAGAGCCCCGCCAATATCAGCGCGCCACCATCGTCCATTATCTGAGCAATGGAGGGTGCAAGTTCAATCAGAGGGCCAGCCAAAATATTGGCCGTCACAAGGTCGTAGGGGGCCCGTGAGGTGATAAGTGGGTGCGCGGTGCCCTCCGCTGCGCAAAGCGCGAGTTGCCCCTGAGAGACGCCGCAGGGCACGTTATTCACGCGCGCATTATCTGCGGTGACATCGACGCTGACTGGATCAATGTCCGACGCCGTCAAATAGGCCCTTGGCCAAAGGCTATGTGCGGCAAAAGCAAGCAAGCCCGTGCCCGTACCAATATCGGCAATAACGTCGAACCGTTTGCCGAGGCGTTTCATGCTGTCGAGCATCATCAGGCAACCGCTGGTGGTTTCATGACCGCCCGTGCCAAAGGCGCGGCTTGCCTCAATCAGAAATGGCGTCGCGCCTTCGGGCACGGTCCCCTTGTTAGAACTGGTGTGCACATAAAAACGGCCCGCATGGACGGGGTTTAAACCTTGTTGGCTTATCACGACCCAGTCGGCGTTGGGGAGCTTTTCGAGGACTGGCTTTGCCTTTGCCGCGCTGCCAAGGCGGTTTTTAATGGTCTTAATAACAGCCTTGCTGGGTTTGCCCGCGAAATATGCATTTAATTGCCATTTTTCGTCGTTAAAGGCCTCTATTTCGTCTGCTACGATGGTGGGCATGGGATCAAGCGATGCCAGCCATTCATCGTCTTCGTGGAGTGCCTCCGCCTCTGCACGGGTACAGGGGAAGCATAGTTTCCAATCACCGGACATAGCTTGCACCATTTACGTCGAGTACTGCGCCGGTCATTGATGGTGGGGCATCCAACGCGCAGAACTTCACCATAACCGCGACTTCTTCAGGGTCGGCGACTTTGCCTAAGGGGATGTCCGCCAATAATTTATCGCCACCGCGGCTTTCCAGATAATCTTCGGCCATGCCTGTCATCGTAAATCCGGGGCAAATGCCGAAAGCATAAATACCCTCTTTGGCATAAGCCCGCGCGATGGTTTTGGTCATCGCGACCATGCCCGCCTTTGATGCGGCATAATGCCAATGGGCAGGGCTATCGCCGCGATATGCGGCGCGGCTCGCGATGTTGACGATTCGGCCCGATGCGCCAGTGACTTGCCAATGCAGCACCGCGCGGCGGCACAAGTCAGCGCTGGCGGTCAGGTTGATCTGCATCGTGCGGTTCCAGCTTTCCAGCCATGCCTCGTCGGGTCGTGAAATAGGATTTTCTTCGAAGACGCCGGCATTGTTGATGAGAACATCAATACGGCCGTCCAAACCCTCAAGCGCCTGTGCCCACAGCAGCGCGGGAACCGCAGGGTCATTCAAGTCGCCAACCTTGCTGGACAAGGCAACTACCTTCGTTGTGGCAGGGTCAAAGCTTGCGGCGATTGCTGCGCCAATGCCGCGTGATGCACCGGTGATAAGAATATGCGTTTTCATCGGCTCTGCTTTTCACAGCGCAGGCGAAAGTTCAACCAAAGTTATTGAAGAAATCGGTCAGTGGGTTGCGCGTTTCGCATTGCGCAGGTCTTGCACGACAGCATTAATCGATTAAAGAGCGTCGCAACGTCGACTGCTAGCAATTTTGAAGGACGCTGAAAACATGGCGAAAAACTCCAACCGACCACTATCACCGCATTTACAGGTGTATCGTTGGTCGCCGCAGATGGCCATTTCGATCTTCCACCGCGCAACAGGCTTTGTGCTCGCGACTGCTGGAATGATGACTTTATTGTGGTGGCTGTCAGCAATTGGCGGTGGAACAGAAAGCTATGCCACGTTCCAAACATATGTCGTGTCTGCAGGTGCCGATGGAACGACCTTGCAAGTCGCCAGCAACTGGTTCTTCCGCCTTGTGGCCTTGGCCGTGACTTTCAGCTTCTTTCAGCATCTGGCCTCAGGCCTTCGCCACCTGGTACTCGATATTGGCGCTGGCTATGAATTGAAAACCAACCGCCTGTGGGCATCGGTTGCATTTGTCGCAGCCATTTTTGCAACTGCATTGGTCGCCCTGATTGTGGCATCGCGCTTTCAGGGAGTATTGTGATGGACAGTAGAACAAATATCGGTCGCGTGCGCGGCCTGGGCTCGGCCAAACATGGCGGCGAACATTGGCTGAAGCAGCGTTTGACCGCGATTGGCAATATATTGCTGACCACTTGGTTCGTAGCCTCATTATTGATGATCCCAAGTTTTGACCATGCGGCGCTCGCGCAATGGTTGGCGCAGCCATTGGTTGCGGTGCCAATGATCTTGATGATCGCCAATATCTTCGCGCATGCGCGTCTCGGCCTGCAGGTGCTGATCGAAGATTATGTGCATGATGATGGCCTGAAGTTCGCGGCCATGACACTCCTTAACTTTTACGTCATCGCCAGCGCCGTATTCGGCATTTTCGTTGTCGCAAAACTCGCATTTACCGGAGCTCCCGCCTGATGTCAGACGCTTATAAGATTAT
>CAIPUN010000123.1 GCA_903868245.1 uncultured Sphingomonadales bacterium | reverse complement strand
CTGAACAAAGGATTTATGTATGAAAGCCGACATTCACCCCGATTATCACATGATCAAGGTGCAGATGACCGATGGCACCGTCTTCGAAACACGCTCCACTTGGGGCAAGGAAGGCGACACGCTTGCTCTGGATATCGATCCGACATCACACCCAGCATGGACCGGCGGCTCGGGCCGTATGCTTGACACTGGTGGCCGCGTGGCTCAGTTTAACAAGCGTTTTGGTGGCCTCAGCCTCAAAAAGTAAAATTTCATGTGCCGGGCTAAGGCTCGGCACATTATAAGTTTGAGGTCTAAGAATAGACCGAATAACGGGATCGCGCCTGCCTCAGTGGCGCTATGGCGACCGTAGCTCAGTTGGTTAGAGCGCTGGTTTGTGGTACCAGAGGTCGGGGGTTCAAGACCCCTCGGTCGCCCCATTTCTTCTTCTCCAAAATCTGTGTGACATTTGCTTTGTGTAATATTATTACGCTTTATCGTAATATGATTCCAATTACTTGAGAGCCATATTCGCACAAGGAAATATATCATGCCCGCCATTTGGGACCTGCCTGATTTTGACTCGCATGAGGCGGTGCACGTCTTTGACGACCGCGCGACGGGACTAAGGGCCGTTATCGCAGTGCATTCTACCTTTTTGGGGCCAGCAGCCGGCGGAACACGTTTTTGGCATTATGGCGATTCCCAAGCCGCGATTATCGACGCACTGCGTCTGTCGCGCGGGATGAGCTACAAAAACGCGATGGCAGGGCTTTCGGCGGGCGGCGGCAAGGCGGTAATTCTTGCTAATCCGCAACGCATCAAAGCGCAGGCGATGCTTGATGCCTTTGCACGGGCTGTCGATTCGCTCGGCGGAAAATATATCACGGCGCAGGATGTCGGCATGTCGGAAGCCGATATGGTTTCGTTGTCGAAGGTCACATCGCACGTTGCTGGATTGCCGGAGCAAGGCGGAGATCCCGGTCCCTATACCGCCCGCGGTGTATATCTAGGGGTTAAGGCGGCTGCACAGCATGCTTTTGGCACCGATAGCCTGTCGGGCGTTCACGTCGCTATTCAGGGTGTAGGAAGTGTTGGCGGCGGTCTAGCGCGTTACCTTGCAGAACAAGGCGCAAAGCTGACATTGGCCGACGTCAACGCGCAACGTGCCACCGACCTCGCCGTGGAACTTGGCGGCACCAGCGTCCCTGCTGACGAAATCATGAACATCGACGCAGACATTTTTAGCCCCTGTGCTTTGGGCGCCATCCTAACAGAAGCGAGCGTGCGCGCCCTAAAAGTGCGGGCCGTTGCTGGCGGCGCGAACAACCAATTGGCCACAGGGTCAGAGGGCCGGATCCTGGCGGATCGTGGTATACTTTATGCGCCAGATTATGTCATCAACGCTGGCGGTATTATCAATGTTTTGCGCCACATTGAAAATGCTGACGATGCACAAATAAACCGCGGCATTGACGCCATTCCGGAGCGTCTGTCCGCCATCTGGTCCGAAAGTGATTCGACCGGCCACACGCCAGCCGAAGTTGCCGACAATATGGCACAAAAGCTTATTGGCAGATGATCGCAAATCCATTGGCGTAACGCTTTAGCGGTGCTAAAGGCGCTGCCTAATCATGCATCGCTTTGCCAATCCTGCCCGATTCTTGCGTAT
>CAIPUN010000122.1 GCA_903868245.1 uncultured Sphingomonadales bacterium | reverse complement strand
CCGGGCTTCGCACGAAGCACTTGCTTGCGGACATTGGGGAATGGCGCGACGCCGCCGCTGCGGTCGGGGCCAAGCTGACCATTGTCCTCGGGCTTCACCTCACGCTGCGTAACCTCCATCACATCGCCGCGTGCCATGATCCATGGGCGGCGGATTTCATTCAGGCCAACGCCGATGTCGATGCGCGCGTTGCTGTCGGTGTAAGGGCCGCTCGTGTCATAGACGCGTACGGGCGGTTCACCAGACGATGGCTCCAAATGGATTTCGCGCATGGCGACATTCAATGGGCCAACATGGATTTTCTTGCTGCCGCGAATAGGGCCAGTGGTTACGCCGATTTCAGTGCGCGCGGGGACGTCTGCCATGCAATCTCTCCAAAATATCATAAGGAGAGCGATTGGCGTGAAGACCGGGCTCGGTCCTCGCCAGTCCTCCGGACTGGCTGCGGTCTCACCTCCCTACGCCCGTGCAAACGGGATCAGGTTCAGCGGGTCGCGGGCATATCAGCACCGCCTCTCAGTCGTTCGACTCCCCGGGGATGGAGTGACGATAGGCGAGAGTGCGCAGCCCGTCCAGTAGATTGCCGATAAACGCGCTCTAGCGCAGCGCCGTCCTCAAAAAGTATAGCTAATGCCGCCCGCCATGAACCATTGGTTCGCGTCGCCGCGTAGCGATGTGACAGGTGAACGTGCGGCATCATTGATGAGCCGGGCATAGTTTACGAAAGCATAGATACCCCAACCGCCATCGCGCGCGTCACCCGACAAATCAAGCGCGCCGAGTAGACTTGCGCCATAGCTTTTCCAGCCGCCCTTGGCGTCAAATACCGGCAGTCCGCTCGCAATGCTGCCCGCCTGATCGATGCTGAAATAGGTGTCGGCATAGTTCCTATCGACATGCGTGGCCGACAGGCTGAACATAGTAAATATCGCCATCGACAAGGGTGTTGCATAGCTAATGCTTGGGCTGATGATGCGGCCCTTATGTGCGCCCGCGACGTCCCATTGGATGTCCGTTGACATCGACACGCTATCGAAGGGATGCAATATTTTGGAGAATGACACGCCCGCAGTCGCGCCGACCTCAATCGCCACATCTTCCTCGCCCAGCAACCGGACAACGGGGTCCTTGATATCATTGTTGCGATCCATGCGGAAACGCACGAGGGGGCCTGCGAGGAATTTCACATCCTTGCCGCTATTGCCGTCGGTGATAAGGTCAACATATAGCCCCGGGCCACGCGCGCCAAAATCGATACCTTCCACACTGCCTTGAATAAGAGGCGCTGGGAAAAGGTCATATTGGTCGGAGCCATCATAGCTGGGGCTAATGCCTACACCAAGGCCGACCGTCACCCAGTCGCCTGCAAATACGCTGCGATTGGGTCGTTCGGTCGCTAGCGCTTCGCTATCTTGGGCAAAGGCAGGTGCGCACAACGCAACACTGGCAAATAAGGCGGCAGCGCAGCTTTTTAAAAATCTCATAAAATGCCCCTGTTGAACCAGATATGGGAACGCCCCAAATGTTCAATACGTTCCGCCTTACCACAGCAAAGCGGGTTAAAGCATATATTTCATTTTAATCCGCTGGCTGATTTCAGCAGCATCAATGGCAAACGATGCGACTTTGAACTTCGGCGGTCCAGTGCGGATCGCGGGGTTGCGCGAAAAGCCGAAACCTTCTTTTGGAATGAAAACAGCCATGTCCATTTTATCATTGCCATTTTCATCGTGGATCACGGCTATTGCATAAGTGCCTTGCGCAACGCCGCGGAAGGAAACCTGCGCAGAATCCCGCGCGGATACAGTGGCGCGAAAGCTTTTGGAATCTTTGCTGCAGTCGGGGAAAAAACGAGGATTTGCGGTAACGCAGACCAGTACTTTGCCCTTCATACTCCGCAGGCCAGAAATATTGACCTCAAGAGTTGCAGTGGGTGCTGTTGCCGCAGCCGGGCTAATGAGGGCGGCGACTCCAATCGCCGAGCCCAAGATCCGTGCCGCACATTTTGTCCCAAAACCTGAAATATAAACCATAATTTCCCCGATATGCTTCATGGTGCTTTTG
>CAIPUN010000121.1 GCA_903868245.1 uncultured Sphingomonadales bacterium | reverse complement strand
GCTTGGCGACAGCGGCCGGATTGCTCCAAATCTCAAAGACGTGCAGCGGGGCGGCGGGCAGGGTCGTGATCGTCACTTCAGTCACGGTAACGCTCTCCTGCTGAATCATAGAAATGCGGGGCGACAACGCGGACACGCGCTTTTTGCCCGCGTGTGGGGGACGAGGCGATGAGGATTTCGCCATGACGGCTAAACCCATCGACTAATTGGCCCAGCGCAACTGATCCGCCCTCAATGATACGGAAGGCCGCCGCACTGACATGCCCTTGTGGTGAGGCTCCTTCGCTGGGGATGAGCATCGACCCTTCTGGAATATCGCCCTCCAGCGCCTCCAACCCAACTAACTGTCGCCGCCCGGATTCGGACAGAGCGGGGCGGACAAGGCCCGAAGCGCCAATATATCCACCCGCCTTGTTGAGCATTTTGTCGAGTGCCAGATCATGCGGCGTCATCCGCCCGTCGACCTCGCCGCCTACGACCAAATGGCCCTTTTCAATGCGCAGAAACTCCATCGCCTCCAGCCCGTATAACGCGCCGCCGACTGTCATCACTTGCGTCTCGCAGGCAGCCCAGACCGTTGCCGCGTCGTTTGCCCCGATATAGATTTCGAACGCGCGTTCGCCGCTATAGCTGGCGGCCAAGATGATCACTGGAACGCCCGCGATGACGGCCGGAACGGTTGACATATGGCGTGGCGGCTCTTCACCGATTAACGTTGTGAGGACCGCTTTTGCCGTTGGCCCGGCGATTGCAATGCCGGCGTGATGTTCTTGCACATTGACGGCGGACACCCGCAAATGCGGGCACAGATATTGGCGGACATAAGAGATATGCGTCGCCATCCGATCCGCGCCGCCAGTCGAGCTGGTGAGCAGATAGCGGTTCTCGTCCAATCGCCACACAGTGCCGTCATCAAAAACAATGCCATCTTCGCGCAGCATGAAGGTGTAGCGCCCGCGCCCGACGGCCAGTTTGCTCACCGTGGTGGCGCAGATGATCTCCAAAAAGGCCGCAGCATCGGGGCCGCTGACTTCAAATTTGGCCAAGGTTGACACGTCGGTCATCCCGACATTGTTCCGCACGGCCTTTGCCTCACGCAGTGCAGCTTGCGCCAAACTTTCGCCGCTTATAGGGTAAGCGCGCGGGCGGAACCAATAGCCCAGCGGTTGCCAGATCGGATTTTTTGCTGCGTGCACGTCATATAATGCAAGACGACGGACATGCGCGCCTGCATTTTTTGCGCCCGCACCCGCGATCAAGCCCATCGTCACGGGCGTATAAGGGGGACGGAATGTGGTCAGCCCAGCCTCTGGAATCGCGACGCCTTGCTTTTCGGCCAAGCGCCCCAATGCGGCCATATTGCTGAGCTTGCCCTGATCGGTGGCCATGCCCAAAGTGGTGTAGCGTTTGAGATGCTCGACCGAGCGATAGCCCTCTGCCCAAGCCAGATCGACATCCGCCAGCGTCACATCATTTTGGAAATCGATGAAGCTTTTCTTGGGGCTGGAAACGGGCACCATTTTGAATATCGGCTGTGGCTCCGCAGCGCCGCCGATGGTTGTCACATTTTGACGCGAACTGGCGGGGATGAAGGCTTGCGCATCTTCATTCCAGTCAAGCGTCCCGCCCGCTTGCATGTGCAGATGCACAACGGGCGTAAACCCACCAGATACGGCCAGCAAATCGGCGTCCCACTCCATCGTCTCACCATCGACCGATGCAGAAACGTTTTTCAGGCAATGCCGCGCACCTTGGGTCGAAAGCGGAACGGCATTGTTAT
>CAIPUN010000120.1 GCA_903868245.1 uncultured Sphingomonadales bacterium | reverse complement strand
GATGCCTGATGAGGCATATGTACGGCTACCCGCAATATTGTCGATATAGCCGCCATCGTTGCGATACCAGCCAACCAGACGCGCCGCAGCACCTTCCGCGATCGGCACGTTGACAAAGCCTTCGTAAATCGATCCGAAATCGCCATGCGCCAAAGTGTTCAGCTCGACGCCAGCGCTACCGTAGAAACCCGAAGGATCAGGTGCGTTGGTAACCAGCTTCAACGTGCCAGCCATCGAACTAGCGCCATATAATGTGCCCTGTGGTCCAGCAAGCGCCTCAACGCGTGCAAGGTCATAGGCATGCAGATCGAGCGCACCTTGAATGGTCGTGATCGGCATTTCGTCGAGATAGGTGCCGACCGTGGGCAGCGAAGCCGAGTGGTTCGCGTTTTCGCCCGAGGCTACGCCGCGGAAGTACACCTGCGCGAAACCGGGTCCGCCTTGCTGAATGGTGACCGATGGCAGGAATTTTATGATATCCTGCAATTCGCTGACCTGCAATTGGTCCAGCTTTTCATTGCCGATGGCGTTGATCGCGATTGGCACGTCTTGCAAATTCTGTTCGCGCTTTTGCGCGGTCACAACGATGACGTCGCTGTCCGTATCAGCTGCATCCTGCGCCATTGCAGGAACGGCAACGCCAAAAGCCGTTGATGTCAGCAATGCGGCCATAGCCGTGCGGACTTTGGTCCGATGATTTAGTTTACGCACAATTACCCCCTCTTGGTTAATTTGATACAAATAGGCTCCTAAACGCGCAGGCACGCAATATATTTTCGCCTAAACGCCAATTTGGAAGCCAGTTTACCTCATTGTGTTGCATCGTGGCAACTATGATATGGCAGGATAGGTTGCCCACAACCCGCCTAATGCGCGCTTCAATGGCTCCAGATGCTTCGCGTAGGGCTTCCATTGATCGACGCCATCGCGGTTGATGGGACGGCGCACTTGCTCGCTGGACGCCGTCCGCACGGCGCGGGTGTTTTGATGGAAATTCAAACAATTATCTTCAAACGGAAGGCCCAAATAGTCCAATAGCCCACGAATTTCGCGTTCTGGATTTTCCAATAATTGTTCATGTATGACGCGGTAGACATATCCTGGCGCAACCTTGTCGACATGCGCCATCAACCGCACATAATCGGCATAATATTGCCCCATATGGGCAAGGTCGTAACTAAACGCCTGCCCCTTGGCAAAATGCTGCCGGTAATTGGAAAAACAGCAATCGAGCGGATGCCGCCGCGCGTCGATGATTTTGGCATTGGGCAGGATCAGCCGGATGAAAGCGACATAATTCCAGTTGTTGGGCAACTTATCGATGAAGAATGGCTTGGTCGTCTTGCGCTGGATACGGGTGCGTTCGATAAACTCTGCACCCAGCCGCTCGGCGTCCTGCGCGCTAAAGCCGCGCAGCGCGTCAACCCAGCCCGTGTCGCGGCCTTCGCGAATGGTCATCGCCGGAATATCCGGTAATTCCATGGTGCCTTCGACCATCGAATGGCTGGCAAGGATTTGTTCAATCAGCGTTGAACCTGCACGCGGCATGCCAATGATGAAAATCGGGTCGGGCGCATCATGCCCCTGCCCTGTGCGCGCATTCCAAAATTCCGCCGTGCATAAAGCGATGATATTATCGACCTGCGTGCGCACCAAATGCGGATCATAATCTAGCTCGGCACTGCGCATCGCGTTCGCCTTGGCATAATGCGCGAACGCCGCGTCATGATCGGCGCACTCCTCCATCGCCTTACCCAGTGCGAAATGAAGGTGATATGCATCCTCCATGCCAAGCCCTGGCGTCGTCAAAGCCATGTGCATTGCGGCGACATCATCCTCAGAGAAGCTAACTGTCTTTAAATTGGCGAGGCTCCAATAGACTTCACCCAAAGTGGGTTCCGCCGCCAGAGCGCGCCGATACGCCGCAATACTCTCATCCTGCTTGCCCACGGTCTTGAGCATATGGCCATAGCTCATCCATAATTTTGCATGGTCGGGGAAACGGGCGGTCAGTTCCTGATACAGCGCGACAGCTTCTTCATAGCCGCCAATCCGACCAAGCGTTGCGGCTTTCAGATTTTGTTGGACAGGCTTGTCACCGCCTTCCGCCAAAACGGCGTTGAGATGCTCCAGCGCCTCTGGAAAGCGATTTTGTTTATACAATATCGTCGCCAAATTGGCCCGCGCGGCGCCAAAATCCGGCGTCAGTTCCAATGCGCGCCGCAACAAAGCCTCGCTATCTTTCAACCGGCCAACGCGCGCGGCCAGTTCGGCCATCATGCGGATCGCCGCCACATCCGTTGGCGCATTGCGCAAATGCCCGCGCAAAATCGGTTCTGCATCCTCCAACCGGTTTTCCGACAAAGCCACCGCCGCCGCCATAAGGTTGGGGTTGCGCAAGGCGGCTTCAATCGCGGGGCGAGCGGAGGGCTGGTTCATAATGCGTGGTCTATGCCAAGCGGCAGCGATTTTGAAGCCGCCAAATCATCTGGCGTGTCTATGTCCAGCAAACTGCCTATGGGCGCGGCCAAATAGCGGGCCTGTGCCAGAATTTGCCGCGCGCCAGCATCGCCCTTTGTGTCCAACAGCAACGGCCAAGTGGACCGCGGAAAAATCGCGGGCGGCATCGATTGGCCTCCGTCTACCGACGCAATGATGTCATTGTCGCACGCCGCGATCAGCGCATTGATATGCGCAGCGACAAGGAACGGCATATCCGCCAGCACAATCAGCAAGGCCTGCGCCTTGGTCTTCGCAGCCGCATCGACCGCGCGGTGGAGCGAGGATGATAGGCCTAAATCGGCATTGGGATTTTCAAGGATAGAATAGCCAAAATCTGCATAATGCGGCGCTATCGCTGCCCCCGGCTGACACACCGCAAAATGCGCTGCGGCCGGAATGTCGGCCAAATTGCGCGCGGCGCATATCCCGAGCGGCGCGCCATCCAAATCCGCCATCAACTTATCCGAACCAAAACGACGCGCATGTCCGGCGGCAAGGATGACAATTGCGACCTGCTTGGCCTCCATTACCGCAAGCCCAGATTAAACGCGCGGATCATCCCGCCCGCAATCGACAGCGCGATTTCCGGCGCGCTGATCGCGTTAATCGCAACGCCCGCTGGCCCTTCTATGCGCGCGCATTGTTCCGCGCTGATCCCCGCCGCAGACAGCCGCGACAACCGCGCCTGATGCGACCGGACCGAACCCAAGGCCGCCACATAGGCCGCAGGACTTGCCAATGCAGCTATCAACGCCGGATCATCAATTTTGGGATCATGGCTTAAGGTCACTATGGCGCTGCGGCTATCGGGCGCAAAGGCTTGCACCGCATCATCGGGCCAACGATCATCCAGGCGCACGCCGGGAAAACGATCTTCAGTCAAAAACCGTCCGCGCGGGTCGCATAAGGTCACATCTATGCCTTGTGACACCGCAATCGCCGATAATGCCGCGGCAATTTCCACCGCGCCGACAATCAGCAAGCGGCGGGGTGGATAATAGACATTTACAAAGCCGTCCGTCTGCGCGTCGTCCGATGCTATACTGCGGCCCGTGGCAAGGTCGGTCAGCACGGACAAGGTTGCTCCATTGCCCCGCGCGTTGAAGATGTCCGTAAACAGGCTTTCGGGAAAGCCAAGGTCTGACACCGGCTGCACCAGCACCACAATATCGCCGCCACAGGGCAGGCCAACGTCCCATGCAGCGTCATCGGCGACGCCGTACCGCCTGAGCACCGCGGACGCGCCCGCCAGCACCATTTGCGCGCGTTCCAAAACATCTGCCTCGACACAGCCGCCCGATACCGAACCTACAAACCGCCCATCGGCGTGGACCAGCATATGCGTGCCAGTCGGACAAGGCGCAGATTTCCACGTTTCGACAACCGTCGCAATCGCCATGGGCGCGCCTGCCCAATCCCGCGCGGCGGCAAGGATGCGATCATGATTGGCACTGCCCGTTTTCATGGCTACCCGCTAGCAAAGTGACCGAAGCGTTGCTATATGAAACGCAACCAAGGGTGGGAGCTTCTTTGTATGGCAATTCAGACGTCAATCAACGGCAAAGCAGTTGCCCTGTCCGCTGAACCGGACACGCCCTTATTGTGGGTCATTCGAGAAGAACTTGGCTTAACCGGCACAAAATTCGGTTGCGGTGTTGCCGCGTGCGGCGCGTGCACCGTGCATGTCAATGGCGAACCCACCCGTTCTTGCAGCCTGCCGGTGAGCGAAGTGGCTGGTAAATCGATTACCACGATTGAAGGCCTCAAATCCGCTGATGGCACGCTGCATGCGGTGCAACAGGCTTGGATAGCGGCGCAAGTGCCGCAATGCGGCTATTGCCAGTCCGGTCAAATCATGGCTGCCGTCGCGCTTATCGAAAAAACCGGCCGCCCAAGCGATGCGCAAATTGACGCGGCGATGACGAACCTCTGTCGCTGCGGCACCTATCCGCGCATCCGCAAGGCCATTCGTGCCGCCACCGGACAGGCGGCGCAAGCTGTAGAGGGAGACGTCTAATGGCCGACAACGCCACAGTCGATAATGCCCCCGAAGCGCCGCTCAAGCGCAAGGGCGTCAAGCGCCGCGCGTTTTTAATCGGCGGTGTCGCCATCGTCGGTGCTGGCCTTTTCGGCATTTCAATCGCCGACAGCAACGCCGCCAAAGACGCCAAGGCCCGCATAACAGGTGAAGGCGAGCATAGTTTCGCGACCTGGCTGAAAATCAGCGAAGACGACGTCATCACCATTTATTCGCCGCACACCGACATTGGTCAGGGAGCAAATACGGGCCTTGCGCAAATGCTCGCCGAAGAATTGGACGCCGCATGGGATCAGGTGCGCATCGTCTCGGCGCCTGCGGAACCCGCCTTTGCCAATGTCGGCTTGGGTCGTGGATTCCTCGCCGACATGACGGGCAAGCCCGCGATCATCAACGGCATTCCGCAATCCTTTTTATCGTTCATTGCGCGGCAAATGAACCTACAGATGACCGGTGGTTCCACCGCCTTGCGCTTCACGGGTCAAGTGACCTTTCAAAAGGTGGGTGCGGCGACGCGGCTTGCGTTGATGGAAACCGCAGCCAAGCGGCTAAATGCCCCCGTCGGCGAGCTGACCACGCAGGACAGCCGCGTCATTCACGCAAAATCGAGCCGGTCTTTGCGTTATGGGGAGCTAGCAGCAGAGGCAGCCACCTTGTCGCTCGATAATGAACCCAAGTTAAAAGACCCCTCGCAATATCGCTTGATGCGCCAATCGATGCAGCGGCTTGATATTCCGGCAAAGGTCGACGGTAGTGCGCAATATGGGATCGATTTCGCAATCCCCGACATGCGGATAGCAACGATACAAGCCGCACCTGTCCGCGGCGGCAAGCTAACGTCCGTCGACACCGCACCTGCCTTAGCGATTAAGGGCGTGGAGAAGGTCATCAAGTTGGATGATGCCGTTGCCGTCGTGGCCAAGGGTTATTGGCCGGCAATTTCCGGCCTGCGTGCTTTGGCCCCCAGCTTTAGCGACGGTGGCCATGCCGGCGTTTCAACTGCATCGATATTCGCCGCGCATGACGCAGCAATCGCAAAGGGCGAAGCCGAAGGCGAAGCGGGCGAAGGCGATGTGCAAGCAGCGCTTGGCGCCAAGCCGATAGAAGCCAAATATCAATTGCCGTTCCTGCACCATGCGATGATGGAACCCTTTGCGCTGACCGCGCAATATAAGGACGGCAAGCTCGACATTTGGGGCGGGATGCAGGATCCGCTCGCGACCAAAATGTTGGCGGTCGAGGTTTCCGGCCTTGATGCCGATAATGTCACTTTCCACCCGATGATCATCGGCGGCAGCTTTGGCCGCCGCTTGCCCATGTATATGGAAATTGTAGGCCAAGTGACCAAACTGGCCATGCAATTGCCTTATCCTGTAAAGCTTATCTGGAGCCGGGAGGAAGAGGTTGCGCAAGGTGCCTATCGCCCGCAAAGCTCGGCGGTTCTGACGGCTTCACTGACCGACAAGAAACGCATTGCCGCTTACCGCAATGATTATGTCCAACCCGAAAGCGCAGAGAGTGAGACCGTATTTCCCTACATCTTGCCCGCCGTGTCGCGGCGGCATTTTGCGCATGTGTCGAACCAGCAAACGGGCGCGTGGCGCTCGGTCAATTCGACACAGCAAGCCTTTTACAATGAAAGTTTCATGGATGAATTGGCGCATGCCGCGGGCGAAGACCCCGTCATTTTCCGCCGCAATCATTTGAAGGCGGATTCACGGCATTTGCGTGTTCTCGACGAAGTCGCGGCGCGCAGCGGATGGGGCACGCCACTTCCTGCCGGACGTGGACGCGGCGTCGCCTTGGTCGAAAGCTTCAAAACTATTGTTGCGCAGGTCGTGGAAGCATCAGTTGGCGCAGATGGCATGCCCAAAGTGCACAAGGTCACCACGGTCGTGGACGCAGGCAGCATCGTGAACCCCGACGCCGCCATGGCGCAGATTGAGGGCGGCACGATCATGGGCCTGTCCTCGGCCATAAGCGAGGCGATCACGCTGGAAAACGGCAAAGTGCAGCAAAGTAATCTCAGCGATTATCCGTTGATGACCATGGCGCAAGCCCCGCTGGTGCAGGATATCCACTTCCTGAACAGCGGCGCGCCAATGGGCGGCATTGGTGAACCCGGTGTTCCACCCGCCGCGCCCGCCTTGGCCAACGCCTTATTTGCGGCGACGGGCAAGCGCGTCCGCAATCTCCCGATCATGACGCAGGCAAAGGGATAATCTTGCCGCACGCGAAGCTACTTAAGCCCACAGACAATCTGGAGATCGCCGAGACTTTGGCGCGCGCGTTCCAGAATGAGTCCGGATGGAGCTATGTCATACCCGATCCGGCCTTACGCGCACGGCGGCTGACGGGGGCATTTCATCTGTTCCTGCGCGACGAACATCGCAAAGGCGCGGTGTTCGGAACCGAAGGCATAGAGGCCGTCACCTTATGGCGCGGCCCCGGCCAAGCGCGCGATTCCTTATTTGACACCGCGCGGCTGTTCATTCCCTTTGTGCAGCAATTGCGTTTCTCGATTTTGCGCGGGCTAGAAATATCCAATTTGATCGAAAAGCATTTGCCGCAGGAGCCTGTCTGGTATTTGCATTTTGCTGGTTGCGATCCCGATTTTCAGGGCAAGGGATTTGGCGGTGCGGCGATCCGCGCTGGGCTAGACCGCGTCGATCAAGATGGCCTACCCGCCTATTTGGAAACCGCGGACGAACATAACATCGCTTTGTACCAAAGCTTTGGCTTTGCCATAAAACATAGTTGGCAAGTGCCCGAAGGCCCCCAATTTTGGGGCATGCAGCGCCCCGGGAAAACGCGGCATTAAGCGCGCCATCGCGCCGCCCCCTTGCCCTCCATCTAAAACCCGCCTAACCTCGCAGCACGCACCAGGTCTGCGCGAGAGCGTGGATAATAGGGAAGCCGGCGGAAATCCGGCGCTGTTCCCGCAACTGTAACCGGCGAGCTTTTGCTCCAAATGCCACTGGGAAAACGGGTAACCGTGAAACTGGGAAGGCGGGGCAAGAGCAGTGACCCGGAAGCCAGGAGACCTGCCTGATTGCGGTTTGTCCTTTGTGCTTGCGGGACACTGGCGCAATCGGGGTTTGCCTCCGCGTGACGACATACTGTTGAACGTCATGCGAAGGAGATATATCCGTGACCTGGTTAAAAACGACGGCAGCCGCGCTTGCGATGCTGCCCTTCTCGGCATTTGCGCAGACGGCGGAGGATGAAATTGTCGTCACCGCCAGCGGCTTTGCCCAGCCGCGATCTGAAACCGGACAGGCAATCGACATTGTTGATCGCGACCGATTGGACCAATTACAAAGCGCTAGTATCGCAGAAGCGCTGCAGACCGTGCCAGGCGTCCGCATCGCAACGCGCGGTGGGCTTGGCAGCCAGAGCAGCGCCTTTATCCGCGGCGGTAGCAGCGCGCAGACATTGGTTCTCATCGACGGCGTCCGGATCAACGATCTGTCCAGCCCGAATGGGGCCTTCGACTTTGGCGCATTGATGACGGGCAATATTGGCCGCGTCGAAATCTTGCGTGGGCCCAATTCCGTCATTTGGGGCAGCCAAGCCATTGGCGGCGTTGTGAATGTCCAATCCATCGCGCCCGTGACGGGTTTGGAAGGCCGGATGGGGGCCGAATATGGGGCTTATGATACCAAAAGGTTGAACGCCAATCTTGCGGGCAGCAGTGGCGCTCTGGAAGGCAGCGTCGGCGGTTCTTTCGTGAACAGCGATGGCATTTCCGCGCTGGCTGGTGGCACCGAACGCGACGGCTATGACAATCTGACGGGCAATGCGCGGTTGAAGATCAAAATCAGCGATAGCCTAAGCTTTGATTTTCGTAGCTATTACAACCGCGCCACGGTTGCATATGACACGGCCTTTGGGCTTGGCGCGAATGGCTTACCCGTGTCGCGCAACCGGCAATTTGTCGGCTATGTTGGGGCGAATATCGACCTGCTCGATGGCCGCTTGCAAAGCCGCATTGCTTACACCCGCACCGACATAAAAAGAATTGGCACCGATCCGGTGGTATTCAGTTTCAACAATTTCAACGTGCGCGGCGCGATTGACAGGGCCGAACTGCACATGGCGTTTGACCTGAACGATGCGCTGACTTTCGTGGCGGGCGCAGAATATGAACGTAGCTTTGCCAGCACCTCGTTCGAAGGTGCGGCGCCCGATATCGCCCGCAATGATGTTGCCAGCGGTTTTGCCCAAATGATATTGCGTCCACTCTCCGGCCTGACGCTGACCGCGGGGGGGCGACATGATATCTATGATGATTATGGCGGACAAACGACCTTTGGCGGCAACGCGGCCTTTACGCCTAACAATGGGCGGACAATGTTCCGCGCGACCTATGGCGAAGGGTTTCGCGCACCCACTTTGACCGAAGGGCAGCCACCTTATGGCAATCTGAACCTCAAGCCCGAAACTGCCCGCAATTTCGATCTCGGCGTTGAACACCAACTTCTTGGCAATAAAGCCCAAATCTTCGCGACCTATTTCAACCGCCGCAGCAACGACCTGATTGCGTTTTCATCGGTCACTGGCCAATCGGAAAACATCGATAAGGTGACGTCAAAGGGACTTGAAGCTGGAGTTAACCTGACCCCTATCGACAACTTCAACATACAAGCAAGCTACACGCGGGTGGACGCCATCAACCGCAGCACAGGCGGAAATTTCGGCAAAAGGCAGACATTACGCCCACAACATAGTGCCAGCCTGACCGCCGATTGGCAGACGCCCTTTGGCCTATCGGTCGGCAGCAGCATATACTGGATAGGCGACAGCTTCGACGATGTCGCAAATACAGTGCGCCTCAAAAGCTATGCCTTATTCGGGCTTCGGGCGTCGATGCCGCTAACCGACGCGCTGGAACTGTATAGCCGCATCGATAATCTGCTGGGCGCCGATTACACGGTGGTCGCAGGCTATAACAGCTTTGGCCGGAACGCGACGTTGGGCGTGCGGGCCAAATTCTGATGCGCTTTGGCTTGTGCCTCCTTGCGGCTTTTGCCTTGGCGGGTTGCGCCCGCCCGCCTGTCATTGCGCCATATGGTGTCGTGTCGAACAATCCATGCATTGATGCTGTGCTCGCGCACATTGCATTGCCCGGACAAGTCAGCGCCATCAGCATCTATTCGCATGACGCCGATAGCGCGTCCGCACCTTTGACATGGGCGCGGCAATTTCCCGCCATTGGCATGAGCGCAGAGGAATTATTGTTGGCGCGGCCTAAGCTGGTGCTCACCGGAAATCTTGCCAGCGGGGGCACCAATGCGGTGCTCGCGCGGGCGGGCATTAAATCCGTGGCGCTGGGTGTCGCGCCGACCATCGCCGACGACATGCAACAGATCCGAACCATCGCCGCCGCACTCGACAGGACAGATGCTGGAGAAGCGCTGATTTCCGACATTCTGGAATCGCTACCCAGCACCCAATTTTCCGGACCATTTGTCTCGGCGATTATCTGGCAAAATGGCGGATTTGTGGCGGGTAAAGGTACGTTGCAGGACGAATTGCTGGCGCGCCACGGCTTTCGCAACGCCAGCGCGCAATATGGTCTATCCTCATGGGGTGTTCTGCCGTTAGAGACCCTGATGCGCAACCCGCCAATGGTGATTTTCATGCCCACCAATGCCGGTGGTGCTGACGCCCGTGAAGGGCGCGCACGGCAGGCATTGCTCAGCCATTTGGACGGGCGCACCCGCATTGTCGATTTTCCTGACAGGCTGTTATTCTGCGGCGGTCCAACGATTATTAAAGTGTCGGCGATATTGGCGAAAACCCGCGCCGCATTCGAGGAAAGCAAGCCATGAAGCCGCGTGCACTAACTTCGCTCCTCCTGCTGCTCACGGTCGCCGCGTTCCTACTGTCGCTGATGGCGGGGAAGGTCTGGATTTGGCCAATTTCTTGGGCGGCGGACAATGCCGATGGCTGGATATTCGCAGAATTGCGCCTGCCCCGCGCGGTGCTTGGGCTTTGCATTGGCGCGGTGCTCGGGCTTTCGGGCGCGGTGCTACAGGGCTATCTGCGCAATCCGTTGGCGGACCCGACGGTACTGGGCGTGTCAGCAAGCGCGGCTTTGGGCGGCGTCGGCGCGATTTACCTTGGGCTCAATCTGCTGCCCTTCGGCGTATTCGCCTGCGCAATGCTGGGTGCAGGATTTAGCATATTGTTATTGCTGGCAATTTCACGTGACGGTGGCCCCATTGGTTTCATTCTGGGCGGCATGGTGCTGTCAACCTTGGCGGGCGCGTTGACCGCCTTTGTCATCAGCATCGCGCCCAACCCCTTTGCCGCCAGTGAAATCATCAACTGGCTGATGGGCGCGCTGACTGACCGGTTGATGGCTGATGTCTGGACCGCTTTACCCTTCATGGTGCTGGGCGTCGCGTTATTGCTCTCCACTGGCCGCGCTTTGGATGCGCTGACTTTGGGCGAAAATGGCGCAAAAAGCCTTGGTATCAATCTGTTACGCCTACAGTGGATAATCGTGCTGGGCGTGGGTCTTGCCGTTGGCGCATCGGTCGCGGTGTCGGGTGTGGTCGGCTTTGTTGGGCTCATTGTCCCGCATCTCATCCGCGCTGTCTATGGCGAACAGCCATCGAGAATATTGCTGCCCTCGGCCTTGGGCGGCGCGATCCTGACGCTGACGGCTGATAGCCTTGTCCGCTTAATCCCCGGCCCCGGTGAAATGCGGCTGGGCATTGCCATGGCGGTGCTGGGCGCGCCGTTTTTCCTTTTGCTGTTGCTGCGTTATCGCAAGGGTGCCGTATGACTTTAACCGTCCGCAACCTTAGTTTTGCCCATGCGCATCAGCCGACGTTAGAAGGCATTGACGCGAAATTTGAGGCCGGAAAGTTCACCGTCATTCTTGGCCCCAATGGCGCAGGCAAGTCGACCTTGCTCGCGTGCCTTGCGGGCCTTTTGAAACCGCAAACCGGCACCGTTAGCCTGCATGACGCCGACATCACCGAAATGCCTCCAACCACCCGCGCTCGCCAAATCGGCCTTTTGCCGCAAGGCGCAGAAACACATTGGGCGATACCGTCAGAGGCTTTAGTTGCGCTTGGCCGCATTCCCCATATGCGCGGCGCAGGACCATCCGCAAACGACCGCAGGGCGATTTCGGCGGCAATGTCAGCGACCGCCACCGAAGGCTTCGCCGATCGTCCAGTCACGCAGCTATCGGGCGGCGAACGCACCCGTGTTCTTCTGGCGCGCGTGCTCGCGGGCGAACCCGAATGGATATTGGCGGATGAACCGCTCGCGAACCTTGATCCCGGCTTTCAACTCGACATTTTGAGCTTGCTGCAACGGCAGGCGGAAGCCGGAAAAGGCGTCGTCGCGGTGCTGCATGATTTGCAATATGCGGTGCGCTTTGCCGACCATCTTGTGTTGCTGCATGAGGGCCGGTTATTCGCGCAGGGCAGCGTCGATAATGTCATAACGCCTGCTAACTTGGCGCATGTTTACGGGATTGACGCGAATCTCTTCAACGACGAGGAAGGGACAGTCCAGTTATTCATCAAAGGCAAGGTCAGACCATGAAATATGCCCTCCCGATTATACCCCTTTTGCTCTCTGGCTGCGCCATCAGCGTGACATCGACTTCTAATATACCCCCAGTTGCCCCACAGAGCGCGCAGGAGGCACTTCGGCCTTATTACGCTACCCTAGACGCCAAATTACCAAAGGCAGCCCCTAACCCCTCTCTAGCGGCCGATACGGTCATCACGCGTTTCGCCTTTGGCAGTTGCCTGAACGAAAATCGCGACATGACGTTTTGGGACGTCATAGCCGCGCAAAATCCGCAGGCTTTTCTGCTGATTGGTGACAATGTCTATGGCGACACAAGGCCTACCAATGGCGCCGATATCCCGACATTGGCCGCAAGCTATAAAAAGCTCAGCAGCCGCGTGGAGTTCGACCGCTTCCGACGCAGTGTGCCAATGATGACCGCGTGGGACGATCATGATTATGGCGCCAATGACGCCGGCGGCGCTTTTGCGTTCAAGGAGTGGGCAGAGAAAGCCTATGAAACCTATTGGGGTTCCTCGGACGAGGTAAAGTCCCGCCCCGGCGTGTATGAAAGCCGCATCGTGGGGCCAAAGGGCAAGCGCGTGCAGTTCA
Source organism: uncultured Sphingomonadales bacterium (assembly GCA_903868245.1). GTDB lineage: Bacteria > Pseudomonadota > Alphaproteobacteria > Sphingomonadales > Sphingomonadaceae > Sphingorhabdus_B. The sequence continues at coordinate 3,870 of CAIPUN010000120.1, read as the reverse complement.
TCATGCTCGATGGCCGCTTTTTCCGATCAGACCTGGCAACCATGACCTATCGTGACCCCGGCCCGACGCTGGGTTGGTACATTCCCAACATGGACCCCAAAGCGACGATATTGGGCCAAGCGCAATGGGACTGGTTGGCGCAGGAACTTGAAAAACCTGCCGAACTGCGCTTCATCATTTCATCGACTCAGGTGATTACCGACGCGCATAATTTCGAAGGCTGGACCAATTTTCCCAAGGAACGCGATCGCCTATATGCGTTGCTCGGTCAAAAGGGCGTGAACAACGCCATTTTCCTGACCGGCGACCGACATAGCGGCGGTTTTTACAAAACCAATGCCCCCGGACTATCCAAGCCATTATGGGATTTCACATCCAGCTCGCTCAATTTCGCCTTTGGCAAAGGGGATGGCCGCGAACGGGAACCCGACCCACGCCGGACAGGTGGATTTTGGGGCATCCCGAACTTCGGGCAAATCGACATTGATTGGGCAACAAAAAAGGTGACGATGACGTTGCGTAAGGACGATGGCAGCGTGATTGAAACGCAGGTGGCTAACGCGATTGATTGATCGCTGAATAATCCACGGCTGCGACCATTTCCATAACCGCCTTGCGAATTGCCAGCGCCGTCGACAGCGGCAGCGCGACCATCTCCAGCGTGCCGCCTGCGATCCCGAACTTGAGCGAGGCCAGCCCGTAACGCCGTGCCAATGGCCCTTGCGCAATCTCTATGCTTTGCACCTTTACTTGCGGTGTAAGCATCAATTTCTGCTGCCACCAGCCACGCCGCAGGTATAATTGCTGCGCATCTAGCCCGAACCTATATTTGCGCCAGTCACACCAAAAAAGGCATGCGGCAACGACCAACAATAGCAACAAAAACAGCAAGGGCGCCAAGGGCCTATCTGCGAATATGAGCAGTGCCGCCATAGCAATCAGTAACGGCGGTACAAACAGGGCTAACTGGATCATCCAGTGCAAAACTGCACCTTTACGCAGCGCTTCGTCGCCATCCGGTGCGTCAATCCCCGCAGCCTGCGATATGCGCCAGACCTCGTCCAACGTTGCCAAAGGCGCGGCGACATAATTGCTTTCCTCCTTGCTATCCTGGGCAAGGCTCACAAATTTCAGGCTGTGCCAACCGGACCGTTTTCGGATTGGTCCAGTCTGTACAACCGCCGCCTGCACCCGGTGCGTGGGCATAACGACATCGGTTAGGGTGAAAAGACCGCGCCGCCGCCGGAAACCCTTTGGCGTTTGGGTCAGGCGAAACCCATGCTCGCGTAAGAAAGTGCGCCCAACACCCGAAGCAAAGCCAATGAAAATCAGGCTGGTGAAAGCCCCAAAGGCCAAGGTCAATTGTCCTGCCATGCTGACGCCATTGAGTGTGCTGACGCGCACGCCGCTGTCTTCGGCAAGACCAACCCAGCGTTTCAAATCCCAAAAATCAAACGGCAGCAGAAAGTCAAACTGCTGGGAAAAACCGCCAAGAACCACAAATATAACGAGTGAAAAGGAATAGAGGCCAAGGGTAAAGACGCGTTTACCGTCCATCGCGAAAAGGGTTTCCGCATCCTCGGATTCGTCCATCACTGGAATATCTTGCGCCACCGCTACGCCCGCCTTGCGCGAACGCACCAATGCGCGCAGCCGGTTCGCTTCGTCCAAAGTAACGAAGCTTAACTTAGCATCATCACCATCCCCGCCACCGGTTTCAAACTTGACCTCGCTGAGCCCCAACATGCGCGCCAGCGGCTTTTGCTGTATGCTCACATCCTGAATGCGTTCGTAGGGAATGGAGCGGGCCGTGCGGTTCAATATGCCTTTTTCAACGCGGATATCATCGTCACCTACATGATAGCGAAAACGCAGCCATGTTAGCCAGCGGAAGAATAGGCTGAGCGCCAGCACAACCGCGATCATAATGGGAATAAGCGCAGGATTGTCTGATTTTCGCGCCCCAAAAACGGCAGCAAGCAAAGGAAAAAGCAATTGAGGCAGGCCCGAAATAAAAGCGACGAACAGACCGCTGATATGCAGCCGCTCGCCCTCCTGCTCGGTTACATCAATGGGACCTTCTATGGCTTGGTTCACAACAGTTCTTGCCGAATGGCGGCGCGAATGGCCTCGCGCATCGCCAGCGCGTCGGCATGCGCCAAACCTGGCAACGTCACGGTGCTGTTGTGATTGCCGGCCGTGTGAACTGTCAGCGTCGCAAGGCCATAGCGCCGGTCGATCGGGCCTTGGTCCACATCAATATGCTGAATCCGCCCAAAGGGGACAAAGGTATCGCGATAAAACATATATCCACGCACGACGCGCAGCCGCCCCATCCCCATATCATAGCCCCAATGACGATATTTGCGGGCCGGCACAGTATATGCAACGAAAGCATAGACCAAAAGCATGGGCACAAGAAAACTGCCAGGCGGTAGCAATTGTGCAAACTCCAACACCCCTGCCCCAACAACAAATGGCAGCAAGCCAAGCGCAGTGGCTATCCGACTTGTTGTTATAAATGCGGGATCAAGCGGGGTAAGTTCCGGAAGATTGTCATCGATCATCCAGCTGATATGCGCACACTGTATTGCATTGGCAAGACGGTTTATACCCCCAATTTTAGGCGATGGGGAGAATTATCTATCACCTTGCCAAAGCGACGTTGGCCTCATCGACCAACTTCGCGATAATATCGACCACAGGCCGCTCGACATGGACCATGCCAACCGACTGCCCAGCCATCACGGAACCATATTCGACATCGCCATCAATTACCGCGCGGCGCAGCGCCCCTGCCCAATATTTTTCGATCTCCAGTTGCGCCGTTTCCATGTCAATTTCGCCACGATCGAGCATGGCAGCAATTTCCACCTGCTTTTTGGTGAACTCTTCGGTGCCCTTGTTCTTCAACGCCCGCACCGGAATAACAGGCAAGCGCGGGTCAATTTGAACACTGGCGATGGCATCGCGGGCATTGGCGCGCAGGAACGCCGCTTTGAAATTAGGGTGCGCGATGCTTTCATGGGCGCAGACAAAGCGCGTGCCCAACTGCACACCCGCTGCGCCCATTTCCAGATAGCTTGCTATTGCGCCGCCACGGGCAATGCCGCCCGCAACGAAAATCGGCAATTGATCGCCAAGCTCCGGCAAGATTTCCTGCGCCAACACGGACGTTGCGACTGGCCCAATATGCCCGCCAGCCTCACTGCCCTCAATCACCAGTGCATCGACGCCAGAGCGTGCAAATTTCTTCGCAAGCGTTAGCGCAGGTGCAAAGCAAATCACCTTTGCGCCAAAATCCTTAATAGCCTCAATACTGCCCTTGGGCGGCAGTCCACCGGCCAGCACCACATGGCTCACCTGATGACGCGCGCATATCGCAATCAGGTCCATGATCTGCGGATGCATAGTAATCAGGTTTACGCCAAAGGGCTTGGACGTCAGCGCTTTCGTCGCGGCAATTTCTGCATCCAGCAATTCTGGTGTCATCGCGCCGCAGGCAATCACGCCGAAGCCACCCGCATTGGAAATTGCCGATACAAGATTGCGTTCCGACACCCACGACATAGCGCCGCACATAATCGCCACGTCGCAGCCCAAAAAGTCGGTGCCACGTTGCATGAGATGTTGGAGTTTAGTCATAAATTAGCACCAATTTTTTTAATCTGCATCCAACCCATAAGCGGTATGCAGCACGCGAACGGCCAGTTCTGTTTCATCCTCATCGATTAGAACGCTAACCTTAATTTCGGACGTTGAAATTGCCTGAATGTTGATTTTGCGGTCGGCTAGGCTGCTGAACATGGTCGAGGCAACGCCAGCATGGCTTTTCATGCCTACGCCAACGACCGAGATTTTCGCGACCTT
>CAIPUN010000119.1 GCA_903868245.1 uncultured Sphingomonadales bacterium | reverse complement strand
TGGAAGAGTAGGGCGTCGCCAGGCATTGCAGCCGGCGCTTGCTAATAAAGTGCATTGGAAGAACCCATTCATAATTCAATAGGCTGACCGCTGTCGTTCATTCGACGGATGTCCGCCTTTTTGCGTTTTTGTTCTGTTGAAATACGGAACATTTTGGTGGCGCGGGATGGAGCAGCCCGGTAGCTCGTCAGGCTCATAACCTGAAGGTCGTAGGTTCAAATCCTACTCCCGCAACCAACATAAATAGGCCCCTCACGGGGCCTTTTTTGTTGGCTGTGGCAAGGGCTGGATTGGAAGCTTGTTCAGCCGGAGCAATGGCATAGCCATTGCGGAGACCACGGCGAAGCCGTGAAATCCTACTCCCGCAACTCACGACTTTTCCTGAATCACGCAAGACCGCACAGCGAAATCGGGCTTCTGCTTTGATTTTACTAAAGGTTCGCGTTACACTCGGCCCAATCTTCCACCGCAGCATCCGATAAGGGAACCCCATATGTTCAAGCGCCTGTTTGTCGATCATCCCAAAAGCGTCGATGAAAATTATGTTGAACATTTTGGGGTCGCCAGCCGCTTTGGCTTTGAGATGATCTGGGGTGGGATGAAGGCTTTGGTCCATGCGGTTATTCCGGGCCTGTGCATCACATCGGGCAGCGATACGGTGAAACGGTTGAATACGATCATGGTCGAACAACGCCGCGCGAAGGGGCAGGATGTGACGCAAATGATGACCGTTGACTGGGTGATTTGACGCTGTTGGAATTAGCCGCTCAATTCGTCACACGCGCCGATGGCGTGCGTCTGGCCTATCGGCATTCGCCGGGGCGCGGACCCACTTTGGTTTTTCTGCCCGGATATAAATCAGACATGCAGGGCGGCAAGGCGCAGGCGCTGGCGGCATGGGCGGCGGCGCAAGACTTGGGGATGCTCCGCTTGGATTATTCCGGTTGCGGTGAGAGCGACGGCGCGTTTGAAGACGGCACGCTCGATATTTGGCGCGACGATGTTTTGGCGGTGTTGGCGGAGGCCAAAATTGGGCCGATCATCTTGATTGGCTCGTCCATGGGCGGGTGGCTCATGCTCTTAGTGGCCGAAGCACTTGGCGACCAAGTTGCCGCGATGGTCGGCATTGCTGCCGCGCCCGATTTTACCGACTGGGATTTTGATGCCGCCGACCGCGCGACCATCGCCGCCAATGGCCGCATCGAAAGGCCCAGCGATTATGGTTATGACCCGATGGTCATCACGCGCGGTTTTTGGCAATCGGGGCAAAGCAATTTACGGTTGGCGGGGGAGATTGCGATTGATTGCCCCGTGCGGTTGATCCACGGGCAATGCGACCCCGATGTGCCATGGGAAACGTCGTTGAAGCTTGCCGATGCGCTGCGTTCATCCGATGTGCAGACGATATGCGTCAAGGATGGCGACCACCGGCTTTCGCGGGATCAGGATATTGCGCTGCTGACCGACGTTGTTGGTAAGTTGGCCTGCTGAACGCGTTTCACCAATGGTGACTGACGTTTCAGTTCAGGTTGGTCAATGGACCCTGGAGCCGATGGCTTGCAGAGCACAAACAAGTTCAGGGTGACGGCCTTTTTTAGGATTTTCCATGCTTCTCTTTCCCCTCTTTCTCCTCCAAGCCGCGCCCGTCGCGGCGCAACCGCTGCCGACTTTGGACGAGGTGCAGTTTGCCGAATGCCTGACGCTTGCCGGCAAAGACCCCGTATCGGCGATTTCCAGCGCAAGCCTATGGGCGCAGGAAAAGGGCGGTTATCTCGCGCGCGCTTGTCATGGCTTTGCGCTGGCGACAGATTTCAAATTTGACCTTGCGGTGCCGATCCTGACCGAGGCCGCAACTTTGGCGGCGGCAAAAGGCGACCCCCGCGCCGCGCGTTTCTGGGCACAAGCGGGCAATGCCGCGATTGCGGCGGGGCAGGCAGATGTTGCCGTGGACGCACTTAGTAAGGCGCTGGCGTCGAATACGCTCGATAATAACGAACGCGCCGATGGCGAAGTTGACCGCGCACGGGCGTTCGTGGCCTTGGGCAAAAATGCCGATGGGGAAGCCGCCTTGGCAACGGCGCGACAGTTGGCGCCCGAAAATGGTGCGGCATGGTTGTTGTCGGCAACCTTGGCCCGGCGGTTGAACAAATTGCCCGATGCGCTGGCCTTTATTCAAACCGCGGCGGCGGTGCTGCCCAGCGATCCGGCGGTGGCGTTGGAGGCGGGCAATATCGCGATTGCCGCAGGCGACGACAACATGGCGCGCACGCAATGGGAACAGGCCATTAAGATTGCCCCCAATAGTCGGCAAGCCACGACCGCAAGGGCACAGCTTGCGGCTTTGGCGGCGGAGACGCCCGCAGCGCAAGATGCGGCGCAGTCCAGATAAGCGCGCCACCCCTTGTGTGGACAGCGGTCAAGGTTCATGGCTATGTTCGAAACAACGCGCTTTTGTGAATGGAATGAAAATGCCGACGACCTATCTGCACAGCATGATCCGTGTCACCGACCCCGATGCAACGGTCGCTTTTTTTAAGCTGATCGGGCTGGAGGAAGTGCGCCGTTTCGACAGCGAAGCGGGACGCTTCACGCTGATATTTTTGGCGGCACCGGGGCAGGCCGGCATTGCCGAGGTGGAGTTGACGCACAACTGGCCGCCGGCAGATGGCAGCGCGCCGGAGGCATATGACGGCGGGCGCAATTTTGGCCATTTGGCCTATCGCGTCGATGATATTTACGCGACCTGTCAGCGGCTGATGGATGCAGGGGTGACAATCAACCGCCCGCCGCGCGACGGGCATATGGCCTTTGTGCGGACCCCCGACGGCATTTCGATTGAGTTGCTGCAACAGGGTAATCTGCCGCCTGCGGAACCTTGGGCGAGCATGCCCAATGTCGGGGTGTGGTGACGATGCTGGAGATTGTTCGCGTACCCGTTTTGTCGGACAATTATGTCTGGTTGGTGCATGAAGCGCGTAGCGGTGAGACTTTGGTGGTCGATCCAGCAGTAGCGCCCCCTGTCTTGGCGGCGGCCGAGGCGCGTGGATGGACCATCACGCAGATTTGGAACACGCATTGGCACCCTGACCATGTCGGCGGTAATGCAGAGATTAAGGCGGCGACGGGGTGTGTCATCACCGGACCTGCGGACGAAGCCGAACGCATACCCACGCTCGATGTGCAGGTGCGCGGCGGCGATATCGTCCAATTGGGCGACGTGCGTGCGACCGTGATCGACGTGCCTGCCCATACTGCGGGGCATATCGCTTATCATTTCGCAACCGCGCAAGCTGCCTTTGTCGGTGATACATTATTCGCGATGGGATGTGGCCGCTTGTTCGAAGGCACTGCCGCGCAGATGTATGACAATATGCGCAAGCTGGAGGCTTTGGGCGATGATACCGCGATTTACTGCGCGCATGAATATACGCTCAGCAACGCGCGTTTTGCGGTGACGGTCGAACCGGACAATGCCGACCTTGCCGCGCGTCTGGAAGATGTCATTGCCCATCGTGACCGTGGCGCGGCGACCGTGCCGACGACGATTGCCTTAGAACGCGCAACCAACCCGTTCATGCGTGCACAGTCGGTGGAAGAACTCGCCGCCCGCCGTGCAGCGAAGGACGCCGCCTGATATCCAAAAAACTCCAGCCCGGGATATGCCCCGGGCTGGAAAATTGCAGTCATCGGAAAATGCTTATTCCCAATAATAAGGCATGCGCTTGCGCGTTCCGGTAACTTCTTCATTCAGCGTGGCTGCGTCATATAGACGGCCACCGATCATCACCTTTGCGACCTTATCCGAATTGCGGATGTCCACGCTTGGGTCGGCATCAAGGATGACGAGATCAGCCAGCTTGCCTGCTGCGATGGAGCCTATATCCTTGTCATAGCCCAGCGAGCGTGCGGACTCTATGGTGCCAGCGGCGAGCGCTTCAATAGGGGACATGCCGCCACGGACGAAGGACCAAAGCTCCCAATGCGCGGCAATGCCGGCTTCTTGGCCATGCGCACCGATGGAGACAGGGACGCCCAGCTTGGCAAGCTTATGTGCCTCCCGCGCGCTGTTATCGTCGACATAATCTTCTTCCGGCGCAATTTCGCGGCGGGCATTATTGGCCGCAAGCTCGGCTGGCGGATAATGCTTGGCCATCAACGGATGCCGGAAGACATCAGTGTGTGCGCGCCAATAAGGGTCGCCCGCTGGACCGCCATAGGTCACCACCAGCGTCGGCGTATAACCCACCTTCGACTTAGAGAAGAATTGCAGCACATCATCATAAAAGATGTCGAGCGGGATATTATGTTCGACGGTGGTGTTGCCATCGGCGATCAGGTTCATGTCCATACCGAACAGCGAACCGCCTTCGGCGACCGAACGCATATTCTCCTGCAGTGCGGCGGCGACCACTTGCTGACGCTGTTCACGGCGCGGCTGGTTGTAGTTTTTGACGCTATGCGCGCCCTGTGCCTTCAACCGCCGGACATGTGCGAGGGCATCATCCAAGCTATTGATTTCGGCATAGACGTCCGCGGCTTTTGCGCCATACACAATCTCGCCAGTGGAAAAGGAGCGTGGCCCAAGCAACAGGCCGGCCCGCTGCATCTCCAAAGCCGGGAAAACAGTGGCGGCGCTGCTCGACGGGTCATGGCGCGTGGTAATACCCATTGCGAGGTTGAGCATATTCACCCAATTTTGCTGCGGGGTCATTTCGTCCACGCCATAAGGGCCATGGGCATGGGCATCGACAAGGCCGGGAATGATTGTCTTGCCAGCGACATTAACTGTCTTTGCGCCCGCAGGAATGGCGAAGTCACCCGCCTTGCCAACGGCCTTAATCCGGTCATTCTCGACCAAAATCACGGCATTGTCGATGATCCCGCCGCTCTTGTCCGCCATGGTGACAACACGCGCGCCGGTGAAGGCAACGACGCCCGTTGGACGGTCAGAGGTAACGGGCATGGACAGCGATAGGCCTTGCTTCGGCGGGTCAAATTTAACGGGTTTTGCATCCTTGGCCAGCGGGCCATTGGGATAAAAAGCATTGGTCTGCGCCGTGTACAATGTCGGCCCAATCGCCCAATGCAGGGCGTCGCCATTGCGGCTCCAATGCATATAATCGGCGCCGCCATTGCTGACCTTTACGACCGGAAGCGCGCCACCCGATGCCGAAGCGGTCACGTCTTGCGTGCCCGGCAAGAGCGGCATGACAAAGGCTTCGTAATTTTGGCGGAAGGCAAAGTTATGGCCGTCAGGCGACACTTCGTAAATCGTCGTCAGCTCGCCGCTCGCATGGTTGCGTTTGGCTTCGCCGTTCATATCCACGCTGACGAGCATGCGCTTGTTCGCGCCCGACTCTGTGTAAAACATCCGGTCGTTTGACGCGCCAAAATGCGGTGTGGTTCCCGCCGAGGTGACGCGTGTGGCGGTGCCGCCCGTCGCGGGCATACGGTAAATGCCGGACTGGTCCGAGCGCAATGGCGACGTCAGGCCCCCGCCTTCCTGCTTTTCAAAGACGATCGTCTTGCCATCGGGGGAGAAACGCGGGCGGGCATAATGGCCGGACTGCGCCGTTGCCTTTTTGGGCGTGCCGCCGCTGGCGCTGATGATGTGGATGTTGCCAAGACCTTTATCTGTCCAATGGACATACGCGATGGTTTTGCCGTCGCGTGACCAAGTTGGATAGGCCTCCATACCGGTATCGGACGAGGTCAGGCGTCGTGCGGTGCCGCCTGTGGCTGGCTTGACCCATAATTTGCCCATGGTTTCGAACAGCACCATACGCCCATCTGGCGCGGTCACAGGGCTGCGCGGCATTTTGGTTTCGAAGCTGGTCGGCGCGACTTCAATTTGCGGCAGCGGCGGGTCAATCATATCGCGCGTATCGGAAATACGGAACGGGATGACGCTCGACGCGCCGCTCGGCCAATCGACCTTGCGGATCTTGCCACCGGCCCAGAAATAGATGGTCTTGCTGTCGGGTGACCAATCCATATTCGGATAGACGCCGGTGACGGCCCAAGTTTCCTGCACATCTTGATCGAGCGCATCATAGATCTTGCGCTCTTCGCCCGTGCTGAGGTCCTTCACATAAAGCTTCGACTGAGACCGCTCGCGGCGGACAAAGGCGATTTTTTGGCCGTCGGGTGAAGGCGTTGGCCGGACCGATCCGCCGACGCCCGCTACCGCTGTTTCGGTTTTGCCGGTTTCGATGTCATAGCTTTCAATATCGAAAATCTGACCGTTGGAATCCTGCGCATATTGGAAAATCGGGCCAGGCGTGATGTTGCGCGTGTAATAAATATGCTTGCCATCGGGCGCGAAAATGGGCTCGCCCAGTTCCTTCTGATGCTGTTCATTCGGCCGCTTAACCAACTGCACGCCCGCGCCGCCGGACACATGGTAGAGCCAGATTTCGCCCGTCCCCAGCGAACGGCCCGTGGTGAAATGCTTTTTTGCGGCAATGAAGCGGCCATCGGGGCTCCAGCTTGGCTGATTGAGCAAGCGGAAATCCTCTTTGCTCAATTGTCTTTTGTCCGAACCGTCGCGGTTCATGATCCAAATATTGTCGCCACCACCGCGGTCAGAGGTAAAGGCAATGCGCTTTCCGTCTGGCGAAAAACGCGGCTGCGTTTCAAAGGGCAGGCCTTCGGATATGCGGGTGGGCGTGCCGCCATTGACGGGAATGGTATAGATATCGCCGAGCAGATCGAACGCAATCGTCTTGCCATCGGGGCTGACGTCGAGGTTCATCCATGAACCCTCATCGGTGTCGATATTGATCTGGCGCACGGTAAGGCCTGGAGGCGCGGCGACATCCCATTTAGGCGCCTTGTCGTCGGCAGCGGTTTTTGCTTGGGCAAATGCGCTCGTCGGCAAGATCGCAGCGCTCAGCAGCATGACAGATTTAATGTAATTTTTCACGGATTGGCCCCCTGCCATTTTTGGTATGTTACAAGCTGTCATGCCTAGCGACAGACTGCAAGTCCGTATGGCGCGTTCGATAACCCGAACCCAGCGTTCGGCGAACGACAATGGTAACAAAAAAGGGGTGCGCGTCGGCGGCTGACTGCAGCCAACCGACGCATAGCAAATAGCCGGTGACTTTTTAGCGAATGGTGACGGTCACCGCGCGGCGGTTTTGCGCCCAAGCCTGCTCATCCGACCCCAAGGCCGATGGCCGCTCTTTACCAAAACTGACGGTCCGAATACGGCTGGCATCGACGCCGATGGACACGAGGAAATTCTTCGCGGCGTTCGCGCGGCGTTCACCCAATGCCAGGTTGTAATCGCGTGTGCCGCGTTCATCGGCATGGCCTTCGACCGTGATGCGCGTGCTCGGATATTGCGCCAACCACTGCGCCTGACGCTGGAGTATCGCTTGATCTTCGGCATCCACGTTAAAACGGTCGGTTTCAAACAAGATGCGGTCGCCAAACTGGCCAACCTGTTGCAAGAAATCTTCCTGACTGCCGGGCATGATCTGGCCTGCGCCCATAGCATTTGGGTCATTGGCTGCCTGGCCATAATCGGTGCCTTCGGCGGCGGGTGGCAAGTTATCGACTTTCTTCTTGCCGCAACCCGCAACAAGCGCGGTAGATACCAACAAAAGGGCTGCCATTTTGATCGTCTTTTTCGTCATGATCTTCTCCTTGGGCTTTGCCCGACATCCGGTCGGGATATAAATGAGAGTGAAACGCGGTTACGGCAATACGGGTCCCCATGCCGGGTCTGAACCATCGACAGGCGTAGGCAATTGGCGCTCGTTGGAACCGGTCAGGTCAACTTGCCAGATACTTGTCTTACCACTTCCTTTGGCCGTGCGGAAGAATTGGATAACACGGCCATTGGGTGCCCAAGTCGGTGCTTCGTCTTGCCAGCTATTGGTGAGTAGCCGTTCGCCCGAACCATCGGGTCGCATCGTGCCGACACGGAAGTCGCCTGCGATCCGCGTAAACGCAATCAAGTCAGCGCGCGGGCTCCATTCGGGCGTGGCATAACGGCCCCCACCAAAGCTGATCCGGCGTTGGTTGCTGCCGTCGGCGTTCATCACGTAGATTTGCTGGCTGCCCGAACGGTCGCTTTCAAACACGATCTGACGGCCATCGGGGGAAAAGCTGCCGCCGACATCAATGCCGGGCGAGCTGGTGAGCTTAACCGGCGTGCCGTTGCCGCTCGCTGAAATTTTGTAGACGTCGGTATTCCCCGAAACCGCCATCGAATAGAGTATCGTCTGGCCATCGGGGGACCAACGTGGCGCGAATGTCGGGCCACTAGATTGTGTAATGAGACGCTGACGCCCGCTATCAATGTCATAGACGTAGATACGCGGATTTCCGTCGACATAGGATAAATACAGGATCGATTTATAATTTGGCGAGAAACGCGGCGTCAGTGCGGTCGATTGGCCATTGGTGATGAAGCGATGGTTTGCGCCATCGGAATCCATAATCGCAAGCCGTTTGATCCGCTTATTCTTGGGACCGCTTTCGGCGATATAGGCAATGCGGCTGTCGAAAAAGGGCAGTTCGCCGGTCAGGCGTGAATAAATAGCATCGGCGCATTTATGCGCAGCCCTACGCCAATCGCGCGGCGGCACGTTAAAGCCAAGCCGCGTGGTCTCACTGCCAAAACCGACATCGTACAGATAACAGCCAACGGTCAAATTGCCATCGCCGCCCACGCGGACAAAGCCTTGCACCAGTTGTTCGACCGGACGCGCCTTCCAATACCCAAATTGCGGCGCGGTCACTTCGGCCAAGCCAATCGCGCGCAGGCCATTTGGCCCTTGGGTTTCAAATACGCCCGATGCGCGCAGATTGGCGGAAATAACCTCGGCAATTTGGCGGCCAAGCGCCGCGCTGTTGCCCGCTGGCGTATCCACTGGCGATGGCGCGACTAAAGCAGGGACCGCGATAGAGCGGGTTTTGGCGGTGTCAAATTCGACCAATTCGGGTTCATCCGATGCAGGCGGCGGTGTTTGCGCCATCGCGGCCTGCGCGCCCAAAAACAAAAGCAGGAAAGACGCCAGTTTCCGGTTGAATACGAAGGGTGACATATATCTCATTCCTTTATCCCGTGGCGCGCAAACGCAGCGCGTGGGTTTTCCAAACGTCGTGATATTCAGGATCAAGTCCGTTATAAGGTGATGCTGCGCGCACCGCTTGCAGGATGCAATCTTTCAACGGTCCAGCCTGCGGCTGGTTGCTGTCGTTCAGTCCAGTTTGCCTGTCAAAACGTACAGATGTCAATTTTCCAGATATATCCAGGCTGAGCGTCACGAACGTTTCGATCTTGTTGATGTCGACACCTGTTGGCGCACAGGCACGCACGCGGCTACGGATTTGGCCAGCTATGCTGACACCTACGGAGCGGCGCACTTCGGTGGCGGTTTTGGTGGCGGGCGTGCCCACTGCTTTGCCTGCACCGGGGGCTTTGCCGATATTGTTGATGCTGTCTTCAAAGCTGCGGCTGAGGCCGCCGGGCTTGGCGGGCGTCGTGCCTTTGCCGCTGACGGTCGGCGCTTTGACGGTTTTGGGTGGTGCGGCGGCAGAGGTTTTCACCGGCTTCGCTGCGGCCTTGGCAACAGCCGGTGCCGTTTCTGGTTTCGCGGGTTTAGGCACAGGCTTGGGCTGCGGTTTTTCCACCGGCTTTTCGATCTTCATAACAGGTGTAGGGGCAGGCGGCGGCTCGGCGGGCGCAGTTTCGCCGGATGCAGGCGGCGCAGATTCTTCCTGGATAGCGTCCGGCGCGCTCGACACATCGGCGATTTCACCCACAAGCGAGACGGAAATAGACACTTGCTTAGGCGCCGTTTTTGCAGATGCCATCAGCCCAAGCGCGAATATGCCCAGCAATACAGCATGGCCGCCAACAGCCGCGCCAAATCCCAATATTTCCGCCCGATCCATTGCCATCTGTTTAGGTGTCGTTTGATGAACCGGTGGTGACTAAGCTAACGCTGTTTAACCCTGCACGGTTCAATTCGCCCATGACGCGCATCATTTGACCATAGCTGATCGCGGTATCGCCGCGCAGCATGATCTGGCGCGGCTTGTCCGCTGTTTCAGCCGCGGCGATTTCGTCCAACCGTGCAGGCAAGTCAGCAGGCGCAACCTCTGTGCCATCGATGAAAGTTACGCCGTCCCGATCAATCGCAATTTCAATCGGTTCATCCTGCTGATCCAGCGCATTTGCGCGGCTTTCGGGTAGCTCGACGGGCACGCCAGTTACCAACAAGGGCGCGGTGACCATGAAGATGATGAGCAGAACGAGCATGACGTCTACGAAAGGTGTGACGTTGATGTCGGCCATCGG
>CAIPUN010000118.1 GCA_903868245.1 uncultured Sphingomonadales bacterium | reverse complement strand
CCAAATTCGTGGAACAAGGTCGATGCATCATCAATGCTGATCAACGTGGGCACGCCATCGGCACCGGGCACAAAGTTGTTGTTGTTTGACGCCAGCACAATGTTGTTCTTGCCGCCCAAGGCGTGCTGGCTGCGGTACGTGGTCATCCACGCACCCGAGCGCTTGCCCGCGCGCGCGAAATTGTCGAGGTAGAACAGGCCAATGACTTTGCCATCGCGCCTGACCTCAAATGTCCGCACCTTCGGTTCGAAAACAGGAATCGTGCCTGTGTTTTCCGTGAAGCTCATACCGTATAATTTGCCGGCAGCATCGAACATCGCGGCGACCATATTATCCAGTTGAAAATAGGGTTTTACCGCTTCCTGATCGAGATCATATTTCGCCTTGCGGACTTTCTCCGCGTAAAAACGATAATCCCACGGCGCGATGGTGATGTTGTCCGCATTGGCAATCGCCTGCATATCGGCAACTTCTTCACGGACGCGCGCGGCCGCGGCGGGCCAAACCTTCATCATCAGGTCCATCGCCTTATTCGGGTCCTGCGCCATGGTATCGGCCATCCGGTAATGCGCATGGGTAGCAAAGCCCAAAATTTCGGCGCGCTGCTGACGCAGCTTCAGGATTTCGGCGATGGTCGCGTTCGTGTCATTGGCATTTTTATTATCACCACGCTTAGTGAAAGCTTGCCAGACCTTTTCGCGCAAATCACGGCGGGTCGAATTTTCGAGGAATGGCTGCACCGCCGACCGCGTGTTGACGACGGCCCATCCGTTTTGGCCCTTCGCCTTTGCCGCGGCTTGCAATGACGCAACAAAACTTTCTGGTAGGCCAGCCAAATCAGACTCTTGCGTGATCAGAATGAAGGTTTCCTCGTCCGCGAGAACCTTTTCGGAAAAAGCGGAAAACTTCTTCGACAGGTCGGTCTCAATGCTGATGACTTGCGCTTTCTGTGCCGCATCAAGCATCGCGCCATTGCGGACCAAGCCGTCATAGGTCCGTTCCAACAGCCGCATCTGCTTGGTATCAAGACCGAGATTAAAGCGCTGGTCATACAAATATTTCACGCGCTGAAAATACCGCGCATCCAGCGACAATTCGGAGAAGAACGCACTGATCTTCGGTTCCCACTCGGCCTTAATTTTGCGCACTTCGGGGTTGGACAAATTCGACGAGTGGACGCCCCATAAGGAGAACAGCCGGCCAATTTTGTCACCCGACAGCTCGCTGGCGGTAATTGTATTATCAAAGGTGATCGCTTCAGGCTTTGCAAGCATAGCCTCGAATTCAGCTTTCGATGCATCCATCGCGGCTTGGAATGCTGCTGGAAATTGCGAGACCTTCACCTGATCCCATGGTGGCACGCCATCATAAGGGCCAGTCCATTCCTGCAACCAAGCGGGTTCATTCACAGCCTGGTTGGCTTTCATTTCCTTTGTTTGTGCAACCGCTGTCATTGATACTCCTGACAATAAAAGCGCCGCTGCGCTCATCATGATGTGATGTCTTTTCACCTAATTTTGCTCCTCTGGATCATGCCGCAGTTACGTTTGCGCTTCATGCACAGGCGAATAGCGCATCGCGCAGCGTAAGCAAAGCTTCTGCCCGCCAAAACTGTTTCCTCCAATATGGAGGTAAGTTTTACATGTTCGTCATCGTTTTTTTCGTGCGTTCACAAAAACATAATCTTATCAGTCAGTTGTTCGAAAAATTATGCCAGACACAACTCCTCCCCCCGGCACAGGCCGAAATGGACGTATTGCAATGATCTCAGGCGGATCATTGGAGCGGGATGTCAAGCTTACGCGACTCGCTACATTGGCCGGCTGCACACCATTGCCAATGGACGATTCTCAACCCGCCGATTTTCTGTTGATTGACCTTTCCTCCGAAACGGACAGGCTCAGTGATACGATATCGCGGATAACGCATTATCTCCAAAGATATCGCAGCACTGCATTGATTTGGTCCAAGATGGAGTCGCTGGAAGTAATTTATGCGGCGTTTCCGCAGGGCCAATGTCACTTCCTGGTCAATGCAGATGACGTCGAAGCAATGCCTATTTTGGCGGGTGCATTTGGACGGGGCGGTATGGATCGACTGCATGACAGAGACCAAGAAGTAGAATTTAGATCTCTACACCGGATCAGCGATGAGTTGGCCGAATTCGCCCGAGCGCTGGCGCGCATGGCTGATCCAGAACTGAAGGATAAAATAAAGGATAAATCAATTTCCTTCAGAGCGGCCCCGCTGGGGGGCTTTCAAGGATTCCCGGGCGAGAGTTCGGTTGCCAACGATGTCGCGGCGAAGTTGAGTCTACGCGAAATAATCAAGATGCGCCGTTTGCGCGATAGGTTTTTCCCGCCAGACTTATTCGCCGATCCCGCATGGGATATCCTGCTTGACCTCAAGGCGGCAGCGCAAGAAGGGCAGCATGTATCTGTGTCCAGCCTATGTATTGCCGCAGCGGTTCCACCGACAACGGCCTTACGATGGATTTCTGCTATGACCGAAAGCGGCATGCTTTTGCGGCGTCAGGACCCAGCGGATGCACGGCGCGTATTTATTGAACTTTCACCCGAAACTTCGGCAAAAATGGATGATTATATTGTGGCGGTTAGCACCCGTTTTGCGCCCATCATCTAAATGGCCTTGCCAAATGTGATTCCCTTTGGCAAAGGCCCGTCTCCCGTGAGGGGCGCTTAGCTCAGTTGGTAGAGCATCTCGTTTACACCGAGAGGGTCAGCGGTTCGAGCCCGTTAGCGCCCACCAGGTTTTTTTAATGGCGCAATTGCCGTTATCCGCGCAAATTGCAGCGGAATTTGACTTCCGGCAATCATGTACCAATCCACGGACAAGGCGCAGGCCATCTTTAACTGCTGTTGAGAATGCAGTTCGCCCTAGTCACACCGATTCGCGGCTCAACATAATAACCCGTTCAGCTTTCAAGGCCGGCCGGTGGGGCTGCGCATCCAAAATACTATGCGCTTTACCCCTAGCAACTCAAAAACCTGACCCGGCGCTTCGTCGACGCCGGGCATGTTACAGCAAATATCAGGCTTTGGCTCTCAAGCTCTCTGCGATCTTGACGCCATGCCGATCAAGCGCTTCGACGATTTTGCCTGCGCCTTCCAAATCGCCCCAGAACATAGGGCCGCCACGATAAACTGGCCAGCCATAGCCGTAGATCCAGACCACATCGATATCGGATGCGCGCTGGGCCTTACCTTCTTCGAGGATTTTATAGCCCTCATTGACCATTGGATAGAGCGTGCGCTCTACGATTTCCTGGTCGCTGATTTCGCGCTTCGGCAGGTTTGAAGTCGCCCGAAACTCTTCAATGATCGCCAATGCCTCGGCACTTGGTGTACCAACGCGCTTTGCGTCATAATCGTAAAAGCCCTTGCTGTTCTTCTGACCAAAACGGCCCGCCGCACACAGCGCATCGCGTATGGTTTCGACCTTTGACGGATCGCGGTGCCATCCAATGTCGAGGCCAGCCAAATCGCTCATCTGAAACGGTCCCATGGGCATGCCGAAATCAGTATGCACCTTGTCGATCTGCGCAGGCGTTGCACCCTCCAACAGCAATTGCATTGCTGGCTGCTGCCGCGTGGACAGCATCCGGTTGCCGATAAAGCCATGGCAAACGCCTGCAACCACGGCCACCTTGCCGATTTTCTTGCCAATCGCCATGGCAGTCGCCAGCACGTCCGGCCCAGTTTTGTCGCCGCGCACGACCTCCAGCAATTTCATGACATTGGCGGGCGAGAAGAAGTGCATGCCGACGACATCTTGCGGACGCGATGTGCTGGCGGCAATTTCGTCAATGTCGAGATAGGATGTGTTCGACGCCAAAATCGCGCTGGACTTGCAAATAGCGTCCAGCTTGCCGAACACCTCTTTTTTTACATCCATGCTTTCGTAGACCGCTTCGATGACGAGATCGCAGTCAGCCAGATCGTCGAGTGTCAAGGATGGGGTCAGTAAGGCCATCATTTCCTCAACATGCTCAAGTGAGAAGCGTCCCTTCGCAGCACTGTTTTCATAATTTTTGCGGATGACGCCAACGCCGCGGTCCAGATTTTCCTGCACCATTTCGACGATGGTCACAGGTATACCCTTGGACAGGAAATTCATCGAAATCCCGCCACCCATGGTGCCGGCACCAATGACGCCGACTTTCTTGATATCGCGCAGCGCAATATCTTTGGCCAATCCATCAATCTTTGCAGCCTGGCGTTCAGCAAAGAACATATGGCGCTGGGCCGAGGATTGCGATCCACCCATCAGCTTCACAAATTCAGAACGCTCGAACTTCATGCCCTCTTCAAACGGCAGCCGCGTTGCCGCCTCTACACAAGCAAGATTGGCATATGGCGCTTCAAAGCCTTTCCACTTCTTAGCATTTGCCGCCTTCAATTGTTCAATAATCCCAACATCGCCGCCCATTGGACGCTCACGCGTTGGGCGTGGACCAATAGCGATCAATTCGCGGGCATAAGCAATGGCGTCATCAGCCAGGCTATCTTCACCAGCCAACCGGTCAACCAACCCAATTGACGCTGCCTTCGTCGCCGACAAAGGTTCGCCAAGCGCACACATTGTAGCAGCAGCCTCGATACCCACGACGCGCGGGAGCCTTTGCGTCCCACCAGCGCCCGGTAGAAGGCCAAGCTTGACCTCTGGCACGCCAAGCCGCGCAGACGGCACAGCGATACGATAATGGCATACCAAGGCAGTTTCCAGCCCCCCACCCAGCGCCGTGCCGTGAATGGCAGCCACAACAGGTTTGCCAGCCGCTTCAATCATGTTCAACACGGCGTTGAAATCCGGCCCTTGCGGCGGCTTGCCAAATTCGGTGATATCGGCGCCGGCGATAAAGGTCGATCCCGCACAGCGCAGGACAATGGCTTTTACATTATCATCTGACAGACCTTGTTCAAAACTGTCGTTCAAACCCTGACGGACATGCCAAGACAGTGCGTTGACGGGGGGATTATCGACAAGCACCACCAGGACGTCGTCAATTTTCTGCGTGGTTACTGATTGCACGGGCAACTCCTAATTTTTAAGGTTCGGCACGTTGGCCGGTTGTCGAGTGATGAAAAAACTGACGGCAGTTCTAATATGTTTTCTGCAGGCTTTGCAATCCTGCTGCTCCAAGCTTTCCAGCGGTATGCGTTTTACACTTGGTCTTTAAGGGTTTGGATGATTGCTGAAAAATCAAGGCCGCCATTTCCAGCCTTATCAAATTGCGCATATAGTTCCGCGGCACGTTCACCCATCGGCACATCGGCATTTACAGATTGCGCCGCTTCCATCGCCAATTTCAAATCCTTGAGCATCAACGCCGTAGCAAAACCGCCTTGATAAGCATTGTCCGCGGGGGTCGTTGGCCCAACGCCAGGAACCGGGCAATAGCTGGTCATTGACCAGTTCTGACCCGACGCCTTGGACGAAATGTCGTAAAAGGTCTGCAGATCGAGCCCTAGCTTTTCGGCCATGGCAAAGGTCTCGCAGGTTGCAATCATCGACGCGCCAAGCAGCATATTGTTACAGATTTTCGCCGCCTGTCCCGCGCCAGATGCGCCGGCATGAATGACCGCCTTGCCCATGGCGGACAATATGGGTTCCGCACGCGCAAATGCCGCATCCGTGCCGCCGACCATGAAGGTCAACGTGCCCGCATTTGCAGCGGCGATGCCGCCAGAAACGGGTGCATCGACCATAGCATAACCAGCGGTGACAGCATCGGTCGTCACCTGCCGTGCGGTGCCCACGTCAATCGTTGAGCAGTCCAACAATATCGCGCCTTGAGGGGCGTGGCCCAAAACGTCTTCTTCAAAAACACGCGCGACAATTTTACCATTGGGCAGCATCGAGACAACAGCGTCGACGCCAGCCACAGCGTCGCGCACAGACGTAAACGTCACGCAACCATTTTCCTGCGCGCGTGACAGTGCCTCGCCTGACAGGTCAAAGGCGTTAACCGCATGCCCCGCCTTGACAAGGTTTGCGGCCATACCGCCGCCCATATTGCCAAGTCCGATAAATGCGATTTTCATGTGCCTTATCCCATGGTCGGGATGACGAACGCGTTGCCGCCATCAGGTGCCCCATCGGGCCAACGTTGCGTGATCTTCTTGACCTTGGTCCAGAATTTAATGCCTTCCATGCCGTATTGGTCAGTGTCACCAAAGCCGGAGCGTTTCCATCCGCCAAAGCTGTGATAGGCAACCGGCACGGGAATCGGCACATTGATGCCGACCATGCCGACATTCACGCGGCTGGCAAATTCGCGGGCAGCGTGGCCGTTACGCGTGAAGATTGCGACGCCATTGCCATATTGATGCTTGGACGGGAGCGCCAAGGCTTCTTCAAAATTGGCCGCACGGACCATTTGTAGAACGGGCCCGAAGATTTCTTCCTTATAGCTTTCCATGTCAGTGGTGACATGGTCGAACAAAGTTGGTCCGATGAAGAAGCCCTCCTCATGCCCCTGTAGCTTGAACCCGCGTCCGTCGATGATCAGCTCGCCACCTTCGTCGACACAGGTCTGGATCCAACCTTCAACCTTTGCCTTATGCTGTGCGGTGACAACCGGACCATAATGCGCCTCTGCATCGGTGGAGACACCAACACGCAACGCCTCGATTGCCGGAATGAGCTTTGCCTTCAAACGCTCTGCGGTATCATCACCCACAGGGACAACCACGGGAAGCGCCATGCAGCGTTCGCCCGCCGAGCCGAAAGCGGCACCTGTTAGATCGTTGACTACCTGGTCCAAATCAGCATCGGGCATCACTATGCCATGGTTCTTCGCGCCGCCCATCGCTTGCACACGCTTGCCATTGGCAACGCCGCGATGGTACACATAATGCGCGATATCGGATGACCCGACAAAGCTGACCGCGCCAATAGCGGGATGGTCAAGAATGGCGTCGACCATTTCCTTGTCGCCATGCACGACTTGGCAAATGCCCTCGGGTAAACCAGCCTCAATAAACAGTTCTGCCAAGCGAACAGGAACACTTGGGTCACGCTCGCTTGGTTTAATGATGAACGCGTTGCCGGTTGCGATTGCAGGGCCGCTCATCCACAAAGGAATCATGGCGGGGAAGTTAAATGGCGTGATGCCTGCACCAATGCCGATGGGCTGACGCATTGAATATACATCAATGCCAGGGCCAGCGCCTTGGCTATATTCGCCTTTCATCACATGCGGGATGCCGCAGCAAAATTCGATGACTTCTAGCCCGCGTTGAATATCACCCTTACTGTCGGCGATGACCTTGCCATGCTCGGCCGAAAGCATATGCGCCAGTTCGTCCATATTGGCTTCAACCAGACGCTTGAATTCGAACATCACGCGCGCACGGCGCTGCGGGTTGGTCGTTTCCCATGCAGGCTGCGCAGCCAATGCCGCCTGCACCGCACGTTCAAGTATATTTGCGTCACCCAAGACTACTCGCGCTTGCACGCCGCCATTATTGGGATCCATGATCTCAGCAAAACGCGATGCGCTGGCACCTGCACCGCCGCTGATGAAATGATCGATTTGACGCATATATCTTCTCCTGATTCCGTCCGCGTGCCATGCGCGTATCAGTGCATTATTGCAACCGTCGCGTATTGTGGTTCAAAATTCGGCGGCAGTGCATATATGGGCACAACATTAGCCGACAGCCTCCTTCTCCCTATTTCAGGAACGCCGATGATTAACCTTTTGGTCCGCACATCCTTCGTGGCAATCGCCTTCGGCACACCCGCCGCTTATGCGCAAGATGATGCAGCACCAATCATTGTCGTAACGGGCAAAGGTCTTGAGCAGACCAAAAGTGATCCCGCTTATGGCGCGGTTGAAATAGACCGCCCGCGCCTCACCAGCGAGGCATCGGGGCGGATCGAAAATATCCTTGCAGATGTCGCAGGTTTTCAGCAGTTCCGCCGTTCGGACAGCCGCTCAGCGAACCCATCCGCCCAAGGCGCAACGCTGCGGGCGCTCGGCGGCAATGCGTCCAGTCGGACGCTCATATTGCTGGACGGCGTGCCGCAAGCTGACCCGTTTTTCGGCTATATCCCGTTTAGCGCCATTGCGCCGGAACGCCTGTCCTCGGTCCGCGTAACGCGCGGTAGCGGCAATGGTGCCTTTGGTGCGGGCGCCGTCGCTGGCACGATTGAGCTGAATAGCGCCGAGCGTGATGACTTGGCCACCGCCTCGCTGTCGGCCTTTTACGGTAGCGACAATGCACGCGAACTGTCGGCGGGCCTCACAACTGATCTTGGCGCTGGCTTTATCAGCCTTTCGGGACGCTTAGACAGCGGCGACGGATTTTTCACCACGCCGGCCGCTACGCGCCAACCAAGCGATGTGCGCGCCGCTTATGATAGCTGGTCCACTGGGCTGCGCGCGGTGGCGCCTTTGGCCGATGGCGTGGAGATGCAATTTCGCGGTTTGCTCTTCCAAGATAATCGGACGCTTCGATTTGCAGGCGCAGACAGCAGCTCCGAAGGGCAAGACGCCAGCATCCGCATCGTGTCGCAAGGCCGCTGGAAAATAGATGCCTTGGCCTATGTGCAGGCACGCAATTTCACGAATGTCGTGATCAGCGCGACGTCCTTGCGCAAAACGCTAGACCAACGCAATACACCCTCCACAGGGCTTGGCGGTAAAATCGAGGTCCGCCCGCCGATTGGCGGTGACCACCCCTTGCGCCTTGGCGCGGATGTCCGATTGGCCGAAGGCGAATTATTTGAAGATGCGTATAGCCAAGTCACAGGGCTCGTAACCGCACGCCGCAATGCCGGAGGCAATAGCACGACCTTTGGTGTGTTCGCGGAAAATGACTGGAACCTTGGTGCATTGACGTTGACCGGTGGCCTGCGCGCCGACCGCTGGACAATAAGCAACGGCTTTTTTGCCGAGCGCAGCGCAAATGGCACTGTCGTGCGTGACGACAATTTTGCCAACCGCGCCAATTGGGAAACAAGTGCGCGGGTCGGCGCGCTCTATGCGCCGCGCGATGCCTTTGCCTTGCGCGCGGCAGCATATACGGGGTTCCGCTTGCCAACTTTGAACGAACTTTACCGACCCTTCACCGTGTTTCCCGTCGCCACCCGCGCCAATGCCGCATTGGCGGTAGAGCAACTACGCGGCGTTGAGGCGGGCGTCGATCTGCGTCCGGCCAATGGCATCTCCTTTGGCGCGACACTTTTTTACAACCGGCTGAATGATGCCATCGCCAATATCACCATTGCCACAAACTTACGTCAACGCGGCAATGTGGATGCTGTCGTGGCCAAGGGGCTTGAGTTCTCGAGCGAAGCCGTTTTGGGCCAAGTCGCGCTCTCGGGCTCTTACGCATATAGCGATAGCAAAGTGCGCGCGTCCGGCAGCGCGTCTGCACTTAATGGCCTGTCTCCGGCGCAAAGCCCGCGCCATGCCGCGAATGCAACATTGCGTTGGACGCCAATTGTCGGGGCGGTGTTTTCTGCAACTGCTCGATATGTCGGCACACAGTTTGAAGATGATCTAGAAAGCAACATCCTGCCCTCCGCGCTGACATTCGATGGCTTTGCGCAAATCCCGCTGACCCGACAAGTCGCACTAACGGGTCGGGCAGAGAATATCTTCAACGAAGCCGTCGTCACCCGCAAGGTCGACAGCTCCATCGATCTCGGCACGCCACGTATCTTTTGGATTGGGCTGAATTTTACCATGAAATAAATGGCGGAGACGGTGTCCTACTCAGTTGGGTCCAGTGAGCCATATTAAGGTCTATTATTACATTGTGTCACAGTATGTTAAGTGGCTTTAGCCTCTTGTAAGATCGCAATGGACTCACTACTATCTAACCTTGAAAGGTG
>CAIPUN010000117.1 GCA_903868245.1 uncultured Sphingomonadales bacterium | reverse complement strand
GCCGTTCAAAACGCGGCCATCGGGCAAGCGGCCCTTCACCGCATAAATGCCGTAACGCGGGCGTAAATAATGGCCCATGTCGATATTGGCGGTGGGAAAGCCCAGAAGACGACCATTTTTGTCGCCATGCTGGACAACGCCTTGGACGGTGAAGGGTCGCGTCAGCAAGGTCGTGGCGGTTGCGCAGTCGCCGTCTTGTAATGCCGTGCGGATGCGGCTTGAGGAGATGACCCCTACATTATCAACCACTGGGCCCATTGCTGTGGAGGATAAACCATGCGCGCCGCCAATATCGCGCAGCACATCGATATTGCCGCCACGCGCTTTGCCAAAGGTAAAGTCCTCGCCGGTGACAACAGCCGAAATCCCAAGTCGCTCAATGAGCAATTTGACGATGAAATCTTCCGCGCTGGTCGCCGCTAGTTCAGCATCAAAATCAAACACCAACATGGCATCGGCGCCCGCATCTTCGAAAAGTTGCTGCCGTTGGTCGAGCGTCGTCAGCCGGAACCAAGGTGATTGCGGCGCGAAAAAACGCACAGGGTGCGGATCAAAGGTCGCAATTATAGCTGGACGACCTGCCGCCTTCGCCAGCCTAATAGCTTCGCCTGCGACCGCCTGATGCCCGAGATGGAAGCCGTCAAAATTGCCCAAAGCCACCACACCACCGCGCAGGGCGTCAGGCATACGGTCCTTGGCAGAAAGGCGGGGAATCATCATTGAGCACTTGCCCTTGGCACCAACCCAGCGCGGATAACACGCAGAGCATTTTCGCCCATGACGGCCCGGATTTCTTGTGCCGTGAAGCCTTCGTCCATCAAGGCTTGTGTAACCTGAACCAATTGCGAGGTGTCGAACCGCACGGTGGTCGCGCCGTCATAATCCGATCCCAAGGCGACATGTTGGATGCCTACCAGATCGCGGACATGCTTCATCGCTTTGGCTGCCGCGCGCGGGCTAGTGTCGCACAAGGCGCCGTCCCAATAGCCGATGCCGATGATGCCGCCCGTTTTGGCAACACCGCGCACTTCATCATCGGTCAAGTTGCGGTTGACATTGCAGGTCGCCTGCACGCCGCCATGGCTGGATACGACCGGCCGCGTAGCCATCGCCAATATTTCGGCAACACCTTTATGCGACAAATGGGCGATGTCGATGATCATACCCTTCGCTTCCATCCGCCGAACAATGTCACGGCCAAAAGGGGTCAGCCCCCCTTTTTTCAGGCCATGCATCGAACCCGCAAGTTCATTGTCAAAGAAATGGGTTAACCCCGCCATGCGAAAACCGGCGTCGTACAGCCGGTCCAAATTGGCCGCCTTCCCTTCCAGATTTTGAAGGCCTTCGATGGTCAGCATCGCCCCGACGGCCCGCTTATCCTTCTGCCGCGCGACAAGTAGCGCTTCCATCTGGCCTGCGGTATCAACGGCCTTTATCGCCCCTTTCGATCCCGCAACCGCCGCATCACGTTTTTGTGCATGATATAGCGAGCGCTCGGTCAATGAACTCCAGGTCTTCACGGGTTGCAGCTGCGCAATGGTCAACAAGGTGACATTGTCGGTGTCGGCCCCATTGCCATCATAATTCTGGTTCTTCGGTGTCTTTGTCACCGACGAGAATAATTGCAGCGCGACATTACCTTCTTGCAAACGCGGTAAATCCATATGGCCGCGCGACGCGCTGTCATTAAGATCGCGGTTCCACATCAACGTGTCGCTATGTAGGTCAACAATGTTGAGTGTCTTGTGCAAGGCCTTAGCTTCATCGCTAACCACAATCAGCGGTTTGCCGTCAATCTGGTTCATTGCCCCTTCGACATAGCCGGGGGCAAAGCCAAAAAAGCCCAAAGCAGCCGCTGCGATCAACGTCGCCGGTATCCAAATTTTCTTACGCATAATCCCCCCTATGACGCCGATGTTTAGGTCGCCACCCGCCGCAATAACGTTATAAAATCATAGGCCGGAACAGCGCCTTGCGCGGCATGGCTCTCCCGCGCAATTTCTTGCCAGATCGACATATCAAACGCGGGGACGCTCGCGTCACCATCAGGACTGGCCGCGATTTCGGTGAGCTCAATGCGGTCCGCCAGTGGCAGAAATAGGCTGTAGATTTCGGCTCCCCCGATAACGCAGACATGCGGCCCATTGGCGCGCTTCAATGCTTCCTCGACCGAATACACAACTTCAGCGCCTTCTTCTTCCCAGTCATGATCGCGGGTTAGCACTATATGGCGGCGGCCCTCCAATAACCCCGGCAGGCTGTCAAAGGTCTTGCGCCCCATGATCATCGGCCGCCCCTTGGTCACTTGCTTGAAATGGCGCAGGTCGGCGGGGATATGCCATGGCATACCACCATCCTTCCCGATTGTTCCGTTTGCGGCGCGGGCGAGGACAAGAACGATTTCGGGATGATTCATGCGCCCGTCTTGCCGACTTTTTCTCACCTATACAAGCGGGTGACATGGCCTATTTTTCTGCCTGGTCGTGCTTCTGTCTTGCCATAAAGATGCAGATGCGCCGTAGGGTCGGCCAAAATTTGTTCAAAGTTAGCGCCATCTGCGCCAAGCAAATTTTCCATTTCAACGCGCATAGCGATTGTTTCCGTCGCGCCTAAAGGCAGTCCGCAAATCGCGCGAATATGGTTTTCAAACTGGCTGGTGGCTGCGCCCTCGATGGTCCAATGTCCGCTATTGTGCACGCGGGGCGCAATTTCGTTGAACAAGGGACCCGTCGCACTGGCAAAAAATTCGGCGGTGAACACGCCGACATAATCCAGCGCCGATGCAACAGCTGCTGCCATATCACGCGCCGCTTGTTGCTGGCTTTCGACCATGGACCCGGACGGCAAAATAGATGTCGCCAAAATGCCGTCGACATGTACGTTGCGCGAACTGTCCCAAAAACGGATTTCACCGTCTTGCCCGCGGACCAATATCACCGAGAATTCCGCATCAAACGACACCATAGCTTCGGCGATTAGCGGTTGTCCGCCTGTGCGTTCCCACGCACCCTTAATGTCGCCATCACCCATGAT
>CAIPUN010000116.1 GCA_903868245.1 uncultured Sphingomonadales bacterium | reverse complement strand
TCCGGCGATCAAGCAACTGACGCTCGATGTCGCGGCGAGCAGTTTCTTAGGCATTCCATTGGGGCCAGAGGCAGACAAGATTAACAAGGCCTTTGTCGACATGGTGCAGGCCTCGGTCGCTCCTATTCGGGCGCCGTTACCGTTCACGCCGATGGGCAAAGGCGTTGCCGGCCGCAAATATCTTATCGATTATTTCGGTCCGCAAATCGCCGAACGCCGCCGCAATGAAAACCGCCAAGATATGTTCAGCCGGTTCTGCCGGTCAAAGCGTGAGGACGGCGAATATATGTCCGACGGCGAGTTGATTGACCACATGAACTTCCTGATGATGGCCGCGCATGACACCATCACCTCGTCGGTAACGTCGATGATCTGGTATCTTGCAAAGCACCCAGAGTGGCAGCAGAAGTTGCGCGAAGAGTGCCTCGCGATTGGGCCTGCCGGATCGGACATCGCCTTTGCCGATCTCGATAAGTTTGAGCTGACCGAATATGCATTTAAGGAGGCGCTGCGGATGATTTCGCCGGTGCCGTCGATCCCGCGCCGCGCGCTGCGTGATTTTGATTTCATGGGCTATCATATTCCCAAGGGCACATCAGTCAGCATCAGCCCGTCTTACGTCCACATGATGGAGGAGTATTGGCCAAATCCGCATGAATTTGACCCGATGCGCTTCACCGCCGACAAGGTGAAAGCGCGGCATAAATATGCGTGGGTGCCCTTTGGCGGCGGCGCGCATATGTGCCTTGGCCTGCACTTTGCGTATATGCAGACGAAGCTTTTCATGCACCACTTGCTGACGTCGGTTAGGGTCGAAATTGCCGATGGCTATGCGCCCGATTGGCAGGCTTGGCCAATCCCCAAGCCCAAGGATGGGCTGAAGGTCCGGTTCACGCCTCTATAATGCGGGATTGCCAGCGGCGCCTGGCGCACTAAAGCTGCGCGCTGCACGCATGGCCTATTCAGAACAGACAGATTGGAGCCGTGACGACCTACGGCGGCGGGGGCTCGGCCTTGCGATTGCCTTACTGCTTGAGGTCATCATTATATTGGCGATACTCAGCCTAAGCATGCGCGCGGGCGGCCCCGCGGCAGGAAAAAACAGCCTCAGCACCTTCTCGCTTGAGGCGGAGGCGGAATCTTCGTCTTCGGCGGAAAAAAGTGAAACGCAAACCCCCGTCACCGAAGAACAGAAAAGCACCCCCACGCCGCCAATCCCGAAACCATTGTTGCCACCCGTCAACCCAGTCCAGGCACCACCGCCTAACCCCGATTTTATCAAGGTCAGCAAGTCGGACTTTGACGCGTTGGACCTGTCAAAATTGCCAGCGAGCGGCGGGGCGGGCGCGGGCGACAGCAAAGGCAGCGGTCAAGGCGCAAAGGGCATGATGGGCCCCGGCCTTGGCCCCGGCGGGGCGCAGCTCTATCCTGTGGCCTGGCTGCGCGAACCCTATGACAGCGAACTCACGCCCTATCTCGCTACGGTCAAACGCATCCCGCCCGGCGCGTCGGCAGAAATCGCGTGCCGCATGATCGAACGTAATCGTGTGGAAAATTGCCAGATCATCGGCGAAAACCCCCGCGGCACCGGCCTTGCCAAGGCGCTGCGCCTCGCCGCGTGGCAATTTCTGGTCAAGCCCCCGCGCATCGACAACAAACCGCAATTGGGCGTGTGGGTCCGGATCCGCTTTGATTTCGGGGTGCGGGCGGTTGATGGGGGCGAGCCAGCCAGCGAGTAGAAATCAGGCGGCCCGCCGCCCATCATAGCCGATGGTCGCAAGCATGACCGTTTTGGAGATGGGCTGCTCCCCCGACAGATAATAGGCAATCGTCCGGCGCGAAAGGCCAAGCGCCGCTGCCGCTGCATCGATCGTAAAACCGTGGTTCTCAACCCACGCACGGAAAGCAGCAGGAGCCATAATGCGACCAGCCTGCTCATCGGCCCAGCGGCGCAACTGCGGTGCGCCGAAGTCAATACCGCATGGCCATTCGAGCGACCAGCCGTCTTGCGACACGGTAACAGCGGCAAATTCATCCGCCTGAACCAAGGGCTGTAAGGCGGTGCGCGAAGCGATTATCGGTGCCAGATCAATGGCCGTCATCTCATTGTCATCCCAAGCAACCGAAATAACCAAAGCCGAAACGGGCGCGACACCTGTAATTTTGCCGATGCTCATACGCCGTCTCCGCTAAACTCTTCCCATTTCGCCATCAGCATGTCGCGGTTCGCCGCCGCCCAGTCGAGCGCCTCGCGTATGTCGAGCTTACCTGACATATTCATGACCTCCAGCGTATCAATCCGAACCTGCGCCGCGCCTTCGCGTGCCAGCACGTGAAAATGCGGCGGATGATGGTCCCCGAAAAACATCGCAACTTCGCAATTTGAAAAGCGGATAAGACGAGGCATGAATGTGATGATAGCGCAATTTTTGCACTATCGCAAGGGTCATGCTCTTTGATGGCTTTATTCGGTTAAGGTGGAAGATTTCGCTGTTTGACATATGCAGTTGGATGCACCGGCCTTGCCAAGGCGTTACGCCTCGCAGCGTGGCAATTTTTGGTCAAGCCCCCCGCGCATCGACAACAAACCGCAATTGGACGTGTGGGTACGCATTCGCTTTGATTTCGGGGTGCGGGCGGTTGATGGCGGCGAACCAGCCAATGAGTGACGCATCGTCCATAATATGCTCTTGACAGCATATAACTTCGACGGCATATGTGGACGCAATGGCATGGAACGTTCAGTTTGACGATCTGTTTTTCACCGAGGCGGCTTCCTTCGAAATCGCAGTGCGCGCCGAACTGGCTGCCTGCCTGATTTTACTCAGCGAATTTGGCCCCGCGCTGAAACGACCGCATTGCGATACGCTCAAAGGCTCACGCCATGCAAACATGAAAGAATTGCGCTTTGCCGCCGATGACGGCGTCT
>CAIPUN010000115.1 GCA_903868245.1 uncultured Sphingomonadales bacterium | reverse complement strand
GCACATGCGCTTGTAGGTGGCTTCAACATCGCCGATGCTTATTTCGGGCGCGCAGGTGACGATAGCTGGGAAGATCTCGGCATAATCGTGTCTGGTCCGCAGGCGCAGCGGCTAAGCAATTATTTCGAGGATATGGCGCACGCGTCAAACGAAGGCGACGTCAGCTTCCGACAGATCCGAAATATCATTCGGCAATGGCGACCGGGCATTGGTCAAGTGCAATGGTTATTGGGTGGGCCAACCAACCGAATTTCTCCATGGGCGCTCACGTTCAAGCGATCATTGGATACAGGCAAGAGATTTGACATTGTTTCCGCCTATTTTTCGCCGTCCCAATCCATATTGCGCCGCCTTGCTAAGGCCGCCAAGCGCAACAAGGGGTCACGCCTCATATTGGCTGGTAAGACCGATAATGGTGCAACTATTGCCGCAGCACGCCTGCTTTATCGCTATCTGATGCGCCGCAAAACTGGTATTTACGAATATCAACCCCATCCACTCCACATGAAGCTGATGGTCATTGATGACACGGTATATATCGGCTCTGCCAATCTGGATGTCCGCAGCATGTTTATCAATTTAGAGATTATGGTGCGCATCAAGGATACAGCGCTCGCGCTGCATATGCGCGCACTGATTGACGGGCTTGCCTCCCAGTCGGAAGAGCAGACACGGATTTTGTTAAAGAAGCGGGACACTATTTGGAGCCGGTTTAAGTCCGGGCTTGCCTATTTTCTGGTTAATACAGTCGATTACACGATTGGTCGCCGGATCAAATTCCGCCTAATCCGCAACCGATAGGATCCGGCCCCATGTTCCCTATCAATCTGCTCCCCCTAGCTTGCAATCTATTATGTATCGGCCCTATGCAGCTAATATGGCAAAGCTAAGCAACGGCACTATTTCGGTTATTTTTGTGGCAAAGCGCACGGAACTGGACGCCGATGGTTACGCCAACGCTGCCGCGATGATGGATAAACTGGCTGCGCAACAAGATGGCTATTTAGGCATAGATTCGGTGCGTGGCGCAGATGGACTTGGCATCACCGTCAGCTATTGGGCAGACGAAGCGCGTGCAAAAGCGTGGCGCGATCATCCGGATCACGCCGCAATGCGCGACGCGGGCCGGAACCGATGGTATTCAGATTACAGCCTGCATGTGGCGCAAGTGACGCGCAGTTATGATTGGAAGAAGCCATGAGCGCGGTTCAAACAATTCCCAGTAGCCGTGTTGTCGTGTTATTCCTCGTGATGCTCGTTGCCGCGGCGGGCAATACCGCAATGCAGTCTGCCCTTCCCGCGATCGCCAGTGAATTGGATATGCCCGACGTATGGGTCAGTCTGGCGTTTAGCTGGTCTGCATTATTATGGGTTATTACTGCACCCAAATGGGCACGGCTGTCGGATCGCCGAGGTCGCAAGCAGCTAATGAGCGTTGGCGTGATCGGCTTCGCTGCGTCAATGGGCTTGTGCGGATTGGTACTCTGGCTTGGGCTGGCGGGCCTCATTGGCCCCGTTGTGACGTTTATTCTGTTTGCATTATTCCGCAGCCTTTACGGTGGTTTTGGCTCGGCTGCCCCACCCGCCGTTCAGGCCTATGTCGCGGCCCGAACCGAACGGGCCGAACGCACCAAGGCGCTATCAATGCTTGCATCCTCTTTTGGCGTTGGCACCGTGATTGGCCCTGCAACTGCACATTATTTTCTGTTCCCGCCGTTTGGCTTGGCCGGGCCACTCATCATGTTTGCCGCCTTTGGTGTGGCTGTATTGATTGCGTTGCATGTTCAATTGCCCAATGACACCCCGCGATTTGAGGCACGCGGCGCAATTGCAGCTTACCCAAATTCAGCTTCCATGAATTCACCGGATGCTGAAGAAGTTGATGGTGATGCGTTGGGATCATTGTTGCCTAGCAGCGAGGTCCGCCTGCCATGGCGTGACGAACGTATGGCATCCTGGCTGATTGCAGGGCTAATTGGTGGCCATGCACAGGCAATCATTTTGGGCGTGGTGGGTTTTCT
>CAIPUN010000114.1 GCA_903868245.1 uncultured Sphingomonadales bacterium | reverse complement strand
GCTCCACCGTTTGGTGGAACAGGGCAACAGCGTGGTGGTCATCGAACATAATCTCGACGTCATTAAGACCGCGGACTGGATCATCGACCTCGGCCCCGAAGGCGGCGTTAAAGGCGGCGAGATTGTTGCGGAGGGCACGCCGGAAGATGTGGTCAAGGTCGCGGCGAGCTACACGGGGCATTATTTGAAGCCAATGTTGGAAAAGGCGGGATTGTAGTGATTACCGGCAAAGACCGTCCATAGCCTTCTTGTGATTCGGATCGAGCCATTCAATAAGTCCCATCAAGCAATCGGCAGCATCTGCAACTTGGTGAAGGGTGTATGCAGAAAATGTCACAATATCACCGATACTATCGGCATGAGACTCGATCTGAGCAAAATCTAACATCGCGCTAATACGCGGGCCATCTAGTTCGGTACTATTCTGTATCAAAGTATTGATCTTATGTCCAATTCCTCCGCCACCCGGAATTTTGAATGCGAAAAAAATTTCCAACACTTTTCTGATGGCGTTTGGCATCAAATAAGCAAACTGTTCAGCATCATTGGGTTTGTCGCAAAGAGATTTCAGCAAGCTATAAAGATAGTGATATTCAGAATCATAATCGCGAATAAGGTGCGGCATCTCAACAATTTTCGATAATCGATGTCCGTTCAGCATTACGGTTTCGATAAAGAAAAAGCCGGCAACAATATCGCAATCTTTTATGTTTTCTGCTTTTTTGTTTTTTGGGTACAGCCACTTCTTCAACTGGCACATGAAATCTAAGTTATGCGTCAGAACGAAGAGCTGTGTTGATTTAGCCAAATTCTGCCGGACGGTGCGTACTACATGCGTCATGGCACGCGCATCAAGGCTGGAAATAGGATCGTCCAAAACGATTACGAGATCTTGAGTTTTTCTGCCTTCTGAATTCAGGGCAGTCAGAAAATAACAAAACGCAAGTGCCGTTTTTTCACCTTCACTTAGAGGCTTTCGTGACTCCTTGCCATCCCTACATATCCGATAGCCCTCTTCAACCGTTTCAACCGAAATATGCTTGTGACCCAGATAACCGTGAAGCAACGAGTTCAACTGAGGTGCGGCCAGCCCATGACTTTTAAGCTTTGCGCGGAGTTCAGAAATTTTCTGATTAATTTCGTCGACGATACGTCTCGCTGCTTTACACGCTTCTTCAGATTTTTCAGATTTTAGCTTTGCTGACTCATAAGCATCCTTTCCTTCGAAAAGGTAATGCCGTTTAAGCTTTAGCTTGGCAGTGCGCCGTTCATTCTCAAAATTATCTATCGCGGCGTTATTGGCAGTGATTTGGTAATTGAGGCTGCTTACCGCATCTGCAAAAGCCCTATTCCAGCCTTCAGGAGCAAGCAATGAGGCTACGATCTCTTCATCCGGCTTGGTTCGCTTTCTCCCCAACTGCTCACCCCATTGTGATGCAGTAGCTTCTGCGTTTGCCACAAGTGAATGAACTGCCGCCTTAGCTTGATCTATCGACGTTCTATGCTGCGGAAGTGTTTCTGCAGCTTTGTTCAACTGCTCTCTAAAATTGCGGCAACTTGCACGAAAATTGTCTGCCATCTCACTGGCATTATCTAAAATTTCGGAAAATTTTCCGAATCCCGATTGAAGCGCTTCTTTTAAAGCTTGAGCTCGATTTTCGGTGAAATCGTTGCCGCAAAACAGGCATTCGCTTTCATCCAGATGCAAATGCAAACCGGCATTCACCCAGTCAAGAGCGTCCTTTCTACGTTGAAGTGCCTCAATAGAAATATCTGAAACTAGTGACTTTAACGCCGATTGAATTGCCACTTGGACGCTATCGCCATCTAATGAGATTAAGATGTTCCCGACCTTTTCAGGAAGGTCAGCACGAGTAATGGTCGTCCTAAGCTTTTTGATATCTTCGTCAAACAACCCGTCATCGGGCGTAATCTGCAAACTGGCATAATCTGCTTTTAGACTTGTGGCGTTGTAAGTTCTGCCCGCACCAAGTTGCTCAGCGATTAGTCGTGCTCGGTCAGTACAAAGCGTGGTAAATGCCCTGTCATCTGATACAAACGTGGCTGCTTTTAGAACTTGGTCTTTATCGGCTTCGGAATGTTGCCCTTCTAACGCTTTAAGCTCACTTGCTAATTCTACCTGCTCTGTACCCAGATAGATAATGGGTTGAGCAGTCCCTTCTTTCCAAGTCAATGATCTCTCTATGTAGTCCTCGTTAAAAACCGCAATATGGCGATTGAGGGCACAATCAAAATTATCATGGGAAGGCACTTTTCCATCGCTGAGTGCAAACGAGAATTCAGCATTGTCTGGTAAGTTTTCAGTTATTCGATTTTCGGAAAGCATGCCAAAAAGACGAGACAGCGTGGTTTTTCCGCAACCATTAAATCCGTATATCAAGTTAAATTTTCTAAATACATAAGGAAACATATCGCGATTAATGTCAGAAAAAATGCCAACGTTCTTTAAATGCCTTATGCTTTCAATTTTTGGTGTTGGCATTTTTTCCTCGCTAACAACTGTAAAAAACCTCTCTATTTTCAAAAGACTAAAAGTTTGTTTACGCTCGCTCTAATTACGGAGTTACAGCAACAATCGCGACACCCCCTAAATTTACGCTTTTCAGTGCACCGGCCATAAGAACCCACGCACACCCCACACACCCCCTCGCCAACGCAAGCTTGGCCGTGTAAACACTGGGCATCACGGCCCTGTCACGCGCTGGTCATCTTGTTCTGCGATGGGGTGCCAAGCTTTTGAGGAGTATCGCATGCGTAAACTGTCATCCGCCCTTTTGGCATCCTGCCTGATCGCCGCGCCGTTGTTGGCGCAAGGCGCGCCTGCCGCTGCTCCTGCTCCCACGCCTGCTGCCGCACCTGCGCCCGCCAAGCCGCCGATCAGCACCAGCGAAGGCTCTCTCAAGGCTGGCCAAGCCGAGCTGCAACGCTTGCTCGCCGACAAGCCCAATGACAATAAGGCGCGCAATGTCATCCTGTTCATCGGCGATGGCATGGGCGTGAGCACGCTGACCGCTGGCCGGATTTTTGAGGGGCAGCAGCTTGGCCTCGACGGCGAATCCTATGTCGCGCAAATGGACCTTTTGCCGCATACCGCCTTGGTCAAAACTTACTCCCACGACGCGCAAGTGCCCGACAGCGCGCCGACCGCGACCGCGATTGTCTCCGGCGTCAAAACGCTGAACGGCGTTCTGGGCGTGGGGCCTGAGGCGATTGAGAATGACTGCGCCGCGACGGCTCCGTTCAAGGTGCAATCCTTGTTCGGCATGGCGGAGGACCGGGGCCTTGCCACGGGCATCGTCTCCACAGCGACCATCACCCATGCCACGCCCGCATCGACCTATGCCCATGTCGCGCAGCGCGATTGGGAAGTCGACGCCAATATGCCCGCCGCGGCAAAGGCCGCTGGCTGCACCGACATTGCCCGGCAGATGGTCGAATGGCCGCATGGTGACGGGCTTGAGGTTATGCTGGGCGGTGGGCGTCAGCACTTCATTCCGGCGACAATGGCCGACCCCGAATATGCCGACAG
This sequence comes from uncultured Sphingomonadales bacterium, assembly GCA_903868245.1. Classification (GTDB taxonomy): domain Bacteria; phylum Pseudomonadota; class Alphaproteobacteria; order Sphingomonadales; family Sphingomonadaceae; genus Sphingorhabdus_B. The sequence continues at coordinate 1,992 of CAIPUN010000114.1, read as the reverse complement.
AAAGGGCAAGCGCGCCGATGGCAAGGATTTGGCCGCCGGCTGGGCCGCCGCCAACCCAAAGGGCGCTTATGTGTGGAACCGTGACAGTTTCGCCGCGGTTGACCCCAAGAAAACGACCAAGCTGCTTGGCCTGTTTGAACCATCGCATATGCAGTTTGAAGCGGACCGGACAGCGGCAGGCAATAAGGAACCTTCGCTTGCTGAAATGACAACCAAGGCGATTGCGATGCTGTCTAAAAACCAAAAGGGCTATGTCCTGATGGTCGAGGCAGGCCGGATTGACCATGCCCATCATGGCGGCAATGCCCGCCGCGCGTTGCAAGACACCGTCGCGCTCAACGCCGCACTTAAGGCCGCTATGGATGCGGTTGATCTGCGCGAAACGTTGATTGTCGTCACATCGGACCATAGCCATGTGTTCACGATTGCGGGCTATCCCGAGCGGGGGAACCCGATACTGGGCGTGGTGTCTGCGCCCGTCGGCACGCCGACCTTGGCGATGGATGGCAAAGGCTACACCACTTTGGGCTATGCCAATGGCCCCGGCGCGGTGAATGCGGCCGAGCGCCCTGACCCTGCAAAGGCGGACACAAATGCGCTCAATTACCGTCAACAATCATTGATCCCGCTGATGTCTGAAACGCATGGCGGTGATGATGTCGTCGCACGCGCGGCAGGGCCAAAGGCGCATCTGTTCAAGGGGACGATTGAACAGAACACCATCTTCCACATCATGCGCGCGGCGTTAGGTTTTAAGTAAGGCGGGCCTGTATCGGCGCAGTTCGCCCAATGCAGGATGGCTTCGGCGCGGCCTGCATGGGCGGATGGCGCGGAAATTTAGTTGGGCTTTAGCTACGGCGCGATATACGGGCGGATGATGACTGGCCTTGCCCCCGCCCTGCGCGAAGCAACCGCTGCCTTAGAAGGCATCAGCTCGACACCGCGGTTAGACGCGGAGTTGTTGCTGGCGCATGCGCTGGGCATGGATAGGTCCGCGATGCTGCTGCAGCAGCATGACTTAAGCGCACCCGAAAGCTATGCTGACCTGCTCGCGCGCCGAGTGGCCGACGAACCCGTCGCATATATCATTGGGGTTCAGGCGTTTTTGGATCTTGAACTATGTGTCACGCCGGATGTGCTGATCCCCCGTGCAGACAGCGAGGCGCTACTTGAGGCTGCGATGGATTGGTTTGGCGCCAAGGACCGGCCCATGCGCATTGCGGACCTTGGTACAGGGTCAGGGGCGCTGTTGCTCGCGGCTTTGTCAATATTCCCGGACGCAGTGGCTATCGGTATCGACGCCAGCGCAGGCGCTCTTAAAGTGGCCAGAGATAATGCCCAGCGTTTGCGATGTGCCGACCGCGCGCGATTTGAGCTGCGCGATTGGACAAAGGCGGGCTGGAGCGAAGGGCTTGGGCCGTTTGACCTCATCTTATGCAACCCGCCCTATATTGAGGACAGCTTTTTACTCGCCCCGATGGTATCTGCGCATGAACCGCACAGCGCATTGTTTGCCGGAGCCGATGGCCTGAACGACTACCGAATCCTAATTCCGTCATTGCGCGATTACCTTCACCCAGGCGGAGTCGCATTTTTTGAAATTGGTTACAATCAGGCCGATTCTGTGCGCGCTCTTGGCGCAGAGGCGGGGTATCTGACTGAATTGCGACATGATCTTGCCGGTAATCCGCGCGTCATTCGCTTTTCGCTTGGAATCGAAGAATAGTAGGACTAGGACGTAGAGGCATCGCAGCAAAAACTCCGATTTGATGATTTTGCAACGCGAAGCCGCCCCCCAGCGCAGATGGACAAAGTATAAGGGTCAATGCTGACCCTTGCGTAACCTAAACAGGGTTCAGGGGCTCCATGCAATTGAAGTGCAAGAAAAGAGGACGGGTCAGCCCTGATGAATACCAACAACAGGCAGCAGCAGAACAACAATCGTCGGCGCGGTCGCAACAATAACAACAACCGGCAGCAAAATAACAATCG
>CAIPUN010000113.1 GCA_903868245.1 uncultured Sphingomonadales bacterium | reverse complement strand
TCAACCGTAACAATCGTTTGAAGCGCCTGATCGAACTGCGCGCGCCAGACATCATCGTCCGCAACGAAAAGCGCATGCTGCAGGAAGCTGTTGACGCACTGTTCGACAATGGCCGTCGCGGCCGCACCATCACTGGTGCCAACAAGCGTCCACTGAAGTCACTGTCCGACATGCTCAAGGGCAAGCAGGGCCGTTTCCGTCAGAACCTTTTGGGTAAGCGCGTCGATTATTCGGGTCGTTCGGTAATCGTGACCGGTCCTGAATTGAAACTGCATCAATGCGGTCTGCCAAAGAAGATGGCGCTAGAGCTGTTCAAGCCTTTCATCTACTCTCGTCTGGATGCGAAGGGTCTTTCGATGACCCTGAAGCAAGCTAAGAAGTGGGTCGAAAAGGAGCGTAAGGAAGTTTGGGATATTCTCGATGAGGTTATCCGTGAGCATCCCGTGTTGCTGAACCGTGCGCCAACGCTGCACCGCTTGGGCATTCAGGCGTTCGAGCCTGTCCTGATTGAAGGTAAGGCTATCCAGCTTCACCCATTGGTCTGCTCAGCATTTAACGCTGACTTTGACGGTGACCAGATGGCGGTCCACGTTCCATTGAGCCTTGAGGCGCAATTGGAAGCACGCGTATTGATGATGTCTACCAACAACATCTTGTCGCCTGCAAACGGTAAACCAATCATCGTTCCTTCACAGGACATGGTCTTGGGTCTATATTATCTTTCGATGGATCGCCGCGGCGAGCCAGGCGAAGGCATGATGCTGTCTGACATGGCCGAAGTGCATCAGGCGCTTGAAGTAGGTGCGGTCACGCTCCACTCCAAGATCATCGCCCGCGTGCCACAGACTGGCGAAGACGGTGTTGAGCGCATGGTGCGCTTTGATACCACACCTGGCCGTATGTTGCTGGCGGAAACGCTGCCAAAGAGCCACCGCGTGCCGTTCGAAACCGTCAACCGCCTTCTCACCAAGAAGGAAATCGGCGACGTTATCGATCAGGTCTATCGTCACACCGGTCAGAAAGACACGGTGTTGTTCGCCGACGCCATCATGTCGCTTGGCTTCAAATATGCGTTCAAGGCTGGTATTTCGTTCGGTAAGGACGACATGATCATTCCGGAAGAAAAGACCGAAATGGTTGCCGAAACCAAGGCAATTGTTGCCGATTTTGAGCAGCAATATCAGGATGGCCTGATCACGCAGCAGGAAAAATATAACAAGGTAATCGACGCCTGGTCCACATGCGGTGACAAGGTCGCCAACGCCATGATGGATAAGCTGAAGGCTTCACCAACCGACGAACATGGCCGCGAATTGCCAGTTAACTCGGTGTACATGATGAGCCACTCCGGTGCGCGTGGTTCGCCAGCGCAGATGAAGCAGCTTGCTGGTATGCGCGGTCTGATGGCCAAGCCTTCGGGCGAGATCATCGAAACGCCGATCATCTCGAACTTTAAGGAAGGTCTGACCGTTCTCGAGTATTTCAACTCGACCCACGGTGCCCGTAAGGGTCTGGCTGATACGGCATTGAAGACGGCTAACTCAGGGTATCTGACGCGCCGTCTGGTCGACGTATCGCAGGATTGCACCATTGTTGAAGTCGATTGCGGAACCCAGCGCGCGCTGGAAATGCGTTCGATCGTTCAGGGTGGTTCGACCATCGCTTCGCTGGGTGAACGTGTTCTTGGCCGTACCACGGCAGAAGATATTATCGGCCTTGATGGCAAGGTTCTGATCCCTGCTGGAACCTTGCTTGATGAGCCAATGGTTGTCGCCATGGAAGAAACCGGCATTCAAGGGCTGAAGATCCGTTCACCACTGGTTTGCGAATCCAAGGTCGGCGTATGCGGAACATGCTATGGTCGTGACCTTGCACGCGGTACGCCCGTCAACATCGGTGAAGCTGTCGGCGTTATTGCTGCTCAGTCCATCGGTGAGCCTGGCACACAGTTGACCATGCGTACGTTCCACATTGGTGGCGCAGCGCAGTTGAACGAGCAGTCCAACCTTGATGCCACGGCATCGGGTAAGGTGATGTATCGCGACCTACCAAGCATCGTCGACAAGCGTAAAAAGCGTTTGGCGATGGCACGTAACGGCGAACTGATCATCGTCGACAAGGACGGCCGTGAAATGGAAATTCACCGTCTGCCTTATGGCGCGACGTTGATGTTCGCAGATGGCGCAGATGTGAATGTCGGTGACCGTCTGGCCGAATGGGATCCATTCACTATGCCGATCATCACCGAAAAATCGGGTATTGTGAAATATCAGGACCTGATCGACGGCAAGACGCTGACCGAACAGACCGACGAAGCAACGGGTATTGCCCAGCGCGTCGTTATTGAAGACCGTGCCGGTAGCCGCACCAAGAAGGAAGACCTGCGTCCGCGCATTACCTTGTTAGATGACGATAGCGGCGAAGCTGCGCGTTATCTGTTGGGCGTTGGTACGATGCTTTCGGTCGAAGATGGTGCCGAGGTTCAAGCGGGTGACGTGATTGCCCGTGTGACCCGTGAATCTGCTAAGACCCGCGACATCACCGGTGGTCTGCCACGCGTTGCCGAATTGTTCGAAGCACGTATTCCGAAGGATAACGCAATCATTGCGAAGATTTCGGGCCGTGTTGAGTTCGTCCGTGATTACAAGGCGAAGCGCAAAATCGCGATCGTTCCGGAGGAAGGCGACCGTATTGAGTATCTGATCCAGAAGTCCAAGGTGCTCGACGTTCAGGAAGGCGATTTCGTTCGTAAGGGCGATAATCTGATTGCCGGTTCACCGAACCCGCATGACATCCTTGAAGTCATGGGCATTGAGGCGCTGGCAGAGTATCTGGTTGCCGAAATTCAGGAAGTGTATCGTCTGCAGGGCGTGAAGATCAACGATAAGCACATCGAAACGATCGTTCGTCAGATGTTGCAAAAGGTTGAAATAACCTTCGGCGGCGACACAACCTTGCTTCCCGGCGAACAGGTTGACCGTGAAGAAATGGACGCGATCAATGCAAAGCTGACTAAGGGCCAAGCGCCAGCAACGGGTAACCCTGTCTTGCTGGGCATCACCAAGGCTTCGTTGCAGACACGTTCGTTTATCTCGGCAGCATCCTTCCAAGAAACCACACGCGTCCTCACACAGGCCGCTGTGGAAGGTAAGAAGGACATTCTGACCGGACTGAAGGAAAACGTCATCGTTGGCCGCCTCATCCCTGCGGGTACGGGCTCTGCCATGAACCGCATGCGGATTGCAGCGACAAGCCGTGACGTTGCGCTTCGTGCCAGCTACAAGAAGCTGCAGGAAAGCCTGATTGCGCCAGAGACAGCGGCTGAAGAGCATGCTGCCGAACTGGCACAAGGTGCTGAAGCCGCGATTGGCGACGATGTGTTGGCTAAGGTCATTGCAGATGACCTGACCACCACCGACGCAGCTATCGACGATGTCGTTGACACGAGCGAAGAAGAGTAAACTTCGCTTTTAAGACAAACAAAAACCCGCCGGACGCAATTCCGGCGGGTTTTTTGTTGGCTCGCTTTGCTGGCAATAATGTTGGTGTAGAGACCTAAAATTAACCCAACAATGTCAGTTTCAAGCCGCGCTAAGGGTTCACAAACTGCCTTTGGATGCCCAATGCATGTCCCTGCGTAGATGAAGCGGTCACGTTAAAGAGTTTGCCTCGCATAATCCGCAAAACGGATTACGCTTCAGCCGTTTGTCGATACTTCTTACAGGCTAGCGGAAAAGCGGCGTAATTATAAGCCGCGCCGCTCATCCTCGATTTCATCGCGAATGTTTCTGGCTTTTTTGCAGGCATCTCTGTCGCCATCAGCGCAGCGCTTTTCAGCTTTTTTCAGCTGCCGGGAGAGTTTTCCTAACTTCTCTTCATGCTTGCGCATCTCGCGCCCACGTTTCTCATCAGATTCAGACTGGCTGGTAGTAAGAATGTCAGCGGTCTTGGACACAATTTTCACAGGTGCCCCAACAACATCTGTGACAACACCTGTGACTACGGACGCGGCGCACCCTTGCAACAAGATCATGGGCGCAATCGCCAATACCAAACGCACATTCCGTCCCACAATACATCCTTCCAGAAACAATTTACTTCAGCAAATTCAATGCAATCGCTCTTACCTGCTCTGCCATGTCTGGTCGCTGCAGTGCTAGTGCTAAATTTGCTTCAATATATCCCACTTTTGACCCGCAGTCATAACGGTTGCCGTTAAATGTTACGGCGTTAAAGGGCTGCCTACCAATCATCTGCGCCATGGCGTCAGTTAGCTGGATTTCGCCACCTGCGCCTTTCTCCTGTCCTTCAAGTATGCGCATAACCTCCGGCTGAAGGATATAGCGCCCAGACACGATTAAGTTCGATGGCGCATCCTCAACCTTTGGCTTTTCAACTAAGCCCAATACTTCGGTCACCGCGCCGCTCGCTGCGCCGGGCGCAATCACACCATAGCTTGATACATCATTAGGCGGCACTTCAAGCACGCTGATAATGTTCCCGCCAATCTGGTGATACGCATCAGCCATCTGCTTCATACATCCCGGCGATCCATGCATAAATTCATCGGGCAGGAAGATGGCAAATGGCTCATCGCCAATGATATCGCGCGCGCACCAGATGGCGTGGCCAAGGCCCAAGGGCTCCTGCTGCCGAACATATACACAATTACCAGGACTAAGCCGTGTATTCGCCAGAACTGATACGTCTTTCCCACGTGAGGTCATGGTATGCTCAAGCTCAAACGCGATGTCGAAATGATCCTCAATGACGCTTTTGCCGCGACCGGTGACGAAAATCATCTGCTCTATGCCGGCCTCGCGCGCCTCATTCACCGCATATTGGATGAGCGGGCTGTCGACAATCGGCAGCATTTCTTTGGGAATGGCTTTCGTAGCGGGCAGGAAACGGGTTCCCAATCCAGCGACAGGAAAAACAGCTTTACGAACGGGTTTATGTGTCATGATATCTGATTAACGCGTGAAGCAACAAAGTCTATGCAGAGTTGGCAATCCGTGCGGCAAATCCTTTTTTCAACTTCGCCAATTTTGGCGGAATGACCGCGAGGCAATAAGGGTTACGCTGCCCTTCGCCATCCCAATATTCTTGGTGATAGTCTTCGGCGGGATACCAAGTTGCGGGCCCTTCGATTGTCGTCACAATAGGTGCGGGCCAATCGCCGGCGGCCTTTTCAATGCCTGCTTCGGCATTTGCGCGCTGTTCGTCGGACAAGGGGAAGATTGCCGAACGATATTGGGTGCCAATGTCATTGCCCTGCCGATTAAGCTGCGTCGGATCATGCGTTGCAAAGAATATTTCGAGCAAATCGGCATAGCTTATGACATCAGTATCGAATACGATGCGTATTGCCTCGGCATGTCCCGTATTTCCGCTGCACACGTCTTTGTAAGTCGGATCGACCATGTGGCCACCAATATAGCCGCTAACGACGCCGCTGACGCCGTTCAATTGGCCAAAGACGGCTTCGGTGCACCAGAAACAACCTCCGGCAAAAATGGCTTCTTCTTGGGGCATGAACTTATCCTTAAACTTGGGCAGCATTTGCGGCCTTCGCCGCATCCCCGCGCACCACCAGCAGGTACATTGCAGGCGTAACAATACGAGATAGGAAAGTGGACGAAATCAAGCCCCCAATCAACACGATTGCCAAGGGCCCATACAGGCTACCGCCGAATAAGGCGAGTGGCATAAGGCCGCCAATGGCAGTCACGGACGTCAGCAAAACGGGTAGGAAGCGCACTTCGCCAGCTTTCTCAATCGCCTCACGCAAGCCAAGGCCGCGCTGTCGCAACTGTGTGGTGAAGTCGACCAACAATATGGAGTTTTTAATCTCGATCCCGACCAGCGCAATAAATCCAATGATCGCAAGGAAGGACAGATTATTTCCCGTGACCAGCAATGCGATAAGGCCGCCAAAGGTGCCCAAAGGAATAACCCCAGCGACGACCAAAGCTTCTTTAAATCGGCCAAATTCCGCCACCAAAATGGCGAATATGCTAAACAAGGCCACCACCACCACTGGGCCGAAGCCCGCGAAGGTATCATTGATTTTCTCTGCCTCACCGCCAACCGCGATGGAATAGCCTGGCTCGAGCGGAATCTGTTCCATACGCTTTTTCGCATCCACATTCACCTTGGACACGACAGCATCATTGGTGATCTGGGCCGTGACGCCAACATAGCGCTGTAGATTATATCGATAAATGGCGGCAGGCGTGGATTCTAGAGTCGGGTTTGAAATCTCCGCCAATTGCACCGCTTGCCCACTACGGTTCGACACATAAATCGATTCCAGCGCCGAAACCGGCTGCGTCTCTGCAAGCGGCAAGCGGACTACAACCGGGTAGCTGTCCCCTTCCGTGTCACGATAGGTACCGGCGCGCTCGCCACTGAGTGCAAGCCTTATCGCGCGGCGCGCGGCGCCCGCAGGTACATCCAGCAGCGCCGCTTTGGCATCATCAACGCGGACGTCCAAATCGACCTTATCGAATGCAACGGGGTTGTTAATGTCTCTAGTGCCAGGAGTTTCGCGTAAAATTTGCTCCATTTGTCCGGCGAGACGTTTTAGTTCGTCCTGATCCGGGCCATAAACGCGAAATTCGACAGGTGCGTTGATGGGCGCTCCATTCTGAAACAGCACCAGCTTGATACGCGCGCCCGAGATCTGGTCCAATTGTGTGCGCAACCTGTCCACCATCGCCCGCGATTTTGCGCCTTGCCAATTGTCCATGATGGCAAGAATTTCTCCATGGGTCGGGTTTTCTCCGCGTTGAAATACATTGTAGAAAACCGGCGGATTGTAGCTACCGACATTTTCTGCACGCACTTTGATCGCAGGTTCGGTTTTCAATATCGCAGACACTTGGGCGACAATGCGGCCCGTTTCAGCAACGCTCGCGCCCTGCTCGGCCTCGACCGTAACGCGGAAATAAGATGTATCGGCATTTGGAAACAGGCTGAATCCAAGTACCGGCACAAGCGCGAATGCAGCAGTTGTAACGATCAAAGCGCCCCATACGGATCGGCGAGGTCGATCCAGCGCCCAATGGAGCATCGGGTGGTAAAAACGGTCAATCTTGCGCATCAACCATTGCAATAACGGACTACCCTCCTCCGTCTCATCGCGTTTCAATATTCGGCTCGCCAGAAACGGTACGATGGTCAGCGATACAATCATCGACGCTGTGATCGTCGCGACAATGGTCCCGATGAAGCTTTGCGTGAATTTGCCTGCACCTTCGGGCAAAAAGAATAAGGGCAAAAAGGCGAAGACCAATACGCCGGTCGACCCCAACACCGCCATTGTAATCTCTTTGGTACCATCGATCGCCGCTTCGCTTCGGCTTTTCCCCATGCGTAAATGCCGGGCGATATTTTCGACCACAACAATCGAGTCATCGACCAATAAGCCCAATGTTAGGATGAAACCTGCAACCACCAATTGGCTAAGATTGAAGCCATAAGCCGATATAGCGAGCAAACCCGATGCAATCGAGAGAGGGATGGAAATCATTACGATAATCGACGCCCGCCACCCCAAGGGCAACAAGGTGATCAGCACGAGAAACAGGGCAATTGCAAAGTCGCGCGCTAGCTCGTTCAAGCGTTTCCGAATATCCTTGCTTTGATCAAATTGAATCACGGCCGTTATGTCGGGCGGCAATAACTCCTGTTGCCTTGCAAGCTCTGCGACCAACTGGTTCCGCAATTTGGTCGCATCGGTACCCTGTTTTTGATTGGCGCTAATGAAGACGGCACGCTTGCCGTTGTGGCTGACCTTCGTGCGCTGTTCCGCCGCACTGATTTTCACATCGGCGACATCTCCGACACGGATTATCGATCCGTCGTTGGTCCGGATGGGAAGATTGCGAATTTTATCTATATCGCGAAACGCGCCGCCTGTTTCCACATTGAATCTGCGCGCACCGCTGATGACCGCCCCGGCGGGCACATCCGCGCCGCCAACACGGATCGCATCTACCACAACGCTGGCAGGTAAACGCAGTTCGGCAAGCCTGCCCGAATTGATTGCAACGCTGATTTCCGTTTGTGGTAGGCCATATATTTCTGCCTGACGGACTTCCTTATACCGTCCCAAGGCTTCGCTGACATCGCGGGCATATTTCTCCATCCGGTACCAGCTCGCACTATCGCTCAGCAGTGCAATTTGGAGAATGGACGCATTTGTCGTGCGGATTTTTTCGAACTGCAGCGCCTGAAGATCTGCTGGAAGCTGATTACGGATGGCCGTAACTTCGCGCACGGTGTCATTGAAATATTGATCTGGATCGCCAGACCAGTCGAACTCGGCCCGGATTACCGCATTACCGTCACTGCTAGAAGATACGACACTTTGGACGTCCTCAAGACCCTGAACCAATTCTTCAATCGGCTTCGTGATGGTTTGTTCAATCTCGGCCGCATCTGCCCCTGGCTGCGCTGCCACAATTGACACAACAGGCATCGAAAAATGCGGGTCAACCGCCCGCGGAACTTGCTGAAATGCAGAAAAACCTAACGCGCAGAGCAGCGTGAATAGCACAAGCGTAAGCTGCCATCTCCGAATTGCCAACTCCGCGATATGCATGGTCTAGCGCAATCCCTTAACGATACGAACGGCAGACCCGGTGCGCAGTTTTTCCAAACCGGATGTCACGATCTTGTCGCCCGGCCGTATGCCGCCAGATACAAGCACAAATTTGTCGGTGACCCGCTGTATAATGACATTGCGGATTTCAATGCGATTCTTAGCATCCACGACATAGACAAGACCTTCACCGGTACGCACGCCGAACAAAGCACTTGCCGGAATTTGTAATTGCTCCCCAGCCTCTGACCCTGGCAAGGTAATGATCGCGGTTCCGATTTGCCCCGACCGCAATGTCGGTAGATTGGGAAGCCGAAACTGCACAGAAAACGCGCCAGTCCCGGCATTTGCGCGACCGTCAATTTCCGATATCGTTGCCGTCAGCGGTGCTTCACCTGCGGATTCAATCGAAATGTCTGCGGCCATGCCCACGCGCAATTTCGAAGCGTCGCGGTCCACTATTGGAACGCGGAAGACAAAGCCCTCATCCGCCTCACCCAACATAAGCACGGGCGTTCCGGCGGCGATGACTTGCCCCGCCTGCACATTACGCATCAACACAACGCCGCTTGATGGGGCATAAAGCTGCGCCGTGCTGCTAGCAAAACCGGCCTGTCGCACGCGCGCCTCTGCGCCTTTTAAAGTCGCTTCAGCCGCCTCAAACCGCGCTTTGGTTATCCAACCATCGGCGTAAAGCGCGCGGACACGGTCAAATTCTGCCCTAACACGATCACGCTCGGCAGTCGCGACACTCATATCCGCACCCACATTTGTCGTATCGAGCGCAGCCAACAACGCGCCGCGCTTTACAACGTCGCCTTCTTCAAAACGTACGACAGCGACCTTGCCCGCAGTTGTAAAACCTAATGGTGTTTCGCGGCGATAACGGACCGTACCAACGGCGTTTATTTCCCGCTCTGCGCTCTGATTTCCGACGATGAATATTTCAACGGGTAAGGCAGCCTTGGGCGCGACTTTGGTCTCGCTTGCACTGTCGCTGCAGCCAGCAAGCGCAATGAGCAACGATAGGCCGGTCAGAAATTTTGAAGATACTGGCAAACGGCCCTCCCCTGCGCGGTTCCATTGCACATGATAGTTGAATAATCCAAAGGATGAAATAGCGTTTTAATATGCAACTTATTTTACAGTTTGATCGGTGCAGAAATGGATAACACCGGCACAGCAATCCCCATCAAGCAGCCGCTCTCGATAGCCGGTCGTTGATAGCGATGCCTATGTCCTCATGCGGAATGGGCGCGACCGCGATAGCAGTGGCCAAACTCGCATCCGCATTGTGCAATGCCTCAAACAAATTCGCTGCGGCCTGCGCCAAATCGCCCGTTGCCGAAAGATTGACGTCGCCCGCAATTGCGCCAAAACCAATAAGATATTCGCCCTTTTCTGGGACCGTGACGTTCAGGCGGACGGGCTTGGATGGCGCATAATGGCTAGCCATTTGCCCCGGTGCCTCAATCGCGCTCATGGGCACAGATAAAGGCGGGTATCCGAGCGTCTGCTCAATTAGCGTGGCACTGACTGGCCCCGGCCTCAACACCTGCCAACCGTCATCGCGCACGGCAACAATCGTCGATTCCAAACCTGCAGAACATGGTCCCCCGTCTAAAATCATCGGCACAGCCCCGCCAAGCCCTTTTAAGACGTGATCCGCCCGTGTCGGGCTGATTGCCCCACTCCGGTTTGCAGAGGGCGCAGCGAGGCTTAAATCGCTTTTTAGGAGCAATGCCTGAATCACCGGATGGTTCGGGCAGCGAATGGCGATGGTGGGCAGCCCTGCCGTCACCGCGCGGGCGACGGGAGCGCCCTGCTTTAGCGGCAAAACCAGCGTCAACGGCCCCGGCCAGAACGCGTCGGCCAGTACCTGCGCAGTAGCGTTGAACAGGCCAAGCTTTTCTGCGGCTTTCCGATCACGAACATGCACGATAAGGGGATTAAAATCCGGCCGCCCCTTTGCCGCATAAATATGCGCGACGGCTTCTGCATTTTGCGCGTCTGCGGCAAGGCCGTACACCGTCTCTGTGGGAATCGCGACAATCTGTCCGGCGTGAAGAAGCTGCGCCGCCGCCGCAATCGAAGCGTCATCAGCGGGTACAACCCAGCCATTCCCCAAGGTATTTGAGCCAAACATCATTAACGGCTATAGGCGGATGCAGACCCGCTTTAACAGGAATTTTTATTCAACATGGCGTTTTCAGCACCTGTCGCAGAACAGAAATTTGTCCTCAAGCATATCGTCGGCATCGATGCGCTGGCGCAGCATGCGCGTTTCGCCGATGCGACGCCCGATATGGTGCAGGCCATACTTGAGGGCATTGGCGCCTTTGCCGAAGGGGAATTTGCACCACTGAACCGCATTGGCGATACCGTTGGTGCGCGATTAATGGATGGCAAAGTGGTGATGCCCGATGGATTTGTCGCCGCGTATAAATCTTATGTCGCAAATGGTTGGGGCGCGATCAATGCGCCTGCGGAATTTGGTGGCCAGGGTCTGCCTTTTTCGCTGGCGACAGTCGCGCTGGATTCGCTTGGCGGCGCAAATATGGCCTTTGCACTCTGCCCCATTTTGTCGGTGGGCGCGATTGAAGCGATAAACCATCATGGCACTGACCGGCAGAAAGAATTGTTTCTGCCCAAGCTGTCAACGGGCGCCTATTCAGGCACGATGAACCTGACTGAACCGCAGGCCGGTTCAGACGTCGGCGCGCTGAAGTCAACCGCAACCCCCCGCGGCGATGGCACTTATCAGATTAAAGGCACGAAAATTTATATCAGCTTTGGCGACCATGACATGGCGGAGAATATCGTCCATCTGGTCCTCGCCCGCACCCCAGATGGCCCCGCCGGGACAAAGGGCATTTCGCTGTTTCTCGTGCCCAAATATCAGGTTGCTACAGACGGCAGCATCGGCAAAGCCAATGATATCAAGGTCGTATCGATCGAACATAAGATGGGCCTTAACGCTTCGCCTACCTGCGTCCTCGCTTTTGGCGAAGAGGGCGATTGCATCGGCGAACTTATTGGCCCCGAATTTGGTGGCATGCGCGCGATGTTCACAATGATGAACAACGCACGGCTTAATGTCGGCCTGCAAGGTGTGCAAATTGCCGAGGCCGCGACGCAAAAGGCGATCTGGTTCGCGCGCGAGCGGGTGCAATCAGCCAAGGCGAGCGGACCATCACGCGAACCCGTAGCAATTGTTGAGCATCCCGATGTCCGCCGCATGTTGATGCGGATGAAGGCTGGGACGCAAGCAATCCGCGCTTTATTATATCTCGCCTCCGGCTATGTTGACCGCGCCACACTGGGCGAGGCCGGCGCGCAGGAAATGGTCGATCTCCTCACGCCTCTGGCCAAAACCTATGGCACCGACATGGGCAGCGAAATCGCCTCGCTTGGCATTCAAGTGCATGGCGGCATGGGCTTTGTCGAAGAAACCGGCGCAGCCCAATATTATCGCGATATCCGCATCGCAGCGATTTACGAAGGCACCAATGGTATTCAAGCCGCAGACTTGGTTGGCCGCAAGCTGGCGATGCAAGGCGGCGACGTCATCCGCAATCATCTTGCCTCGATTTCGGCGGACGCGGCGGGTCATTCCGGCCTGTCTGCGCTGTGCGCGGCTACCGCTGAAGTGACCGAATATATGCGCGGCGCGGACGTTGATGACCGTTTGGCAGGCAGCTACGCCTATACCAACATGATGGCGGTCGTGACGTCGGGTTGGTTGATGTTAAAGCAGCTGCGCGCTGCGCAAGCCGACATCGCCAATGGCGACACCAGCGCATTTTTGCGCAGCAAGGTCGCTGCCTGCCGTTATTATCTGGACGTCATGGTGCCAGAGGCTATCGCCCATAAAGGCACATCGATGGCAGGGGCGGAATTGCTCTACGCCCTTGATGCGGAGGAACTGGCTGCTTGAACGAGCAGACGCTCAAACGTATCGCCGAAGCGCTGGAGCGGCTGTCACCCCCGCCAGCGCCGCCAATCAATCTATCGTCGTCGCCTGCATATCATTGGAACGGAACGGCCTTGGCAGCGGTGCATGATTTCCAGCCATTACCGATTGACCTCATCGTTGGGGTCGACCGGCAAAAGTCGGATCTATATGAAAATTGCCGGCGACACGCCTCGGGTGCAGCCGCGCATGATGTCCTGTTATGGGGCGCCCGCGGCATGGGCAAATCGGCCTTGGTTAAATCTGTGGTGGCTGCACTGCAGGAAGACGGTTTCTTCATTGCGTTGGTCGAAGCCGCCTCAAGTCATTTAACGAGCCTACCAGCGTTGTTTGAAGAATTGGGCGCGTCGGGTCGGCGTTATTTGTTATTTATAGACGATATCTCGTTCGAGCCGCACGACCAAAATGCGCGTTTATTGCGGTCATTGCTTGAGGGCGGTGTGGAGGCGCGTCCGAACAATGTCCGGCTTTGCGTTACATCCAACCGCCGAAACATCGTTGAGCGCGACGGCAAGGAACAGGCCGACGCCATGAACACACGCGATTCCATCGACGACAGTCTTGCCTTAGCTGACCGATTTGGCCTTAAAATGGGCTTCCAATATCCTGATCAGGACGCGTATCTGCACATGGTCAGCAGCTACGCCAGCCATTTCGACTTGGACTGGGACGAAGCAGATGCGCTGGGTTTTGCCCAAGGGCGCGGCGGCCGCTCAGGCCGGATTGCATGGCATTATACCGTGGAGCTTGCCGGCCGCGCGGGACGGAAGATTTAGGGTCAGGACCCGAGGGTCAGGACCACTTAAATCCACCTTCGCGGTTTGAGGCCATTTTGTTCAGTGCAAGGCGGTAAGCGCAGGGCTTAGTGGTTCTAAGTCCAAGCTTGCCAACGTGGCAATGGACAAAATGGGTCAAATCCAAAGGACGCCAAAATGGCTTCGATCTCGAAATAAAATGCCCTTGCAGGCAGAATGACTGCCTGCGGCGGACATTTTGCTTCGATATCTTTGCCATTTTGACGCCGCGAAGGTGGATTTAAGTGGTCCTGACCCTAATTCTTCGCCCGTACCCGCCAAATGATATTGCCGACGTCATCGCTGACTAAAAGCGATCCATCCTTTGCCATGGCAAGCATCGTTGGGCGCCCCTGCGCATTGCCATCCTTGTCCAAAAAGCCCGTTAGGATATTGATGGGCTTGCCAGAGGGTTCGCCCTTGGCAAAGGGAACGAAGATCACGTCATATCCCGACACAGGCTTGCGGTTCCATGAACCATGGCGCGCAACAAATGCCCCTTCGGTCAGGCGAGCACCCAGCTTTCCGTTATAGCCAAAAGCCAAGCCAAGCGGCGCTGTATGCGCACCAAGGGCGTAATCCGGGCGGCGTTCATATTCCCGCTTTGCTGGCTTTGGCGGCGACACACGGGCATCGGTAAATCCGCCCCAATAATGTTGCGGCCAACCATAATCGGCGCCAAATTCAACGAGCGCCAGATAATCCGGCACCATATCGGAACCCAGCATGTCGCGTTCGTTCACGACAGTCCACAAACGACCCTTTTTGTCCCAATCAAGACCGACGGGATTGCGCATGCCAATGGCGTAAGGAATTTTCTTGTCCTTCGCGATGTCATACTCCAGCACCATGGCACGGCCATTTTCGGTCTCCATGCCATGCTCGCCAATGTTGCTGTTTGACCCCACCGCGATGTAGATTTTCTTACCATCTGGCGACGCCGCAAGGTTGCGCGTCCAATGGTTGTTAGGAGCCATGGCGTTGAACTTTGTCAGTTCCTTACCCTTGGCGGTAATTTTCGTATCGCCCGTTTTATATGGAAAAACGACCAAACCATCGGTGTTGGCGACATAGAGCTTCTCACCAATCAGTACCATGCCGAACGGCGAATTCAGCCCTGTCAGAAATGGTGTTTTCAGTTCCGCCTTGCCATCACCATCGGCATCACGCAGCAAGGTGATGCGGTTAGCCGAAGGAACACCGGCACCCGCCTTGCCCATCAGCCATTTCATCACAAAGCCTTCAACGCCGCCAAGGTCACGCGGCGGCGAGTTTGTTTCGGCGACCAGAATATCACCATTGGGCAGCATATATAAATTGCGGGGATGATCGAGGCCTTCGGCAAAGCGTTCGACAATGAGGCCCGGCGCAGCAACGGGCGCCTCACCAGCTTGCCAGCGATCTACGTCGGCCACTTTGATGGTCGGAAAAATCTCCGGGCGGGGCGCGGTAATTTCGGGCGACGCACCGGTAACTGCATCAAGTGGAAGCTTAGCAACATCCGGCCGCGTAATGTACCAAATGCCAGCAAGCGCCAGAACAATGACGATCAAAACGATATTGCGCACATGCTTCCACATTTTACTCGCTCCCTTAACGACGCTTGCGATCCATGATCCAGATCACCACCGCAATAACGGTGCCGATGGCCATGCCGATAACTGTTCCCGCAGACGGTTGATCCATCGCAACGCCAACAACGGCGCCGATTAATAGCCCAAAGGCAATGAAGATGCCGCCAGCGAGGCGGGGCTGATTGTTTTCTGTTCCGGACATATTGCTCCTTTGCCACCAACAACGATACCCAAGCAAGCGCGATGTTTAGGGTAAGGACCTAACTATCATCCAATGACAACAACGAGGCGTTGCCGCCCGCGCTTGTCGTATCAGTGCTCGTCGTGCGTTCTGCGCAGAAACGATACAAATAATGCGGCCCGCCTGCCTTGGGACCCGTGCCGGATAAGCCTTCGCCCCCAAAGGGTTGGCTGCCAACGACCGCGCCAATCATCGAACGGTTGATATAGAGGTTGCCTACGCACGCCAATTGTTCGACCAATAGGCTGCTGCCTGCAATACGGCTGTGTAGCCCCATCGTTAAGCCAAAACCCTTGGCGTTAACTTGGGCAATGGTTGCTTCTAACGTGCCCGCTTTCCAGGTTGCCACATGCACCAATGGACCAAAATATTCGCGGTTTAGATCGCTTATGTCGTCCAGCCGGATGACCGTCGGCGGCACGAACAGGCCATCGGCTGGAACAGGTATTTCGTGCATGATCCGGTCTTTCACACTGGCACGATATGCCATCAAGAAATCATAGGCCGTCTGATCAATCACTGGCCCAATATCCGTGGCTGTATCAGCAGGATCACCGACATTTAACGTATCCATCGCGCCGCGCAGCATGTCCAGCGTGTGCTCCGCAATATCTTCTTGCAACAACAAAAGCCGCAAGGCCGAACAGCGTTGGCCAGCGGATTGGAAACCCGACACGATAACATCGCGGACAACTTGTTCGGACAAGGCCGTTGAATCGACTATCATCGCGTTTAAGCCGCCCGTTTCGGCGATCAAAGGCACTAAGGGTCGGTCATCATCGGCGAGCAAATTGCGCGCAATGGCCTTCGCGGTAGGCACGGAGCCGGTAAACACCACGCCCGCTATGCGTGTGTCCGCGGTAAGCGCCGCGCCCACATCGCCTGCGCCCGTCACGATCTGCAACGCGCCCTTAGGCACGCCAGCCGCATGCGCCAGTGCCACTGCGAACCTGCCGATGGCGGGCGTCTGGGGCGCGGGCTTCGCCACGACCGTATTGCCAGCAACCAAGGCAGCAGCGACCTGCCCCAAGAAAATTGCCAATGGGAAATTCCACGGGGCAATCGCAATCCAAACGCCGCGGCCTTCATGGCGCAGGACATTGCGTTCACCTGTTGGCCCCGGCAGTTCCATCGGGACCAAGTCGGTGCGCGCCCGCGCGGCGTAATACCGACAAAAATCAATCGCCTCACGCACTTCAGAGAGCGCGTCGGGAATCGTTTTACGGGCCTCTTGCACCGCTATCGTCATTAACCGGCTGCGGTTTTCTTCTAACAGGTCTGCCAGACGATCCAGGCAATCGGCGCGCGCTTCGACGGATGTGCCTGACCATGTAGGATAGGCCGCAAGCGCAGCTGTCACAGCATCGGTCGGACCAACGCTTGCGTCATCGTTCACGTTCAATGGCACGGCGATCTCGGCAGCGGTTTCTTGCAATATCATCGCGTCATCCAGATCGATGCCGCTGCTGTTACGGCGCTCTGGCTGAAAAAGATCTGCAGGCGCGGCAATGGCGGGATGGCTAGTGCCACCAACGGCCATGATTTTGTCCACCGGATCGGCCAATAATTCGTCTTCGCTGATCGATTGGTCCGCCAATTGATGCACAAAGCTGCTGTTGGCGCCATTTTCCAACAAGCGGCGGACAAGATAGGCGAGCAAGTCACGGTGCCCACCGACGGGCGCATAAGTGCGGCAATTATAGCCTTCCTCCCGCACGAGGCGGTCAAACAGCCCCTCCCCCATGCCGTGGAGCCGCTGGAATTCAAAATCGCGCTGCTTGCCGGTCCATTGGAGGATCGTCGCGACCGTCAAAGCATTGTGAGTCGCAAACGCCGGACGGATGTTGCGCGCGGCGAGCATATCTTTGGCGCAAGCAAGATAGGACACATCGGTCGCCGCTTTCCGCGTGAACAATGGAAAGTCGCTCAGGCCACGTTCCTGCGCATGTTTGATTTCGCTGTCCCAATAAGCGCCCTTCACCAAGCGCACTTGTACAATGCGCGACGTATCGCGGCCTAAGGCATCGGCCCAAGCAAGCACGGGACGGGCGCGCTTGGAATAGGCTTGCACCGCCATGCCAAGCCCATCCCAGCCGGATAAGGCGGGATCGCGGGCGACCTGTTCCATAATGTCGAGACTCATCTCCAGCCGCGCCGCCTCTTCAGCATCAACCGTCAGTTGGACCCCCAGCGCAGACGCAGAATGCGCCAGTTCACGTACCATCTCGGCAAGCTCCGGCACGCATTTTGCGCTTTGCGCGGTTTCATAACGTGGGTGGAGCGCGGATAATTTGACCGAAACGCTATGGCCGCGTTCGGGGTTGCGGCCCACAGCAGCGACCGCGGCGGCATAGGATTGAAAATAACGTTCGGCATCCGCCTTTGTTCGTGCCGCTTCCCCCAGCATGTCAAAGCTCGCGGTAAAGCCGCGATTGTCTTTCGACTCCATGCGTTTCATAGCTTCGTCAATGTCACGGCCCATGACGAACACTTGGCCCATCAGGCGCATCGCTGCGCCGACAGCCTGCCGGACAAAGGGTTCGCCTGCCCTTGCGATCAGGCGCTTCAACGTGCTCGTACTATCGCCCAGGACGGCCTTACCAAGCACTAAGCCCCAAGTGGCACTGTTGACCAGCATGCTGGACGATTGCCCCTTGTGATCGCTCCAATCGGCGTCTGTCAGCTTGTCCGCGATCAGAAGGTCTGCCGTCTGAGGATCTGGCACGCGCAGGAACGCCTCCGCCAGTGACAGCAACGCCGTGCCCTCTTCGGTGCCCAAGCGATATTGCTGAAGGAAAGAATTTACCCAGCCATCGGCCTGCACGTCCCGCAAATCATCGAGCAGGCTGCGCGCACGGCGCACGATATCGCCCCGCATTGCCCCATCGACCGTGGCAGCCACAACCAATGGTGCAAGCACTTCACTCTCTGACTTGCGATGAAAGGGTCGGATAGACAAGCGCGTAGAATCGAGTGATGCATTCATAGCGGCGCTTTGCAGGATAAAACCCAAGCAGACAAGTTTCAGTTGTAACGAAAAAGTCAGCCTTCATTAGAAAATGTGCCGATTTGATTAAGGCCGAAAGCGGAATCCCTAGTCTGTTCGATGCCCAACAAGGTGCGGAGGCTGTTCCAGACAAAAAGGCGATTTGCTTTGGCAAGAATTGACTTATGAGCATCGATTATTGATCCGAAGATGAACGCTTAGGAGTGGCATGTCAGCAAAGGTAAAACGTCTTACCCTAACCATTGCCTTGGCTGCGCTCGCGGTCGGTGGTGTCCGCACGATTTATCCGAGCAGCAGCCAAATCATCACCGCTCGTCCGCTTGCCCTTAATACCGATAACCCCGCCCAAAAGCAGGTGGGTATGTTGGAATTTGTCGCGGCTTGGGAATTGCGCAGCCGCAACGAAAATTTCGGCGGTGTTTCGGCGCTTATTGCCTTAGCGGACAATCGCTTCGTGGCGATCAGCGATGCCGGGACGGTAATCCACTTCAGGGTGACTGACGATGGACGGATTGACCGCGCCACCATCGCGCCGCTGCCCAATTTGCATGGCCCGAATGTCAGTTACAAAGACCGCGACAGTGAGGGGCTGGCTTATGACCCCGATAGCGGCCAATATTGGGTGAGTTTTGAAGGCAAGCATGCGATCCGGCGCTATTCAAAATCCTTCGCCCAGCAAACAGGATTGGTTCGGCCCAGCGTCATGCAGGATTTGCCCCGGAACAAGGGGGCGGAGACAATATTTCGCCTGCAAGATGGTCGATTTATCATCATCGCCGAGAGCCTAGAAGACGATATCCACAGCGCATGGATATTTTCGGGCGACCCGATTGAAAGCACCACAACCAAAACGCCCTTCCAATTCCGTCCGCCCCCCGGCTACCGTGTGACCGATGCGGTAGCACTGCCCGATGGCCGTATTGCCATTCTCAATCGCGCCGTCCGGTTTCCGTCGGGATTCACTGCCAAGGTGTCACTCCTGAGTCCCGAAAGCATAAAAGGCATACGTCACGAGAGCGTGATTTCGGCGGAGGTCATTGCGGCGCTTTCGTCCCCATTGCGCGTCGACAATATGGAGGGGATTGCCGTCACCAACCAAGGGAACAAACTGTTCCTTTGGCTTATATCGGACAATAATTTCACCGTTCTCCAGCAGACGATATTGATGAAATTCCGTCTGCCAGATCAACCGGACAGCAAAAAGCCGGAGGCATCGAATGCCCCCGGCTTATGATTCGCTTTCGCAATTGGCCGCGTCAGCAGCCTAAAGCATTACGCCGCAGCTTTTTGCTTCTTGGCGATTTCTTTTTTCACTTTGCGCGCATTGGTCGAAAGCTTCTCGTCCGAAGTCTTCAACAACCAATTGTCGAGACCGCCAACATGCTCAACCGAGCGCAGACCGTGGGTCGAAACGCGGAACTTGTAGCCTTGCTCAAGTGCGTCCGACAACAACGTAACATTCTGCAGATTTGGCAGGAATGTGCGCTTTGTCTTGTTGTTAGCGTGGCTCACATTGTTGCCGACCAGACGGCCTTTACCGGTGAGTTCGCAGATGCGCGCCATGATATATGTCCTGTAAAAAATAAGTGTATGCGGAATCACTGACCCGCGAAAGTCGCTGCCCCTAACCCTCCACGCCGAAAAGGTCAAGCCGATGTGTGGCCAAAAGCGGGAATCTGCGCTAGCAAAATATCATGTCCCTGACCAAAGCCCGCGAAATGATGAATGAAGCGCTCCATCTCGCGCGGATGGCTGCTGTGCAAGGCGAAGTGCCCGTTGGCGCAATCGTCGTCAAGGATGGCGTCATTATCGGGCGCGGCGCCAACCGCCCGATGGAAAAGCATGACCCCACCGCCCATGCCGAAATCATCGCCATTCGGGAGGCGGCGGCGTATCTTGGCAATGACCGCCTCACCGGATGCGACCTTTGGGTGACGCTAGAACCCTGTGCCATGTGTGCGGGCGCGATTGCCCATGCCCGCATTGCGCGGCTTTATTATGGTGCGGATGATGCCAAAGGCGGCGCTGTGGCGCATGGCCCCCGTTTGTTTGAACAATCGACCCTGCACCATAAGCCAGAGATATATGCCGGCATCGCCGCAGACGAATCTGCCGCCTTGCTCAAAAATTTCTTTGCCGAGCGCCGTTAACGCAAATTTTCGTCAATAAACACCAGCGTTCGGGCCCAAGACAATTCCGCCGCTGCTGTGCGTATCGGATCGCTTATTCCCTCAATTGCCATACATTAATGGACGAAGCGAGCGACGACGTCGCGGTAGGATCGGCTGACCTTCACCTGAGCGCCCGATTCCAGTACCAAAAAGCATTCGCCATTGGTGTGGGGTTTCACTTGGCGGACCTGATCCAAATTGACGATCGTTGAACGGTGCACACGTTGGAAGGTGCGCGGATCAAGACGTTTTTCCAAATCCTTCATCGTCTCGCGCAAGATGAGCGAGTTGTCGGCGGTGTAAATGCACATATAGTCGCCCGCCGCATCAATGCGTTCAATACTCGCGACATCAACGCGGAAAATTTGGCCGCGGTCCTTGACGTTGATCAGCTTTTCAAAGCGGGTGGATGCCAAATCATCCTCCACGGAACCCAAATTGTCCGCCGCATCTGGCGCGACTTCGTTGATGACAGTACGCAGGCGATCAAGCTCTTCCGATGTCCGCTTTTCGGACAGGCGGCTGCGCACGCGGTCCATGGTATCGGCAAGCCGCTCTGGCTCCACAGGCTTCATCAGATAATCGATGGCCTGCGCCTCAAACGCCTTAATGGCATGTTCGGAATAAGCGGTCACAAAAACGAACAAAGGCGGGTCGATGTCCATCACGCCTTGCACAACCGAAAAGCCATCAAATCCTGGCATTTGAATATCGAGGAAGACCAAGTCCGGCTTTAACGTCTTGATCTTGCGAATGGCCTCCCGCCCATTGTGGCAAGTGGCCACAATTTCGATATCATCAAAAGGTTGAAGGCGTAGTTCGAGACCTTGGATCGCCAGCTTTTCATCGTCGACCAATATTGTACGAATACTCATGCGGATATTTTTCCTTGCTGTTGCGCCCCCGCGTGATTGTCTTCCCCTGCGATAATCCGGCTTTGATAAGGTAGTTCCAACAACACCTCAAATCCTCCGTCAGCTTTTACATAATGTTCAAAGCGTTGGTCCTCGCCATAAGCTTGCGACAGACGCTCCCGCGTATTCGCCATGCCAACACCTGTGGATAAGCTTTGGTCTTGCTGCCCTGGCTGCAAGCCTGGGCCAGTGTCCGAAACGGTGATCCGCACCCTTTGACCGACGAGTTGCGCGGTCACCGAAATATCAGCCCCCTCTTCCTTAGGCGTTACAGCGTATTTGATCGCATTTTCCACCAGAGGCTGAAGCAACAAAGATGGAACCAACGCGTTTTCGACCGAAGATTCGATAGTAAAATTTGTTCGCAACCGTTCTTCAAACCGCATTTTTTCAATATCGAGATACAATTTTAATGTCTCAATTTCCTGTGTCAGCGGCACTTTCGCAGCCGCTTCGTTGATCAGCGTAAAGCGCAGGAATGACGATAACCGTGAAAGCATGGCATTGGCTTGTTCCGTCTGTTTCAACAGAACTAAGGTCGAAATGCTATTCAATGTATTGAAAAGGAAATGGGGGTTAAGCTGATAACGCAGCATTGTAAGTTGCGCGCTGGTCGCTTGTGCCTCCAGCCGCATCATCTGATCCGCTTGCTCTTCCGCGCGCACAAAATAATTGATCGCGTAATATAATGCGGACCATGCCGCGAGCAGCACCGAGTTGATGTAAATCGCCGCCAGCCACAATTGCGCAAAGGGCGTTTCATCGACGCCATCACGAATGGTTTGCAGCACCCACACGTCCAAATAAGCATAGCCAAGCGTCGCGAGCGAAACAGACACGAAGGTCAGGCTCCATGTGATAACCGGCCGCTGATCAATCAAGAACCGGTATATCACCGACAAAAGCAGCGTGATCGAATAGCCCGTCACCGCGGAAATCAGAATTGGCACCAAGAAGCTGACAGGCTGCCCCTGCGCGATGCCGGATGCGGCGCGCAATATGACCGCGCCTGCCCAACCGGCCGAGTGCAAGTTCCAAAAAGCGCGGTTCTTGTCCGCAAAGAAAGGTTTATCTGTAAGCTCTAATACCGCCATATTTTTGGTCTAGCCGCATTTCGCGCGCGCATGAAGCCCTTGTTTCGTGTGCCAACAATGTTAAGCATCATAGGGGAGAGGATAGGCCAATGGATAACCAAGAAGATCGCGCAAATTTTCACGATATGGCGCAGAGCACGCAAGAGGATTGGCAGATCATCATGCGGCACAATATCCCGTTTTCGCAAGATGGCGGACGCCGAATTTTGGACCATCTGAAATTGCTCGACGGGGATTTTGGTGGCTTTGCCGTAGACCGGCTGACGCATTCCCTGCAAACGGCAACGCGTGCACATCGCGATGGCCGGGACGAGGAATATGTGGTCATGGCCTTGCTGCACGATATTGGTGATACGCTGGGCGCCGCCAACCATCCCGACATTGCTGCGGCCATATTGAAACCATTTGTGTCGGAAAAAATTCTTTGGATTGTGCAGAATCACGGCATTTTTCAGGGGCATAATTTCTTCCACCATCTGGGCCTTGACCGCGACATGCGCGAGCAGTTTCGCGGGCATGAGTGGTTTGCCGATACCGAAGAGTTTATAGACAAATATGACTGCCCATCCTTTGATCCGAATTATGACACGCTCCCGCTCTCATTTTTCGAACCGATGGTGATGAAGCTTTTCCGCAGCCCGCTGAACAGCATCTACAAAAGGGCAATAGAGACAGTCGCCTAAACCTTCCTAAGAGCCGGAGCCCTTATAATGCGGGGCGTTCATGCTTATGTTCACAGGATATGGGTCGGTGCATACGGACCCAGCCAAAATGCCGCATGCCTCCCTCAAAGGAAAATATCATGGCGAAGAGCCAAATGAAGTCGAGCCGCGAAGTCCGCAAACCAAAGGCCGAAAAGCCCAAAAAGCAAAATGCATCAAATCCTTCGACCAAGGGCAATCCGGCAGGCCTGGCGACAAAAAGCTGAGGCTTTAACGCTTAGCTGCTGACCGCTATATGCGTTAAGCGGAGTGGCACCCAAAAACGCCCCCCCGACCGTCACACCTCGACCGTCACACCTCGATCGTCACCCAGAACTTGTTTCAGGGTCCATTTCTCGTCTCTACCCTTAGGTCTATGTGGCACGATGGATGCTGAAACGAGTTCAGCATGACGTTGGGGGGGCGCGCGTCGTCTTTTCCCCGTCGCCCCAGCGCTTTAACGCCCCAGCAATACCCGTGCCTGCCCCGCGACTTGGGCCAACATGGCGGGGGTCGGCGCACCCGTCATGCGGGCACGGTCCACCATCGCCTTGAATGCCCGCACACGCACCGCGTTGGCCGCCAGCCAGTCTTGCGTATCTTCAAGCGGTTTCTTCGCAGCCCGTCCCCGTAAAAAGTCGAGGCGCATGGTTTGAAAGTCGCGTGCCAATCCAGCAACCAACAGCCGCTCCCACGGATCCTGGGGGTCAACCTGCATGGCGGTTCCCTGTGCCCAGCTTAGACCCAGCGCCTCACCCAAAGTGGTAAAGGCGCGTGTCAATGCAGTGATATCGCCCTTTTGCGTGGATGAAAGTGCCGCCAGGCCGATAGCGCCATCCAATTGTGCCAATTGCACCAGACGGTCCGCAATTTTCCGTGGTGCGCCATTTTCGGTCAAGCGCGCGCCAAAGCGTTCGGTCTGTAGCCGGACGTCATGGGGCACAAGCCCGTCCAATGCCTCTGTTAGCTTTTGCACAACGGGCGCATACACCGCCGTGGTGGCGGCGACATCGCGACCTTCAAGGGCATTGCGAATTATATCGGCCATTTGCGCGCGCACTTCTAGGGCTGCTTGATTGAATAGCATTAGCCGCGTCGATTCCGACATCGCTGTTGTATCCATGGCATGCCACAAGGACGGTAGATCATAAATGCTCTCGGCTATGGCAAAGGCTGCGGCAACATCGCCAAGACTGCAGCCTTCTTCCTCCGCCAATTCAAATGGGTGCAACATGCCAAGCCGGTTGATCATGCGGTTGGCCAATTTCGTGGCGATAATTTCCTTGCGCAGCCGGTGTCCCAAAATCGCCGACTTATGCGATTTGAGCATCGCGTCCGGGAATGCCGCCAAAAGCTCACCGTCCATCGACCGGTCCTGCGCCAAAGGCGCTTCCTCAACCCCATCCTGCGCTGCCAGCTTCGCTGTGGAGAGCAATATCGCCAATTCAGGCCGCGTGAGTCCGCGCCCTTCGCTGGCACGCCGGAACAATTCCTCATTGGGTGCCAGCCCTTCGACCACACGGTCCAATCGGCCAGCGCCTTCAAAAATCTCGATAAGCCTAACGTAGGCAGGCAAATCACCCGCGCCGCCGGTTTCCGCGATAGACAAGGCCAGCGTCTGCAGACGGTTATCCTCCAACACCAAATGCGCCACGGCGTCGGTCATCTCCGCCAGCAAGACATTACGGGCGGGTTCCTTCAACTTGCCTGCGCGCATTTGGGCATTTAAGGCGATTTTGATGTTCACTTCATTGTCGGAACAATCGACGCCCGCGCTATTATCGATAAAGTCGGTGTTGATGCGGCCACCGCGCAAGGCAAAACCAATGCGTCCCGCCTGCGTCACGCCAAGGTTCGCGCCTTCGCCAATGACTTGCGCCTGCACGTCTGCGCCGTTTACACGAATGAAGTCATTGCCGGGGTCGCCGACGTCCAAATGGCTTTCGCTCCGGTCCTTGATATAGGTCCCTATGCCGCCGAACCACATCAACTGGACTGGCGCTTTTAATATCGCGGTCATCAATGCAGATGGTTCTATTTCCTTCGCATCTATGCCAAGCAAACTTCTGATTTCAGATGTTGTTTGGATGATTTTATCCGTGCGGGCGAACACACCGCCGCCCTTTGAAATCAGCTTGGCATCATAATCGAGCCAGCTGGAACGCGGCAGATTGAACAAGCGTTGACGTTCTTTCCAACTGGTCGCCGGGTTGGGATTGGGATCGAGGAAGATGTGACGATGGTCAAACGCAGCGACAATTTTCAGCGTCTTTGAAAGCAGCATGCCATTGCCGAACACGTCACCAGACATGTCACCAACGCCTGCAACCGTGACCGGATCTTTTTGGACATCAATGCCCATTTCGGCAAAATGGCGCTGCACTGATAACCAGCCACCCTTTGCGGTAATGCCCATCGCCTTATGGTCATAACCAACCGAACCACCGCTCGCAAACGCATCGCCAAGCCAGAAATTATGTTCCAGCGCGATGGCGTTCGCGGTATCCGAGAATGTCGCCGTGCCCTTGTCAGCCGCGACAACGAAATAGGGATCGTCACCGTCGTGAATGACCACATTGTCAGGATGCACGATCCGGTCGTTGACGATGTTATCGGTGATCGACAGCAACGTCCGGATAAAGATTTTATAAGCCTCTGTGCCCTCAGCAAACCATGCATCCCTATCAATCCGCATGTCCGGTAGGCGCTTGGGGTAGAAGCCGCCTTTGGCACCGGTCGGTACGATTACCGCGTTTTTAACGCGCTGCGCCTTCATCAGGCCCAAAACCTCGGTACGGAAGTCATCGCGCCTGTCGGACCAGCGCAAGCCGCCACGCGCGACGGGGCCAGCGCGTAAGTGGATGCCCTCCACCCGGGGCGAATACACGAACACCTCCCGCCAAGGTAAAGGCGCAGGCAGGCCAGGCACCTTCGCGCAATCCAATTTGAAGGCCAGTGCCTCTGCCGCCGCTGTGGAAAACGCATTTGTACGCAATGTTGCAAGCACCACCGCCAAAAACCGACGCAGGATGCGGTCTTCGTCAATCGCCGAAACCGCCGCCAAGTCAAAGGTGATCGCCTTCTCAAATTTGGCGGCTTCCTTGTCCCGATTTCCTTTGTTTGCAGGATTATGCAAGGCATCGAACAAGGAAATTATGGACCGCGTCACATTGGCGTTTTTGGCCAAGGCTGACACCACTGTTGGCATACCATAAGTCACGCCCGTTTGGCGCAAATAGCGATACCATGCGCGCAGCCAGATGACAGATTGCGGTGTAAGCCCGCCAATGGTGACGAGTTGGTTGAATACGTCATTTTCAAATGAGCCATCCAACACTTGGCTCAACGCTGCTTCAACGACTTGCCGCTTTTCTAATAAGTTTGAAATATTACCGCCACGCAGGGCCAGATGGAAGTCATGGATATAATGACCATCCGTCAATGCGGTCGGCGATTCCTCCAGAACATCAAAACCGAAATTCTCCAGTGCGGGCACGACATCGCTCAACGGCAAAGCCCCGCCATAACTGTAGATTTTCAACCGAAGCTTACCATCTTCCTCGAACAATCGCGTGATCTTGCTGTGGTCACGCTCCATGGCGAGCAAACCAATCATGTCCCGCGCAGCTTCGTCGGTCGAATAACTACTGCGGTAATTGGCCGGGAAGCCAGCACCGTAGCGCACAAGCATGGCGGCCGCACGTTTTTCATCGGTCAGCTGGGCTAATGCAGCCTCAACCGCGGGCTCCCATCCACGGACCATCAGCTCAAGCTTTGCATCCAAGCTGGCTTCGTCAACTGTCTGTCCACGGTCCGGCAAATCGAGCGTATAGCGCAGCAAAGCGACGCCGCCGTCTTCCAAACCGATAGTCCAGCCTAATAAGGACCCACCGGTGGCATCCATAAGCATCGTCTGTATCTGCTTACGGATACCCGTCGATACATCATCGCGTGGCAACCACACAAAAATATACAAATGACGTCCCAGTGGCGACCGAAGCGCAATCAGCTTAGGGCGCGGTCGGTCGGTCAGCGACATGGCGGTCAGCGTGACGCGTTCCAGATCATCGAGCTTGAGCGCAACCAAAAGGTCGTGGGGTAGCGCCGTGAGCGCGTGGGCCATCGCCTTGCCCGCATGGCCCGAAGGGTCAAAGCCATAACGCGTCATCAACGACGCTAGATGCGTTCTAAGCACGGGTATGGCTTCCGGAGCAGTTGCAAGCGCCGCACTGGTCCAAAGTCCGGCCGTGACGGCCAAACCCGTTACCCGATCGCCGGTTTGTACCGGAATAACAATCAGGTCCAATTGCACATTGCGGTGGACATTAGAAACACGGTTGGATTTCAGCACCAACGGCGCAACACCCCCTGCTTCAAACCAGTTGATAGCAAGGCTGACGCTATCTTCGGAAAGCACAAGTGCGTCGCTGACACGCGACAAGCCAAGGCGGTTGGAACGGGTGCCATCACTGCTGATCCGCTCATGCGCCAAAATCGTCATATTATTATCATGGAACCAGCGGATAAGCGCGGTGCCTTCGCTATCGGGCAGGCTGTCGGCGTCTACGGACAAAGCAGCAAGCATGTCTTGCCAATCGGTCACTGCACCACGAACATCAGCGAGAACAGCCGCCAAATGCGCCTCAAGCTGACGGCGTTCTTTGGCATCGACGCGGGCTGTTTCCAGATAAATGAAGGATTCGCGGGTCTGCCCGTCAATCCGTTTCCGGCTGATGGATGACAGCATATTGGTGGCATCACGTGTAACGCTCAACACCGGGTGAATGATGCGGTTCACCGATATGCCATAAGCGGCGACGGCTGCAGAGACTGAATCCACCAAAAAAGGCATGTCGTCATTATTTAACGATATCCGCATCATCAAGCGGCCATGCGCATCGGTAAAGCTATCCAGTGCAATGGCCGCACTGCCCGTCTTGCGATGCAGGCCGGTTTCGATGGTGAAGCGCGCAGCATCCTCCGCCGCTTTGCTATCAAAACCTTCATTTTCGCCCGGCAAAGCTGTCTCGGCAAAGGCTGAAACCATATCCTGCAAAAGAGTTTTGTCGATTTTTTCGCGATTTTTAACAATTTTGGCGGCCGCCATGAAATGATCTCCCGAGCCCGCAAGCATTTGATTATCTGCCATCTTCAACGACAAAGTGCGTTGTAATTTTATTACAAGACTTATGGCGCGCTTCTCACGTTTAAACAAGTCACGTCTGTAACTTGTTGCGACGACCATTGCTCCTGTGTAGCGTCGCGCGAAACAAAGCATAATCGGAGGGTTGCGTGGATAAACGGCTTACATTGTGGATACTGGCAGGAATGATCTTGGGCGTGGCAGTTGGCTACGCAGTCCATGTTAATTTCGCGCAGGACAGCACGCAGTTTGAGTATCTAACAAAGACGTTCAAACTCCTTTCTGATATATTTCTGAACCTAATCAAATTGTTGGTTGCGCCCCTTATTCTGTCAACCATCGTCGTTGGCATTGCGCATATGGGCGATAGCTCTGCGCTCGGTCGCATCGGTTTCCGCGCCATTACATGGTTTATTTTCGCTAGCTTCATCTCGATCGGCCTTGGCTTGTTGATGGTGAACTTTTTTCAACCAGGAATCGGTGCGCCAGTTGACATGGTCGCCAATGCGGCATCAACGATTGGCGAGGTCAAGAAGCTAGACTTTTGGGAATTCATTCTTTCGATTTTCCCCAAAAACGCTTTTGAAGCGATGGCGACTAACAACATCTTGCAGATTTTGGTGTTCTCTTTGTTCGCAGGCATCGCGCTTTCGGCCTTAGGTGAAAAGGGTGCGCC
Source organism: uncultured Sphingomonadales bacterium (assembly GCA_903868245.1). Classification (GTDB taxonomy): domain Bacteria; phylum Pseudomonadota; class Alphaproteobacteria; order Sphingomonadales; family Sphingomonadaceae; genus Sphingorhabdus_B. Next base: position 4,337 of record CAIPUN010000113.1, on the reverse strand, counting down.
TTTGGTGCGGGGTGCAGAGTCTCTTGCCGAAATGATGCTGCAGATCACGCATTATGTCATGCGTTATGCGCCCGTTGCCGTTTTCGGTGCCTTGGCGGCCGTAGTTTCAAAAAGCGGTCTGGCAATTCTTGCTACCTATTTGGAACTGGTGACGGAGTTTTATCTGTCGCTGGCCTTGTTGTGGACAATCCTCTTGTCCATCGGCGCAATCTTTCTGGGCCGACGCATTTGGACGCTCATCCGTTACATCCGCGAACCTATGTTGATCGCATTTTCAACCGCATCCAGCGAAGCGGCCCTACCAAAATTGTTTGAACAGCTAGATCGTTTTGGCGTCCCGCGCCGGATTTCCGGCTTCATGCTGCCCTTGGGTTACAGCTTCAACCTGGATGGTTCGATGATGTATATGAGCTTCGCGACCATCTTTATCGCGCAAGCTTATGGCATTGACCTATCCATCGGTACGCAGATCCTTATCCTGCTTACGCTTATGATTTCCTCCAAGGGTGTGGCCGCCGTGCCGCGCGCTTCGTTGGTAGTCATCACGGGTACATTGGCAATGTTCGACCTGCCGGTGGAAGGCGTCGCGCTGATCCTGGCGATTGACCAATTCCTCGACATGGGCCGCACTGCGACCAACGTCGTTGGCAACGCAGTTGCAACCTCTGTCATCACCAAATGGGAGGGGATGCTTGAGGTAGAACAGCCGGAATATACCGAAACACCCCATGCCCCTGCGCATACAGCAGCAGGTGGAAAGGCCGGCCTCAATCTCGCTGAGAAAAAGGTAACCAAAAAGCCTTCGGCTAAAGTTTAGGTAAGGTTTTTGTATCCAACCAAGGTGCCTTTGGCACCTTGGTTGTCCAGTGTGAATTCCATATTCTTATGCTCTTTGCGCCAGCGCCGCGCCACGACACGCTCGCCGGGTCGCGCGGCGTCATCCATCAGCACCTTACCGCCTGGACGGATAAGCGGGAACAGGCTTGCGGCCGCACCGCGCACATGCGGGTGGATAGCCCATGGCGGTCCATCGACGATGAGCAAATCAATCTCGTTGGGAACATCAGACAGTTGATACCAATGCCCCGGCCAGCCAGATGGCGGCGCGCCTAATGGGGCGTGCCGGATGTCTGCGTCCATATCATTGTCATGGACCCAGCCTTGTGTCGTTTCCACGAAGGCCGCATGTTGGTCAAAGCTGACAATTTTCCCGCCAGCAAAAAGCTGCAATGCGCGGGCAGCGACAAAGGTGGAAGCCCCGCAGCCAAGTTCAACAACTTGCGCTGGACGCATGTCTTCGATTGCAGAAACTATATGCCACAAAAAATGGGTGTCGGCTTTCCAACTGCCCAGATTAGGTAGCGCATCCAGCGGCAAGCCGAGATAGGCAAGCAGATCAGTCTTGTCTTTTTTGCGCCCGCCATCAAGGCTACGCAGCAACCACGGCCATTGAACAGCGCCATAGGCCATCACCATGACGCGATCGCCCAACGACAGTTTAAGGTCCAAATCATGGAGAGGCATATACGCCGTCGTTTCGCGTGTTGTCATCTCGCCCCAAGACCCGTGAAGCGAACAACAGTCAATCAAAGACTGACCGGCTTATCTGATTATCTCCACTCATGGCACGACATGCCGTTTACAATGCCCGCCGAACGCGCATTTCAAGGCTTTGACAATGTCTAAATTTATCTCATAACCCGACAGAGGAAGAGGAGACATTCATGGAAGAAGGCCAAAGGGCGCAGGTTGCCAAACCGACCGTTACCAATCCCAAATTGCTGCTGTGGATATTGATGGTTGTCTATGTATTGAACTTCCTCGACCGACAAATTGTTAACATTCTTGCTGAACCAATCAGCAGGGATCTCAACCTTTCCGATACCCAAATTGGCTTACTTACGGGCCTTGCCTTTGCGCTTTTCTATACATTGTTGGGCATCCCCATCGCGCGTTATGCAGATAACAGCAGCACCAACCGCGTTGGCCTGATATCGATATCCTTAGCGGTCTGGTCCGCCATGACGGCCTTATGCGGGTTAGCGCAGAATTTCGCACAACTCGCGCTCGCCCGTGTGGGCGTTGGCGTGGGTGAAGCTGGCTGCACGCCTGCCGCCCACTCGCTCATTACCGACAGCGTTCCGCCGGAAAAAAGATCATCGGCCATTGCTTTTTACGGCCTTGGCATTCCAATTGGCAGCTTGTTAGGCCTCGTCATCGGCGGCGCATTGAACGATATCTATGGCTGGCGCGTGGCTTTTATGGCCGTTGCTATTCCCGGTTTGATATTGGCGGCTTTTCTGCCCTTCATATTGCGCGAGCCACGCAAGGCTGAGGCTGCCGCGCGCGCATTATCAGGCGAAAAGGCACGCGATGCTTTGTCCACCAAAGACGCGCTCAAAGAAGTATACAGCTCGCGCGCCTTTGTGCTGTTGGCCATTGCGGCCTCATTCACGGCGTTTCTTTCCTACGGCAAAAGCGTTTGGGCGGTCATTTTATTCATCCGCTCACATGGCATTAGCCCCGGCGAAACCGGCCTTTTGCTTGGCATTGTTTTGGGTGTCGCAGGCATGGTCGGCACATGGCTCGGTGGCATGATGGCCGACAAGTTCGGCAAAATCGACAAACGACATTTGCTGACCACGCCTGCCTTGGGTATGGTCATTGCAACGCCCATTTTATTCTTGGGCTATTTCGCCACCGACTGGCGCGTGGCGATTATCTTGTTATTTGTGCCATCGGCATTGAACGCGGCTTATTACGGCCCGACCTACGCCACTGTGCAAGGCTTGGTAAAGCCAGAGGCCCGCGCTGTTGCCGCCGCGTTCATGCTTTTCGGTCAAAACCTGATCGGCCTTGGCCTTGGTCCCTTGTTGTTCGGCATGATGTCAGACGCGTTCAAGCCGCTTGCAGGCGATGAAAGCGTCCGATGGGTGCTCTATGGCGCCGCGTGGCTTGGCCTCATCCCCGCTTACTTCTTCTGGCGCGCTAGCTTGCGGCTTAAGGAAGAGCTGAAAACAGGTTAATCGGCAAAGGGATCGCGCACCAAGATCGTATCCTCGCGCTGCGGCGACGTGGATACCAAGGCAACGGGCGTTTCGATTAATTCCTGCACACGCGTGATATATTTGATCGCTTGTGCCGGAAGGTCGGCCCAGCTGCGTGCGCCTGCGGTTGTTTCCTGCCAACCTGGCATTTCTTCGTAAATGGGCTCCACGGCCGCTTGCTCTGCCGCATGCGCGGGCAGATAATCATAGACCTTGCCGTTCAAACGATACCCAGTGCAGATCTTGATCGTATCAAACCCGTCGAGCACATCGAGCTTGGTCAGCGCTATGCCGGTCACCCCCGACACGGCGCAGCTTTGGCGCACAATCACGGCGTCAAACCATCCACAGCGGCGCTTGCGTCCCGTAACGGTGCCAAATTCATGGCCGCGTTCACCCAGTCTTTGGCCGGTTTCATCCTCAAGCTCGGTCGGGAAAGGCCCTGACCCAACCCGCGTAGTGTAAGCCTTTACGATACCCAGAACAAAGCCTGCTGCACTTGGTCCAAGCCCCGAACCGGCCGCTGCTGTGCCTGAAACTGTGTTGGACGAGGTTACGAACGGATAAGTGCCATGATCAACGTCGAGCAATACGCCCTGTGCGCCTTCAAACAATATCCGTGCCCCTGCCTTACGGACATTGTTCAAACGCTTCCACACCGGTTGCGCATATTCGAGGACGAAGGGTGCGATTTCTTTCAGATCCGCAATCAAGCGTGCGCGATCAACGGGCGGTTCGCCAAATCCAGCGCGCAAGGCATCATGGTGCGCGCAGAGGCGGTCAAGCTGGGCATCCAATGAATCAAGATGTGCAAGGTCACACACGCGGATTGCACGGCGGCCCACCTTGTCTTCGTAGGCAGGGCCAATGCCGCGGCCTGTGGTCCCGATTTTGCCTGAACCCGCCGCAGCTTCCCGCAAACCATCCAAGTCTCGGTGAATCGGCAAGATCAACGCGCAGTTATCTGCCAACGCAAAATTTTCAGTCGTAATACTAACGCCCTGCCCGCGCAGCTTCGCCATTTCATCGCGCAACGCCCATGGATCGAGAACCACACCATTGCCGATAATCGACAATGTGCCAGTGACAATACCCGACGGCAGTAACGATAATTTATAGACATTGTCGCCTACCACCAAAGTGTGGCCCGCATTATGCCCGCCTTGAAAGCGGACGACGGCGTCGGCGCGTTCCGCCAGCCAGTCGACAATCTTGCCTTTACCTTCGTCGCCCCATTGTGCGCCAATTACGGTTACATTCGCCATCAGATATTCCCTGTCAAAGCCAGAT
>CAIPUN010000112.1 GCA_903868245.1 uncultured Sphingomonadales bacterium | reverse complement strand
TCCTCAGCAGAAATGTTGAAACCTGCAGCCTCAAGCTGGATGCCGATCCGTTCAATTTGCGTTCCGACAATAGCCTGAAGGCTTGCGGCTTGTGCGGCGAGTTCAGAACCTGTGAAAACAAACGTCCAATATATAAACCCAAATACGGCCAGCACGACAATGGTCAGGCGGAAGCCGCGCGGGATAGGCAATATGCGGCCAAGTAGCCGCGCGCCACCGTCGAACATCGCGGCAAGAACGATGCCGCCAATGATGAGAAGAATGGGTTGCGCAAGCCAGATCACGGCAGCAACCAGGCTGGCCATGCCAATCCATACGGCGGCGCGCTTTATCTCGGAACGAATCAGCGGGTCGTAAAGCTCAGTTGGGCCTACCTCTTCGCGAAAGTTTTCATGCACCTGCGCTGCTGGCTTTTTCCGCGTCCGGCGCGGCTTGCTTTGCGCAAAAGGAGGGATATCACTCATTTTGGGTAACCTTTTTAGGCCGCAAGCTGTCACCAGCGCGATCACCGCGGAGTGAACTGAACCAACTTACCGGATTAAGGCCCGTGCTGCCATCGACAGAGAAGGTAATGATTTCCGCCCGGCCACCGATGCGATCCCATGATACCGGACCACCAAGGCCGCCAAGCTCGGCAGCTACGCGGCTGTCGGAGCTGTTATCCCGGTTATCGCCCATCAGGAACACATGACCAGCAGGGATTTTCACAGGCGCCATGTCATCGGTATCGCGCTGACGCGCGTCAACGATGTCATATTGCACCCCGTTGGGCAGGGTTTCGCGCATGATCGGCAAATGGCACTTCAGGACCCCATCATCACCGCGTCTCAGTGCGCCCGGAAAGTCATAGTCATTGCAAGGGTTGTTGGCATCGATTGGCAAAATGAGGCTTGGCTGGGCTTCCTGCTTCACGGGCTTTCCATTCAGGAAAATCTGGCCAGCGCGCAATGCGATGGTATCGCCCGGCAAGCCAATGATACGCTTGATCCAGTCTTGATTTTTGCCCTTTGGCGTCAAGATGACAATGTCCCCGCGCTCCGGCATTTTGCCCCAGACGCGCCTATTGCTCTCCGGCAATGGCACCGCCAAGGCGTCTACCTCCTCGCGTAACACAAGCCAGCGGAATATCGCCACAGGATTGGGTATCGTCGGCGACACATGGCTCCATCCATAAGGATATTTGCTCACGAAAAGCCGGTCCCCCACCAGCAAGGTTGGCATCATGGAGATTGACGGGATATAAAATGGTTTCGCAATGAAGCTGTGAAAGGCCAGCACAGCAAGTAAAAGCCAGAATATGCCCTTGAACTCGGTCCAAGCGGCCGAAACCCAGCCTTGCTTTTCAGGTGCAGGGGTTGGCGGCGTTGCCTGGGTATCATTGTCGGTGGTCAAACTGGTCATGCTTTTTGCGATCTCAACGCTTCTATAATGACAAATGCCTGTGCCCACGGGTGGTCATCCGTCAGCGTCAAATGAATATGGGCTTCATAGCCCGAAGGAATCATTGCGTCGAGCCGTGCTTTTGCGCCGCCCGTAAGCGCCAGGGTCGGCGCACCTGAAGGTGCATTGACGACGCCAATGTCCTTCATAAAAACGCCATTTTTGAAACCGGTTCCCACGGCTTTTGAAAAGGCCTCTTTGGCAGCAAAACGCTTCGCATAGGTCCCGGCTTTGGTAAATGGGCGCTTCGCGGCCTTGGCGCGTTCTATGTCGGTGAAAACACGATTTTCAAATCGCGCACCAAAGCGTTCAATCGATTTGGCGATGCGTTCGATATTACACAGGTCGGAACCCAGGCCGATGATCATCGGGCAAGGTCCATAAGCGTACGCATTTTAAGCACGCTTTCTTCCAAACCAATGAAAATAGCCTCACCAATGAGATAATGTCCGATGTTCAGTTCGGCAAATTGCGGAATGGCAGCAATGGGCTGCACATTGTCAAAAGTAAGCCCATGGCCCGCATGGGGCTCGATTCCATTCTTCGCCGCGAGCGCTGCGGCATCGGCAATCCTGCGCAGCTCCATTTCGCGCTCCTCACCTTGTGCATGCGCATATTTGCCGGTGTGGAACTCGACAATAGGCGCACGCAAGCGGATTGCCGCTTCGATCTGGCGCGCATCAGGCTCTATAAACAGGCTGACGCGGATTCCTGCATCCGTGAGCCGCGTGACAATAGGCGCAAGATGATTGTGCTGCCCTGCCGCGTCCAACCCGCCCTCAGTCGTTCGTTCCTCGCGACGTTCCGGGACGATGCACGCGGCATGTGGCTTATGCCGCAAGGCGATTTCGAGCATCTCTTCGGTCGCTGCCATTTCAAGGTTCAGCGGTAAATGTGTTGCGGCCATGATACGTTCGATGTCTGCATCACGTATATGACGCCGGTCTTCCCGCAAATGCGCCGTAATGCCGTCACCGCCGACGGCCGCCACGATTTGCGCCGCACGCACAGGATCTGGATGATCCCCGCCGCGCGCATTACGAATAGTCGCTACATGGTCAATATTCACGCCCAAGCGCAAGCGCGGCGACATGGGCGCGTGTGTCATAGCTTCCGGCTACCCGGCTTTACCGCTTCGGTCGCGGCAAGCTCAGGTGGCAGTTCATCGGATGCGTAGGTTGGAAAGTTCAGCTGAATCAGCGGGAAAAATGGTACGCCAAGCTCAACGGCCCCCGCCGAACGGTCCACTACAGCCGCCGCGGCGATAACAACGCCGCCCGCCGCTTCGATCGCGGCAATTGCTTCGCGTGACGACAGGCCAGTGGTCACCACATCTTCAACCATGAGGACTTTAGTGCCCGGCGCAAGTGTAAATCCCCTGCGCAAGCCAAAAACACCTTCGGGACGTTCGACAAACATGGCATCAACGCCAAGCGCGCGACCCATTTCATGGCCGATGATGATTCCGCCCATAGCGGGCGAAATAACCGCCTGAATCTCGGCTCGCAGCTCACGCGGCATCTTTTGATTCATCGCCAGCGCAATGCGGCCCGCGCGTTCTGGGTTCATCAGCATGCGCGCGCATTGCAGATAATGTGCGCTATGTCGGCCAGACGATAGTAAGAAATGCCCTTCAAGCAGCGCGTCGACGCTACGGAATTCCGACAGTATTTCATCTTCAGTCATGATGGGGAGAATTTTCCTTGTTGGCCAATGTCGTCTTTTGCATGTCCGGTTTAACGGATTGCAACGCAAATAGGTAGAAGAGTGGTGCATTTAAATGCTAAAAATATTAAATCGACCGCTTGAGGGTTCAGGTTAGCGCGACTATAGGTCGCGCAAGTCCGGCCACCCACGGGTGAACCAGACATGCGCAAAGTTCCTGCGCCGCACCAAGGATACGGGGCCAAGTAGATGAATATGTTGAAGAAATTACTGGTTGTCTTCGCTGCAATGACTATGCCGTCATTGGTGATGGCGCAGCCAGCGAATCCTGCACCAGCGCCATTGACGAAAGAAGTGGCGGCGCCAGTTGTTGCAACGCCTGCCGCGGCACCGACCGCTGCGCCTGCCGCTGACGCGGCCGCGCCAGCCGAAGCCGCGCCAAAATCCATGGACGGGTCGTTGCCGGGTTACACGCCAATGCGTCCTAATTATGAAGATAGCGTTGGCATGCCAAAGCCGAAGGAAATTGATTTCCAGGAGCAATTCACCGAAAACGGCCAATATGCAAAATGGATCAATAATGCGATCCTGCTGCCAATCATTACCATCATCTCCTTGTTTGTCCTAGGCCTCTTGCTTTGGGTGATCGTGCGTTTCAACCGCCGCGCCAATCCAGTCCCATCAAAGACAACACACAACACCTTTATCGAAGTCGTGTGGACCTTGGTCCCTGTGCTCATCCTGTTGGGTATCGCTTACCCATCGCTCGATTTGCTGGCGAAGCAATTTAAGCCAGCGCCGGCAGAGGCCGTGACCATTAAGGCAACCGGTTATCAGTGGTATTGGGGATATACCTATCCCGACCATGGCGGGTTCGAAGTCATATCGAACATGCTAAAAGAAGAAGACGAAGTTGCCAAAGGCGAGCGTTTCCGCACCGAAAATGATGGACCGAAGCTGTTGGCAGTCGACAATCGTATGGTCGTACCTGTGGGCGTGCCTTTGCGCATTCAAACCACTGCGGCAGACGTTATTCACGCATTCGCTATCCCGTCATTGTGGTTCAAGCTGGACGCTGTTCCCGGCCGCCTCAATGAAAAATCGATCACAATTACGAAGCCTGGTGTCTATTTCGGACAGTGCTCCGAACTATGTGGTGCCCGCCATGCATTCATGCCGCTGGTTGTAGAGGCACTTCCGCCCGCGCAATTTGCGGCTTGGGTGAAGGCGCAAGGCGGATCAATGCCCGGCGAAGAAAAGCCTGCACCTGCGGCGCCTGCTGCAACCGCGACCCCAACTGAAACCGTTGCTGCACCCGCAGTAGCTGCGACCAATTAAGAAGGCCTAGACGGATGACAACGATTGCTGCCACAGGTACCGACCTCCACGCGCATGACCATCATGACGCAGACCATAAGCCCGGATTTTTCGCGCGTTGGTTCATGTCGACCAACCATAAAGATATCGGAACGCTCTATCTAATCTTTGCGATTTTCGCAGGGATTGTGGGTGGTGCCATTTCTGGCCTGATGCGTATGGAGCTTGCTGCTCCTGGCATTCAATATCTGCAAGGCTGGGCATCGATGATGGCCGGCAAGGAAGCGTCGCTCGACGAAGCCTATCACATGTGGAACGTGCTAATCACCGCCCACGGCCTGATCATGGTGTTCTTCATGGTCATGCCCGCCATTATCGGCGGCTTTGGTAACTGGTTTGTGCCTTTGATGATCGGTGCGCCTGACATGGCGTTCCCGCGCATGAACAATGTCAGCTTCTGGTTGACCGTTGTGGCCTTCATCATGTTGCTGGGATCGAGCTTTGTGCCGGGCGGTACGGGATTAGGCGCCGGAACAGGCTGGACGGTCTATGCCCCGCTGTCGACGTCAGGCTCGGTTGGGCCCGCTGTCGACATGGCGATTTTCTCGCTTCACCTTGCCGGTGCAGCGTCGATTTTGGGCGCGATCAACTTCATCACCACCATTTTCAATATGCGTGCGCCGGGCATGACCTTGCACAAAATGCCATTGTTCGTGTGGTCGGTGTTGGTCACTGCATTTTTGCTGTTGCTCGCTTTGCCCGTATTGGCGGCTGCGATCACCATGCTTTTGGTTGACCGTAACTTTGGCGGGGCATTCTTTGATGCGGCGGCCGGCGGCGACCCAGTGCTGTATCAGCACCTCTTCTGGTTCTTCGGCCATCCCGAAGTGTACATCATGATCTTGCCAGGTTTTGGCATCATCAGCCAAATCGTCGCCACCTTCAGCCGCAAGCCCGTCTTCGGTTATCTCGGCATGGCTTATGCTATGGTAGCGATTGGCGTCGTGGGCTTTGTCGTCTGGGCGCACCACATGTTCACCACGGGTATGAGCGTTGACATGAAAATGTACTTCACCGCGGCAACGATGGTGATCGCGGTACCCACCGGCATTAAAATCTTCAGCTGGATCGCAACGATGTGGGGCGGCTCGGTTAGCTTCAAGACACCTATGGTATGGGCAATGGGCTTCATTTTCATGTTCACCGTTGGTGGCGTGACGGGCGTTGTTCTGGCCAATGGTGGTCTCGACGATAACTTGCATGACACTTATTATGTTGTGGCCCATTTCCATTATGTGTTGTCGCTGGGTGCAGTATTCTCGCTGTTTGCTGGTTTTTATTATTGGTTCGGCAAAATGTCGGGTCGCCATTTGAACGAATTCCTAGGCCATTTGCATTTCTGGATATTCTTCATCGGCGTGAACGTCTTGTTCTTCCCTATGCACTTCCTCGGAAACTCTGGCATGCCGCGTCGTTACCCTGATTATCCAGAGGCCTTTGCTTATTGGAACGGCGTTGCTTCTTTCGGCTATGCCATCATGGGCGTTGGGGTGCTGATTTTCTTCGTCAATGTCATCTGGTCGTTGGTCGCTGGCCGCCGTGCCGAAGACAATTATTGGGGTGAAGGTGCGACCACGCTTGAGTGGACGCTGACAAGCCCTCCACCATATCACCAGTTCGAAACGCTGCCGGTTATTAAGTAACCGGCGGCGGTTCGCCGCTTTGAACGTCTCGAACGTTTGGGAACAGGCATGACAACCGCAACGCGTGACATCATTTTGCCAGCCGAGTGGCGCGATTTCTGGGCTTTGACCAAGCCCCGGGTCATGTCGCTTGTCGTGTTCACGGCACTTTGCGGGTTATTGGCGGCACCTGGCAATATTCATCCGGTGATTGGCTTTACCGCGATACTCTGCTTGGCCTTAGGCGCGGGTGCCTGTGGCGCGTTGAACCAATATTTCGAAGCTGATATTGACGCCAAAATGGCACGGACGGCAGGTCGTCCGCTGCCTGCGCGTCGGATGGACCGGCCGGCTGCGCTGAACTTTGGCATTGGCCTTGCCGCTTTCTCGGTGGGCATTATGGGCGTTGCGGTCAATTGGTTGTGCGCTGCCCTGCTGGCTTTCTCAATCTTCTTCTACGCGATTGTCTATACCATCTGGTTGAAGCCCAACACGCCGCAAAATATCGTCATTGGCGGCGCGGCTGGTGCATTCCCTCCGGTTATTGGATGGGCGGCGGTAACGGGTGATGTAACGCTTTTGCCAGTCCTCCTTTTCGCGATCATTTTCTTATGGACCCCGCCGCATTTCTGGGCGCTCGCCTTGTTTATGAAAACGGATTACGGCGCAGCTGGCATTCCAATGCTCCCCAATGTGAAGGGGCAACGGGTCACGCGGAACCAGATTTTTGCCTACAGCTTTCCCATGGCAGCCACGGCGATATTGCCTTTCGCATTGGCCGAAACAGGCTTGGTCTATGGAGTATCAGTGGTTGTTCTAAACCTCGTATTTCTTGGTCTCGCTTACCGCGTCTGGAAAAACGAGTCGACCGACGCGACCGCCATGAAGCCGGAGAAACAGCTTTTCGCGTTCTCCATCCTTTACCTGTTTCTCCTTTTTGCAATTTTCGCCTTTGACCGGATGATGATATCATGACCCCGAATGAGCCGACTGCCTATACTGCCGAAGAAACGGCGATTATCCGCAAACGGCAGGCAGGACGCGCGCGTGTCATGGGTATTGCTTTGGTTGGATTGTGTATCTTGTTCTTCTTAATCACCGTAGTGAAAGTGGGAGTCTGGGGCTGATGGCTGTATCTAATGTAAAGACGGGTTTTCTCGCTGCTGGGCTTGCAGTGTCAATGGTCGGCGTCGGCTTTGCTGCGGTGCCATTATACCGTTTATTCTGTCAGGTTACGGGTTTTGGCGGCACAACCATGCGGGTTGATGCTGCACAGGCCGCTACTGTTCCGGTTTCCAACAAAACGATTGTGGTGCGCTTTGACGCTAATCAGCGCGGCGGCCTGCCTTGGGAGTTCAAACCTGAGCGCCCGACCGAGACTGTCAGCATCGGCGCAAAGGATATGTCGATCTATCTTGCGAAGAATCTCTCCAATGAACCCGTCACTGGTACTGCCACGTTCAACGTGACGCCAGCGCTTGCAGGTCAGTATTTTAACAAGATTCAGTGCTTCTGCTTCACGGAACAGACGCTGAAACCCGGTGAACAGGTCCGCATGCCGGTTCTATTCTATGTCGATCCAAAAATTATGACCGACCCGGAAACCAAGGATATTGAAGAAATCACCCTTAGCTACACCTTCTACCCAGTCGAGAAGCCAAACACGGTGGACCAGACGGCGAACGGAAGCTAAGGTAATTGTTAATCGATAAGACTACAGGGAATTGACCATGGCGGGTGCCAAAAATCACGATTATCATATTTTGCCTCCAAGCATTACGCCGCTGTTCGGTTCGTTTGCGGCCCTGACTATGTTCTTTGGCTTGGTGATGTGGATGCATCCCGAACAGTTTGCATATGGCAGCCTGGTTTTTGGCGCTGGCTTGATAGCCGTGATCTATACATTCTACGCCTGGTGGGCGGATGTCGTAAATGAGGCACAATCGGGTGATCATACGCCTGTGGTGCAATTGCACCTGCGCTACGGCATGATCATGTTCATTGCGTCCGAAGTCATGTTCTTCGTCGGCTGGTTCTGGGCGTGGTTTGACTATTCCTTGTTCCCGGTGCCGTTAGAACTCGTCATCGATCCAGAAACGCATGCGTTTACCGTCACCAATTTGATCGGCCAAGAGGGTGCTGCGGCGTTGATGCAATGGCCGCCAAAGGGCCTCGAAGTTCTCGATGCGATGAAGCTTCCTTTACTCAATACTCTGATCCTATTGTGTTCGGGTACCACTGTGACTTGGGCGCACCATGCGCTGATCCATGGCGATCGCGAAGGTTTGAAAAAGGGCCTTTGGCTGACCATTTTGCTCGGCCTGTTGTTCAGCAGCATTCAGGCTTATGAATATGCCGTAGCACCATTTCCCTTTGGCGGATTGAATTATGGGACCGCCTTTTACATGGCGACGGGCTTCCATGGTTTTCACGTCATTGTGGGTACGATCTTCTTGATCGTGTGCCTTGTGCGCACCTACAAAGGTCATTTCACGCCCAAGCAGCATTTCGGTTTTGAGGCCGCCGCTTGGTATTGGCATTTTGTTGACGTCGTCTGGCTCTTCCTCTTCATCGCCATTTACATCTGGGGTGGCTGGGGCGCACCAGTCCACGCGTAAATGACGCCAGAAC
>CAIPUN010000111.1 GCA_903868245.1 uncultured Sphingomonadales bacterium | reverse complement strand
TGATACCGATCTTCCAGCGCCGTCATCGGCGAAGCTTGGCGCGCCTGCATCTGGGCGATCTCGCTATCGTCAAAACGGTATGTCTTCAGATTGGCCAAGCTCCAATAGGCATCGCCAAAATCTGGCCGCGCCTTATAAGCCTGTCGATAGGCGGAAATGGCATCACCCTGCCGCCCGACGGTTTTTAGGGCGTGGCCGTAGGTCAGGTTGACGCTTGGATTGTCTGGCATTGAATTCAGCAACGCCTCATAACTCAGCATAGCCTCATCGAAGTTACCGACCGCCAGGTTTTCATTCGCGTACAGCATTTCAAACTCGGGATTATCCGGTGCTTTTTCGCGTAGTTCTGAGGCTTCGCTGAGTGCCATTTCGAATTTCTGACGCTTATGCAATACTTTCACATAATCGAAATGTGCGTTAACATTGGCCGGCTCCAAAACCTTGCAGGACTCGAGCAGAAATTCCGCCTCATCATAGGCATTAAATTTCATCCCCGTCTCAGCCAGCAACCGCATGGCTTCGACATGATGGCCATTGCGTTGCAGGAATGCGCGGCACAATTGCTCAGCTTTGTAGATGCGCCCTTCTTGAATAAAGCTTGCGACGCTCAGCAACTCCGGCGGAAGCGCCGAAAGATGCGTATATTGGGCATGGGCAAAATTGGCTGGGCCTTCGCGCCCAGCGGCATCATGTAATTCGGAAAGAATGCGCCAACTTGCGACAAGCGCGCCATTATGGGCCACTGCACGTTGATAAGCCGCAACAGCTTCTTCGATACGACCACTATCGCGAAAACAATGCCCGCGTTCTTGCCATGCACGGCCGTAACCGGCATTAATCGCAATCAAATCATCAAGTGTCTTAAGGGCTGCTGGCACTTGCCGCTGCATCCGCTGCGCTACTGCCAAAGTGTACAGGGCATCAATATTTTCAGGTGCCATTTTGAGTATGGCGCCGCATAAATCTTCTGCGTCAGCCAAACGGGCATTTTGCAAATGCGACCGCGCTTCACGCAACATGCCATCAATGATTTCCGGAGAGGCCTCGGCCAACATTGTCACCTATTCTCCCATATTGTGACGAACGATTGCACGAACCCTGCAGCAATTCTCACGCTTAACGCAATGCAGAAATGCAGAAATGGCAAAGCGCCCCTGGTTTCCCAGGGGCGCTCGCCTTGTTGCTTAGATCTTGTACGAGAAACGCAGTCCGATTGTGCGTGGACGCGAGGTCGTTGTACGAAGTTCACCGTCATTCCCGCTCTTGTAAAGCTCGGGCCGCTTATCGGTCAAATTGTCACCGAACACTTCCAGGCGCCACTCATCCTTCGAGACGCCGAATGATGCCCCAGCTGTGGTGTATGAACCGAGGTTCTGCGCAGCCTTTATTGGCGCGATCACGTCGCCAGCACGGACCGTCACACCGTTATAGACTGCAGTGCCGCCGCCGTAACGAATGTCGACATTGTCGATAACGTCAGAGATGCTCTTACCGACATAATGAATGCCGATTTGCGCGAATGGAGCGAGACCTGAGGCAAGTTCCTTTTCCCAATGCAGACGCGCATTGAACTGGAATTTGGGACTCAAAGCAAGCGGACCACCCAAGGGACGGAGCACCGTTGTGTTTTTCCGGTACTTCGTCATTTCAGAGTCATTGAACGAGAACGCACTATTGAACGTTAGTTCAGGCGTTGTACGCCACGTTACATCGCCTTCCAGACCCCTAATCCGAGCATCGAGTAGGTTGGTGGTAAATGTCTGGTTCGAGATATTTTGATCGAAAACCGTAATCTGGATATTGCTCCAGTCGATCTGATATGCTGCGAAATTGACCTGCAAACGACGATCCATCAGCGAGAATTTGCCACCAATTTCATAGTTTTGAACCTTGTCAGGCACATATGTACCCAATCGAACAAAGTCTGCGCTGGTGGGGCAAGTTGCACTACCAATGCTGCAAGGCTTCCGGTTGAAACCACCTGGACGGAAACCATCCGAATAGGTCGCGTACACCAGCGAGCCGTCGCCGATACGATAGGTCAAGTTGGCCTTGTACAACACCCCATTATATTTGGCAGGCGAGGAATCGGCATAAAGCTGGTTCATGTTGACACTAATGCCATAGCTCGTGGGGGGTGATGCGGCAGCAGAATATGTTCCCGTCGCGGCATTGTAAACACCCCGCGCCCCGCCAAAACTGGTCGCAGAGGACCCGTTGATAGAAGCCTTTTCATTATAGTAGCGAAGGCCGCCGGTCAGGATCAGCTTTTCAGGGATGATGTCGAACGAGGCTTCACCATAAGCAGCAAACTGCTTATCCTTGCGCTGAACATCGTTAAAAAAGCCGACTTTTACAGGGCGCACGCTCTTGTCATTGGCGTTCACCGCCCCGTTCGGCGCGCGGCGGTAGATATATCCAGCAGCCTCTTGCAGATATGACCAGTCGGTGTTGTCAAACAATTTGTTATCATCGTAGAACAAACCAAAAGTACCACGAAGACGCTTGTCAGCAGGCGTTGTTACACGCAATTCTTGCGTCATACGCTCTGTACGGTTCCGAACCTGATAGCTTTTGTTCGGTGCGTAGCATGTATTACCGGCAGTCTGGGCCCGGCTAGTATAGTAAACACCTGCATCACATTCATAATAAGGCAGATACAGACCGATGTTAGAATAACCCGCATAGTCAGCAACCTGGGTCGCACGGTGCTTCATGAACGATCCCGTGTAAATCACATCAAGTGCGCCCAAGCGTCCATTTACCGCCCATGTAGACAAGTTGACGCGGTCCTTGAGCGAGTTGTCACCGAACTTCGTAACCTTCAGGTCACCAACATCGGGCTCAAAATCGAACACGCCATCAGTATCAAGTTCCTGACGCACATGCATCAGATCAACCGACCAATCTTCATTTACATTCCATGTGAGCGCAATACGGCCGCCACGATAAGTTGCGTCGTTATAATTGTCCTCAACAAAGGCGTCATTGTTGATGGTCTGACGGC
>CAIPUN010000110.1 GCA_903868245.1 uncultured Sphingomonadales bacterium | reverse complement strand
TTCCAGGCGCGCCGTTACCAATGCCGCGGCATCAGCATCTTCCTTCAACAGCAAGCGTTCAGCCATCTCAACAATCGTAACTTGCGAACCGAGCCGCTGAAATGCTTGCGCCAATTCACAACCGATTGGCCCGCCGCCCAAGATCACAAGCCGATCTGGCGCAGTGGACCGTGTGGCCATGGCATCCCAAAGCGTTTCGCTGGTCAGATATCCGCTATGCTCAACGCCGGGTAGCGGCGGAATAAACGGCGCTGCGCCTGTGGCGATGATAAACGACTTCGCCGTCAACCGCCGTGCGCCATCAATCTCCACCGTCCATGGGTCAATGAAGCGGGCATAGCCTTTCACACAGTCAACCCCAAGGCCCGTAAAGCGTTCGACGCTGTCATGTGGTTCAATGGCGGTGATGACGTCCCGCACGCGGCGCATCACGGCGGGGAAGTCAATGGCGGGTGCGCCAACATTGATGCCAAAGCGGGCGGCATCGGCAATTTGGTGTGCGACCTTGGCGCTTTTGATCAGCGCTTTCGACGGCACGCATCCGGTGTTCAGGCAATCGCCGCCCATCTCATGCGCTTCAATCAAGGTCACTTTGGCCTGCACCATGGCCGCGATATAAGCGGAGACGAGGCCCGCAGAGCCTGCGCCAATCACGATAAGATTGCGGTCAAATCTTTTGGGCTTTTTCCAGTGTTCAGCCACGGCCGCGCTGCACCAAAGCAACAATGCCCTTGGCCACCCAAGGGAAGAGCGCCAGCGCCACAAAGGACGCGATTAGAGTCGGCGACAACAGGCCAGAGGTGCTTTCAATATAGCTGATCTGCGTCCCCGCATTTACGAACACAATGGTCGCAGGCAACATGCCCAATTGGCTGACCCAGAAAAATGTCCGCGTCTTTATCCGCGTCAGGCCCATCAACAAGTTGATCACGAAAAATGGAAACACCGGAATCAGGCGCAGCGTGAAAAGATAGAAAGCACCATCCTTTTCTAGGCCTTCATCAATCGCGCGCAGACGTTCGCCAAATTTGCCTTGTACCCAGTCACGCAGGACAAAACGCGCGCTCAGAAATGCCAATGTTGCCCCCATAGTGGAGGCAAAGGACACGATAATCGTGCCCATCAGCACACCGAACAACGCGCCCGCAATCAAGGACATAATCGCGGCACCGGGAATCGAAAGCCCTGTCACCGCAACATATAGGATGAAGAACCCAGAGATATAGAGGACGGGATTGGCGTCCTTCGCCGCGACGATATCCGCTTGGCTAGCCTTGAAGTTTTCGAGGCTCAGAATCGCGCCAAGATCGAAAACGAAATAGGCGATAATCGCTCCAAGCAGAACAAGGACCAAGGTTGCTTTTTTCATCATGGCCCCTGCTCTATGCCCCTCATGTGGGATCAAAACGGTACATCGTCATCAAGGTCGTTGTCGAAGTCACCGCCGCCAAAGCCGCCTGACGATCCGCCGCTGCTGCCGCCGCCGCTTGCGCCCCAATTATTGCCGCCCGATGCGCCACCAGACGACGCGCCGCCACCCCAGCTATCGCCGCCGCCTGAACCGCCCTTGGGACCGTCCAGCATCACCAGCTTGCCATCAAAACCGGCAACCGAAACTTCGGTCGTGTAGCGGTCATTGCCTGATGCGTCCTGCCACTTGCGCGTGCGCAACTGGCCTTCAATATACACCTTGCTGCCTTTTTTCAGGAAGCGTTCGGCCACGCCGACCAGGCCGTCCGAATTCAACACAACGCTATGCCATTCGGTGCGCTCTTTTTTCTCGCCCGTCGTGCGATCTTTCCAATCCTCCGACGTCGCAATGCGCAAATTGCAAATGCGGCCGCCATTCTGGAAGGATTTGACTTCAGGATCCGCGCCCAAATTGCCAACGATGATGACTTTATTGACGCTTCCCGCCATGTTCCCGTCCTTTGAATAAAATTTCTGTCGGACTGCTATAAGCCGAAGGAACGCGCTGTCCAATATGTAATACCCGCAGCCGCATACGCCAGCGCAAAAAGATAGCTGACCATGAAGATGGGCCATTTCCAACCATTGGTTTCCCGCCTTGTCACGGCAATGGTCGAGATGCATTGCGGCGCAAAAACGAACCAAGCGAGGAAAGCCAAGGCCGTCGCCAGCGACCAGTCCGCCGCAAGCTTTGGACCAAGGCTGGTCGCTGCAGCGTCTTCATCCGCCGCATCAATGGCATAGACTGTGGCAAGCGCCGACACCGCAACTTCACGTGCAGCCATTGCAGGAATGATCGCTAGGGCAATGTCATGGTTGAAACCGATGGGGCGAACAATCGGCTCAAGCCCGTCAGCGATGCGGCCCGCAACCGAATATTCGACTTGCGAAACATTGCTGCCATCTGGTGCTTTGGGAAAGCTTAACAACGCCCATAAGATAACCGTTGCGGCAAAGATAATCGTGCCTGCGCGGCGCAAAAACACCCATGCGCGCTGCCACAGGTTGATCGCAATGTCGCCGGGGCGTGGCCATTGGTAACGTGGCATTTCAATGAGGAAACTGCTTGTCCGGCTCTGCGTCACAAAGCGCTGGATAACCGCTGCGGCTAACATAGCGCCCAATATGCCAGCTATATATAGACCGAAAAGGACGAGGCCCTGAAGCCCGATGCCGAGGCCAACGCTAGACGCCGGAATGAACGCGCCAATAATGACGGTATAGACAGGCAGGCGCGCCGAGCAAGTCATCAGCGGTGCAATCAGGATTGTCGCCAAGCGTTCTTTTTGATCCATGATCGTCCGTGTCGCCATGATGCCCGGTATCGCGCAGGCGAAGGATGATAATAAGGGTATGAAACTGTGCCCCGACAGGCCGACTGCGGCCATCATACGGTCCATCACAAAGGCAGCGCGGGTCATATAACCCGATGCCTCAAGCAACAAGATGAAGAGAAACAGGATCAGGATCTGCGGCAAGAATACGACAACGGAACCAACGCCGGCGATGACGCCATCGGTTAAAAACGAGCGCAGCAATCCGTCAGGCATGACCGTTTTGATGCCTTCGCTGAGCCAAGAAAAACCGCCTTCAATCCAGCTAATAGGCGCTTCGGACCAACCGTACACCGCCTGAAACATCAGGAACAACAACGACAGCAATATGACAACGCCGCCCACCGGATGCAGCAGAATCGCGTCCAGCCTGCGTGTCCATTGGCGGCTAGCGGTTTCGCTGATGATGGCTGCGCGGGCGATATCGCGCGCGCGCTGATTCTGGGCACCAAAGGATGCCGCAACAGGTTCCGTCACCGGACGCGGTGCTTTGAGTGTTTGCTCAAGCTGCGCCATCAACGGCTCAAGCCCGCGACGGCGAACCGCAACGGTTTCAATCACGGGCACGCCAAGCGCGCGAGCCAAAACCTGCGCATCGAGCCGAAGGCCATCGCGCTCCGCAAGATCAACCATATTAAGCGCGACCACCGTCGGTAGGCCTTGCGCAATCAGTTCAAGCGCGAAACGCAGATGATTGTCCAGATTGCCAGCGTCCAGAACAATAACCAAAGCGTCAGGGCGGCGGTGCCCCGAAATATTGCCCAAGACAACATCGCGCGTGACGGCTTCGTCAAGGCTGTCAGGATCCAAGCTATATGCGCCGGGCAAGTCGATCATTTCGACCGGACGCCCATCGGCAAAGGGCGCACGACCGGATTTCCGTTCCACAGTCACGCCGGGATAATTGGCAATTTTCTGCCGCGCACCGGTCAGCGCATTGAACAAAGCGCTTTTACCCGCATTGGGGTTACCGACCAATGCGACGAGGGGCGGCGTTTGCGTCATGCGGATAGTTCGCAATCAATCGCGGCAGCCACCTTCGTGCGTAAAGCCACGGTCATGCGGCCAATGCGAACCGCTAATGGGTCGCGCCACATCAATATGCCCTTGTGCAACGCCT
This sequence comes from uncultured Sphingomonadales bacterium, assembly GCA_903868245.1. Classification (GTDB taxonomy): domain Bacteria; phylum Pseudomonadota; class Alphaproteobacteria; order Sphingomonadales; family Sphingomonadaceae; genus Sphingorhabdus_B. Next base: position 13,821 of record CAIPUN010000110.1, on the reverse strand, counting down.
CAATTGTCACGCCGGGCTCGAAACCCAGTGAGCGCAAACGATGCCCTTCTTGATCAGGCAAGGATTCCCAATCAATGGCCCGAATGACGGCGATTTGGTTCAACGGAAGATGATCAAGTTGCACGGGCGCTATTTGCAAAAGATTCGCAATAACATCAATAGGGATTTATACTAACGGGCCGGATAGCGCAGCCGACCGATGAATCGCGAGAGGCTTGGCGCAAATTCCTGGCGCTGTTTTGCCTGATATTTTACCTTTTCAATCTGCATCACATTGTCGATTCGACGGTCTAGAAAAGCGCGTGTGTCAGAGAAATTTTCGCTGTCGTCATTGACGAAAACAGTCAAGGTGCTTCCATATACGGCCGATAATGTCATCCGCTTGGTATAATGATTGATGTCGGTGGCCGTATCACCCGCCAGTCGCCACATGCGATCCGCCGAACGCCAGCCCATTTTTGCCGACCGTCCGAGATTTTGGGGCATTGCCATGATGGCAAGCGCACGACGCAGCGATTCCCGGTCCGGTGCCATGATCTCCAACCGCGTAGCAAGCAATGCGGTGATCCGGTCGCTAATCTTCATCGCATTCAGCTTTTCAGCTGGCAGGCGGCGAGCAAGCTCCAGATCAACGCCTTCGACCCATGCGTCGATCATGTCGATGGCCTTGCCCTTAAACGCCAGCATGGCAACATCGCGGTCCACGCCCATTTCATCAGCAGCGGCATGAACGGCTGCTTCGGACCATCCGTCAAAGCCCGCGTGGCGGCCAATGACTGAGGCTAGGGCAGCGCGGATTTCGTCGAGCGTCGGATCAGCAGGAAGGGCGTTTTTAGACATAGGCAATATGTAGGCGTTCGGCGCGTTCAAGAAAAGGTCTATTGCTTACGCACGAGAACCAACGCGATCATGATGAGCGCGCTGCCCACAAAATCCATTGCTGTCAGCATTTCGCCAAAGGCCAGCCAGCCAGCTGTCGCCGATAAGGCGGGCTGCAGCAGCAAGGCCAAGCCAATCACCAATGGGCTAAAATGCGGCAATGCATAAGTGAGGCAACCCTGGCCGAAAAATTGCGAGGTGAAAGCGAGCAGGAGGACGGGCCACCAAATTGTGGGGATGATCTGTTCCCCTGCCAGCACGGCGCCAACAAGGAGGACAATCGCCGCCACGGCACTGGCCATACCAAGCGCGCCCCAGCTTTCGGTATTTTGCCGCATCTTCATCATCAGCACCAAATAGACGGTATAGGTAAGCCCGGCGCCAAGCGACAAAAGGTCGCCCGTAAAGTGGCGCGGGGACAGTTCCAAACTTTGCCCCATCAATAATGCCGCGCCGACAAAGGCAAACAAAACGGCCATGCTTTCCCATTTCGACGGCATTTTGCGCGCAACAATGACACCATAAATGACCAGCAAGAGGCTCGCGCAATTGGCGAACAGCGTCGCATTGGCCATTTTTGTCTGAAAAATGCCAATATGCCACAAGATGATATCAACGCCGAAAAACAGCCCCGCGACGAGAGCGATCCAGTAGGTCGAGCGGCTGACCGCAGAAAAGCGGAAACCAAAACGATAGCCAACGAAGAACAAAAACGGCGTGGCCAGCGCCAGCCGCCAAAATCCGGTCGCGATCGGACCACTATCGGCAAAGCGTACAAGCAGCGGCCCAAAGGCTATCGCGATGTTACCCGCAAGCAACGCGGCAAAGGCGAGCAAGCTTGGTGCTTGCTGATGGAAAATCTTCTGCTGCATAAACCCCCGTTGCAATTTGCAACTTTCATCCGCATCTTGGCTTCAAAGCAACGCCTTAATGACAGGAAATCGCATGACTGCAACTTTGTTCGACCCGATTACACTTGGTGCCATCTCCGCACCTAATCGCATATTGATGGCCCCATTGACGCGCGGACGGAGTGAAGGCGAACATGTACCTTTGTCCGATTTGAAGGCCGAATATTACCGTCAACGCAGCAGCGCAGGCCTGATCATCGCAGAAGCAACTGGCATAAGCCAAGAAGGCCTTGGTTGGCCGTCGGCGCCTGGCATCTGGTCCGACGCGCAAGTCACAGCATGGAAACCCGTAACGCAAGCCGTCCATGACGCCGGCGGACGGATCATCCTGCAATTGTGGCACATGGGGCGTCTTGTGCACCCGGATTTCCTGGGTGGCGCGCCATGCGTTTCGGCTTCGGCCACCACTGCGCCTGGTTATGCACATGCGGCAGAGGGCAAGAAAAATTATACCGAAGCCCGCGCGCTGGATATCTCGGAAATGCCGCGCATCGTTGCGGACTATGTAAAGGCCGCGAAAAACGCGATGGCCGCAGGTTTTGACGGCGTGCAAATTCACGCGGCCAATGGCTATTTGATTGACCAGTTCTTGCGCGATAACACCAATTTGCGCACCGACGATTATGGTGGCCCGATTCAAAATCGCATCCGCTTACTACGCGAGGTGACGCAAGCCGTGGTGGACGCCATCGGTTCGGATCGGACATCGGTTCGCTTGTCCCCCAATGGGGAGACCCAAGGCGCAGATGACAGCAACCCTGTGGCATTGTTCACCGCTGCGGCAGCGGCGTTACAGGATATCGGCATCGCCTTCCTAGAGCTGCGCGAAATCAAACCATATGGCAATTTCGGACAAACCGAAGTGCCGCGCGTGTCGCCTGAGATCCGTAAGATATTCAAAGGGCCGCTAGTGCTTAACCAAGAATATACAAAGGAATTGGCGGACGCCGATCTGGCCTCTGGCCTTGCCGACGCAATCAGCTTTGGTCGGCCGTACATCAGTAACCCCGACCTTGTGGAACGGTTGCGCGTTGGGGCGGAGCTGACGCCGGATAATTTCAAGACTTGGTATGCGCCTGCTGCGGAAGGATATACCGATTATCCTTTCCTTGATCAGGCGGGCGCATAACGCGCATGATACAGGCGGGGCTTGGCCACTATGCAATAGTCATCCCCGCCTTGCTGCTTGTGCTGCTCGCGATTGCTGAAGCGATCTGGCCCCGCCGCGCGCTGGTATTGGGTCGAAATCCACGATGGCGGACGCACGCATTATTCTTCCTCAGCAACGCCATTATGGGCCGATTTTTGTCCTTTTTGGTCGTGGTCGGCGTGGCTGCAAATTGGGCCAATGCGCATCATTTTGGCGCGCTGAATCTGGCGGCCTTGCCCTTTTGGGTTGAAGCCGCAATCGCCTTTGTCATTCTCGATTTTGCGGTCTGGTTTCAGCATTTTTTGATGCATCGCCATCCGTTGCTCTGGCGTATCCATGCCGTGCATCATAGCGACCGCGATCTGGATGTGTCCACGGCACTGCGGTTCCACCCGTTTGAACTGATTGTCTCGACATTCTATAAGTCCGCCATCGTCGCTTTGCTTGGCGTGCCCTTGATGGTCGCACTCGCATTTGAATTATGGCTTAATGCCAATGCTTTATTCAACCACAGCAACATACGCTTGCCCCGCAAGCTTGACCGCATATTGCGACTGTTTTTGGTAACGCCCGACATGCATTTGGTTCACCACAGCACTTTGGTTGATGAACAAAAACATAATTTTGGTTTCGCGCTGACGGTGTGGGACCGCGTGTTCGGTACCTATCGCACAGAGTCCATTTTGGGCACCGATAATCAGAAAATAGGCTTGGCCGAGATAGACGATGCCCGTCCGTCAGGTTTCATCTGGAGCATGAAACAGCCCGTGACGTAACGGAATTTAACGCCGTCTTGACCAACGCGATTTTCCGGAGCATTTTCAACACAGGGAGAGTTGAAATGGCCAAAATACGCAAAATAATATTGGGCAGTGTTGCCGTTGTGGCGATAGGTGCAGGGCTAACCTACGGGTGGCAGCAATATCGCGACAAAAGCATCATGGCCGATTCACGCGAAGCGCAAGTATCTTCCGATGCTGAAGTCACTTCTGGCCCTGCCAACACTTTGCTTTGGGGCGACACCCATCTTCATACCTCCAATTCCATCGATGCCTTTGGCTTTGGTGTAAAGCTTGGACCAGAAGAAGCGCTGCGTTTTGCGCGCGGGGAAGAGGTTGTGTCCACTGGCGGTATTAAGGCCAAGCTGGAACGTCCGCTTGATTTTCTTGTGATCGCGGACCACTCCGGCGGCCTTGGTGCCACCAAAGCTTTATATGATGCGCCTGGATTTCTTATCCGCGACCCAACGCTAAAACGTTGGCACACCGAAATGCATAAAGGGCCAGAGGGTATGCAGCGCGTAACCGGCGAGCTCATCGACCGTGTAGGTCGCAACACGCTTCCCGCCGCGCTTACGGACCCGGAAAGACAACGCAAGACGGCAACCAACATCTGGACAGGTCATAGCACGCTGGTCGAGCGTTATAATGAACCCGGCAAGTTCACCGCCTTCATGGGTTTTGAATATACGTTGATGCCCGGCGGCAACAATTTGCACCGCGTTGTCATGTTCCGTGACGGCAAAAGCCGCACCGACAAGGTTCTGCCCTACGACCCTGGCCAAGGCGACACGCCGGTCAGCCAATTGTGGGACTATATGGACAATTATGAGAAGGTCACAGGCGGCAAGGTGCTGGCGATTCCGCATAACAGCAACCTGTCCAATGGCCTGATGTTCGAACTGGTTGGTCCGGATGGTGGTCCGATGACCGCAGCCTATGCACGCCGCCGTGCCGCGCGCGAGCCAGTGACCGAGATCACGCAAATCAAGGGCGATAGTGAATCGCATCCGTTTTTGTCGCCGAACGACGAGTTTTCCGGTTTCGGCACCGCGGGTTGGGACCTTGGCAATTTGACCATGCAGGCCGCGAAGAAACCGCAGGATTATGCGGGCGAATATATTCGTGAAGCATTGAAGCGCGGCTTGGCGATTGAGGCGCGCACTGGCGTGAACCCCTATAAATTCGGTGTCATCGGATCAACGGACAGCCATACTGGGCTGGCGACAGGCGCCGAAAACAATTTTTATGGCAAGCATTCGGGCGGCGAACCAAATAAAGTGCGGGCTTCGCAGGCCCAAAATCTGGGCACGCGGCAAGGACGTATCGGCTGGCACTATCTGGCCGGTGGCTATGCTGCCGTATGGGCTACAGCCAATACACGCGCCGCGATATTTGACGCAATGATGCGCCGCGAGGTGTACGCGACAACTGGTCCGCGCATGACAGTGCGTTTCTTTGGCGGTTGGGGTTTTAATGACACAGATTTCGCAGGCGACTGGGTAAAGACCGGATATGCAAAGGGCGTGCCCATGGGCGCCGACCTTAAGCCCGGCAGCGGTGCACCCAAGTTCATGATTTCGGCGTTGAAAGACCCGATGGGCGCAAATCTCGATCGTGTTCAAGTCGTCAAAGGCTGGGTGGATTCCTCCGGCAAATTGCAAGAGAAAGTCTTTGATGTTGTCTGGGGTGATGCCGACAAAAGGCGCAAGGGTGCCAATGGCAAAGTCCCCAAGGTCGGCGACACCGTCAATATCGCGAAGGCGAGCTATACCAACAGCATTGGCGATCCGGAATTGCGGACGGTTTGGACCGATCCGGAATTTAACCGCAATGTCCGGGCATTTTATTATGTTCGGGTCATCGAAATTCCGACACCACGCTGGGTGTTGTTTGATGCCTTGCGTTATGGTGCAAAATTGTTGCCGGGGACGGAATTAAAGGCGCAGGAGCGGGCATATTCATCACCCATCTGGTATAACCCCAAGAAAACCAGCTAAGGTTAGGACCAAGCTTCTATTCGAACTCAAGCTCGGATAGCGCGGAATCAGGGTCAGATATCCCCATTAAGCGGCGCATGGCCAGCCGCGCGAGCCGCTGTGTTTCGGTTTTACGGCGTGCGGCGGCGATCGGCCATAACCCTGCCGGTCGTGCGATTTCCGCGTCATAGGCATCGGCAATAATCAGCCCAGCGCGTTCGGGCATGAACGCAACGTTTTGCAGTGGGCCAATGTCAAACCCAGCTGGCACCGCCCAGAAAAAGCGGTCACAATATTCGAGATATTCCGGCCATTTCTGATCCCCCAAAAGGTCGGCGCGCGAACATTTGATCTCGACGATGATAATCTCACCCTTATTGCTGAGGCCCATAAGATCCGCACGGCGATTGTTGCGCAGGCTGACCTCAGGTTGCACCACAATCTGGTTACGCAAGAATAGCCGCGAAACACCCCGCGCCACCGCAGGCGCACCGGAAATTGAAGGCGTATTAAGGGCTGGATCCATTCTGCACGCTTAGAACAAATAAAGAACAAAATAAAGGCCCCATGCGGGGCCCTTATCGTTTATTCCGGTCGCTACGATCAGCGGTAGAAAATATGATTGTCGACACTGCCAATACGCGTCAGACGCCATCCTGGCGAAACATGGCGGGCATGAAAGAATAATGCGCCTTCAACTGGGCTTTCCCATGTATTGTCCAGCGCAATATTGCTGATCGCGACGGCGTTACGCCAATGCTTGCTGTCGGTTTGAATAGACGGCAAGCTTGCGCCGCGAACGAAAGAAAATTGACCTTTTTGGAATATGACGCCGCATAATGTGCTAGGAAAACGGCCTGAATTGGCGCGGGCAAGTATCACGCGCGCCACAGCCAATTGGCCAGCAAGCGATTCACCCTTGGCTTCGAAATAGACTGCGCTAGCAAGGCACCGCTCGTCTTTGCTTAAGCTGTCATCGACAGCTTGCATGCGTACGAGGTCAGTGAGTGTGGATGCGGCTGCCGCATCAATATCATTGGGGTTTGGAAACGGTTTCGGCAGATCCAACTGCGCCTGTTCGACGGTGGTCTGCATAGGGTCAATGACGGGCGCATTGGCGCTTAGCGGTGCGCTTTGGTCATTACTCAAAAAAGCCTTGGTATCACCAGCAATAACTGAAGAAACCAGCGTACAAGATACGACTACCAAAGAGGCAGCCCGAAAAAAATTTAACATGCAACATACATTAAAGCGGCGGCACCAGCAGACGAAACTTTATTACTTTATCATTGTTCGTCTTTTGTTGTCTCCGACTCGCGTGTTTGTCTGGCCACCCCATTTGTGCCCTAAATGACAACCTTCGCTACTCGATGGACGCGCATCTATGGCGCAGCGCAGCAAAGTCAAATAAACATGGCCAATAGTCCGTCCAACCGTGCAGCGGACGCGACATCCAGTTCAAAAACCCACAAATCCGGGTCGCGGGCGCATCGTTTTTTCCAATACTCTTGCACCGCGATCCCGCCCGGCTCTCTCAAATCCACCATTTGCCAAGAGGTCTGACCGTCCAATGAGGGATAGCGTTCGTATAATTTGGGATCGGCACCGCGAACCTGCCCGATCAGCAATATCGCACCGGACACCGCATCGCCCTTTTTCAGAACAGTTGCGAAGTCACCCTCGGCTTCTACCATGCGTTGGATTGCGGAGATAAGAACACCGCTGGCAAGCCTTGGCTCAATCAAGCGGCGTCACGCTCTTCAGACAAGGTCAACACCGCGAACATCGCCGAAGAATCTGCCGCACCGCGCAATTGCGCGCGGAATTTCTCATCGCGGAACAGGCGGGAAACCTCCGCCAATGCCCGCAAATGCGAAGCACCGTCCTGCGCCGGTGAAACAAGCGCGCAGACCAGATCGACTGGCTCGTCATCGACAGCATCATAAGGCACGGGCTTCGAAAGCCGAACAAAAACGGCCACAGGCATGTCTATGCCCGAGACTTTGCAATGCGGAATCGCGGTTCCGCCGCCAAAACCCGTCGGGCCAAGTCGCTCGCGCTCAATCATACCGTCCAGAACGGCATGGGCGTCTACAGAATAATTTTCAGCCGCGATAACCGATAGTTGCGCCAGCAGGTCGGATTTGCCCGAACATAGCATGTCAGCAGCAACGGCCCCCTCAACAAGCCTGGTAGAAAGTCTAATCATATTTTGTTCAAAAGCGCCCAGTGCGACCGCGGCGCAATCCCTAAATATTTGAAATGGTGTAGAAATAAAGTAAAGTCAGCCGAGGTCTAAGGTGTAGATTTTGGTTCAACCCACCCGATCGTGCCATCTTCGCGGCGGTAAACCATATTATGTCGTCCAGTTCCAGTGTTTTTGAACAACAGGGCTGGGGTGTTGCGCAAATCCATTAACATCACCGCATCTGAAACCGTCGATTCGGGAATATCCACACGCATTTCGGCAACAATTACCGGCGCATCAGGCATTGGCATTTCTTCTTCACCATCACCTGCATCAAAGACGGTATATGCGGCTTCTTCTTGCGCCATTGCATAGGCGGTTTGCACATGACGATCCTGCAGTCGGCGCATATATCGGCGCAATTGTTTCTCAATGCGTTCTGCGGCGCGGTCAAAGGCAACATGCGCATCCTGCGCTTCGCCGCGACCTTTCAACACGAGGCCCTGCATCACATGCATCACAATATCGCTGGTAAAGCCGTCATGCGGGGCACGGCCAAAGGTTGCATGTGATGACAATGCTTTGGCGAAATGTTTTTCGGCAATGGAACCAAGTCGTGTTTCCACATGGGTCTGGAGCGCTTCACCGGTGTCGACCTGATGTCCTGAAACCCTGATGTCCAATGCCTGTCTCCTTTGTTTTAAAGCGCTGACCCCGGCTGGAGCCAAAGCGCGTCCTTAATCTTTGCGACAAATTCCGCATGGCGCGCCAATTCCTCAGCTGAGGCAGAATGCGCGCGTGCTGGCCGAAATATTTTTGTTGTCTGAACGCTGTTCCCGTCCATTTGGCCTATCATTTTATCAGAGTTAGCATCGTCCGCGAGGCCAAGGCCAATTTGCCGACCGCCGGTTAGTTCAATATACAACTGCGCCAGCAGCTCAGCGTCCAACAACGCGCCATGCTTGACGCGGTGACTACGGTCGATGCCATAGCGGGTGCACAAAGCGTCCAAAGACAGCTTTGCTCCCGGATTTTTGACCCGTGCTAACGCCACTGTGTCAACCATACGGTCCATCGACACAGGCGGACGACCGCAATGCTGTAATTCGTGATTGAGAAAGCCAAAATCAAAGCTGGCATTATGCGCTACGAGCGGGCTGTCGCCCAAAAATGCAAGCAGCTCATCCGCCTTGTCGCCAAAAGTCGGCTTGTCAGACAGAAAACGGTCCGAAAGGCCATGCACTTGTTCGGCGGCGGCAGGCATCGGGCGCTGTGGGTTGAAATAGGCATGATAATGCTTACCCGTCATCACCCGGCTGACCATTTCAATGCAGCCAATTTCGACCATCCGATCCCCAGTTGCAGGATCAAAGCCAGTCGTTTCCGTATCGAATATAATTTCACGCATTCTAAGAATAGATGTGAGCCTGTTTAAGGGCTTATGCAAGTCCCGCCCGCAGCATTTTTACAAGAGCATACACATCCGCCCGCGTTTCGTTGATGTCCTTGCCCGTATCAATCACATGGTCGGCCCGCGCGCGCTTGTCAGCATCGTCCATTTGGTGCGCCAGAATATGTTCGAACTTGTCCGGCGTCATATTTGCTCTTGCGAGCACACGTTCACGTTGAACCGGGGTAGGTGCGCTTACAACGACGACCGTATCGACCCCAGCCTGCCCGCCCTTTTCAAACAATAAGGGGATGTCGAACAATATCATGTCCGTGTCTTGATGTGATGCCAGAAACGCCTTTCTGCGTTCAGCGACAGCGGGATGAATAATCGATTCCAACAGTGTCAACCGGTCGCGGTCTCCAAAAACAGCAGCGCCGAGCGCCTTACGGTCGACGCCATCTGGCCCGGTCGTTCCTGGAAAGGCTGATTCAATTGCGGGCACAAGCGCGCCACCCGCTTTTTGTAAATCATGCACCGTGGCATCGGCATCAAAAACAGGAACGCCTTCATCGGCAAACATCGCTGCGACCGCAGATTTTCCCATGCCGATTGAGCCTGTCAGGCCAATGATCATCGGCTTTTTCATTTCAGTAACAATGCCCGCAATGAATCCGCATTATCTTCAGGGGGCGCAACGCCGAAAAACAATTCAAACGCTATAGCCGCCTGCCCCACCAGCATTTCAAGGCCATCGACCGTTTCCAACGCGCGCACGCGCGCCGCTTTTAACAAGGGCGTCTCTATCGGCGCGTAGACAAGGTCATAGACAATGGCATGTTCCGGCAAAGGCGAAAGGTCAATCTCCAACGCTTCCTGCCCGACCATGCCCAAGGGGCTTGCATTCACCAGCAAAGCTGCATCTGGCAAACGTGCATCAAAGCCGATCACTTTGCCTTTCAATCCGAAGTGCGCGAGCAAGCCCGCCGCCTTCAAAGCATTGCGTGCAACCAAAACAACCTCGCCGACATCCGCCTGCGCCAAGGCAAAGAGCACGGCCCGCGCCGCGCCGCCTGCGCCTATAACGACAGCGGTCTCACCCGCGATGGGGATATCGGCAATGGGCCCATAAAAACCGCCTACGTCCGTATTGGTCGCGACAAGCGCGCCGGCGTCATTACGAAAGACCGTGTTGATCGCGCCGATCGAGCGGCGGACATCACCAGGGTCAGTCACAAAATCAAGTGCGGCAACCTTGTGCGGTATCGTGATGTTGCACCCACGCCATTCGGCATCGGCAGCGCGCGCGGCAAAATAACGCTCGAGATCATCTGGCGGCACTGCATGCGCCCGATAATCGCGCACCAACCCCAATTGTTGAAGCCAGAAATTGTGAATCAGAGGTGATTTGGAATGCGATATCGGGTGCCCGATCACTTCGGCATATATTGTCATGTTGGCAAAAGACCCCTTATGCGCAGATAATCAAGCAGCGGAAGCAATGGCATTCCGATAATCGTGAACTGGCTGCCGCTAACGCTCGCGAACAATTGCGCGCCTTCGGCCTCAATCCGATAGCAACCGACGCAGTGGCGAATTTCATCCCAATAGGTTTCGACATAATCGTCGATATATTGCAGACTTAGGTTGCGCATCGTCATTTGCGCGGTGTCGATTATGCGCCAAACAGGTTCGCCTTGCTCGCAGATAACGGCCGCGCTGATGAGCCGATGCATCTTGCCCGACAGCTGCGCTAAATGCGCGCGCGCATCATCGGGTGTTTCGGGCTTGTCAAAAATATATCCGTCGGGACCAACGCAAATCTGATCACATCCCAACACCATTGCGGTTGGCATTTTGCGGGAAATTTTCCGCGCCTTAGCCTCTGCTAAGGCATCGGCAATATCGCGCGGTTTTGCACCAGCCTCGGCCAGTGATGTTTTGATGCTCTGTTCATCAACCAGGGCTGGAACCGCTTGTACCGATACCCCTGCTGTGTTCAGCATCGCGATCCGCCCAGCGCTTTGCGATGCAAGAACAAGGGTCACGAATCCTCCAATTGCGCCAATTCGCGCGCGTTGAACAAATTGATGATCGCCGCGGCACTTTCTTCGATCGACCGACGTGTTACGTCCAATACCGGCCAGCCATTGTCCGCAAACATACGCCGTGCATGGGCGACTTCCGCCCGCACTTTTTCCTCATCAACATAATCTGTATCTGGCGACTGGTTTAAGGACAGCAGACGGTTGCGGCGTACCTGAATCAAACGCTCTGCGCTCGTGACAAGACCAATGACCATCGGGTGCTTCAATTGAAACAATATCGGTGGCGGTGGCGATTCCGGCACGATCGGAATATTCGCGGTCTTATATCCTCGGTTGGCGAGATAAATGCTCGTGGGTGTTTTTGAGGTCCGCGACACCCCCGCCAATACAATGTCCGCTTCTTCCCAATTTTGTGCATTAATGCCATCGTCATGAGCGATGGTAAATTGGATCGCTTCGACGCGCGCGAAATAAGCAGCATCCATAACATGCTGCCGACCCGGTCGCGCTTTCGCTTCTTGACCCAACATGTTCGACATCGCATCGCTGACTGCATCAAGTGCGGCAACCGCGGGTAAGCCTAAAACGCGGCACCGCGTCTCCAATTTACGCCGTGTGTCGCGATTCACCAAAGTGAATAAGACAAGTCCAGGATTAGCGGCCACATCGGTCAATATCCGGTCCAAATGGCTTTCCGAACGCACCATCGGCCAGAAATGCTTGACCACATTTTCTGTGCCGTCAAACTGCGCCAAGGCGGCTTTGGCAATGTTTTCCAAAGTTTCGCCGGTGGAGTCCGATAACAAATGTAAATGAAAGCGCTCGCTCATAGATGACAGTCTTGTTGGCAGGCTGGGGATAAATCAAGGGACAAGTTTAGCGTGTCGAATTCTTGGCCATTACCCCGAATTTACCGCGCGATTCGGACACAGGCTATCCACAGGCGCAACCCCATATGCACAGGCTGTGGATAATGGGGAATAAATTTGCGACTCCGGTTCGATCCCATGGTCTGCACGCGTCAAGATGTTGGCAATATCCGCAAAAGCTTTTAAGGCCGCACCTATCAACAGCGCATCATCTTTCATCATCCTTTATATAAAATAATATTTTGATTGGATCTCTCGTTTCTATGTCTGCGCAAAGCCCGAAAAAACTACTGAACGTCCTGATGGGCAACCAAGAGGCTATCCCGCCCATATGGTTGATGCGTCAGGCAGGTCGTTATCTGCCCGAATATCGCGCATTGCGTGCGGAAAAAGGTGGGTTTCTGGCGCTCGCTTATGACAGCGATGCGGCGTGCGAAATCACTTTGCAACCTATCCGGCGCTTTGGTTTTGACGGCGCCATCCTGTTTTCCGACATTCTCGTGATTCCACATGCCATGGGGCAGGATCTTTGGTTTGAAACGGGTGAAGGTCCTCGGCTTGCCCCGCGTTTAGCGGAGACGCGGCTTGAGGATTTTGTACCAGCACCGCAGCGGCTGGCTCCAGTCATTGATACGGTGCGCAAAGTGTCGGCAGAGCTTCCGCCGGAAACAACCTTCCTGGGCTTCGCTGGAAGCCCGTGGACGGTCGCTACCTACATGGTCCATGGTCAGGGTAGCAAAGACCAAGCCGAGGCGCGCAGAATGGCCCATGCGGAGCCTGAGCGCTTTGGTGCACTGATTGACGCGATTATTTCCGCAACCGTCGATTATCTGGGTGATCAGATTGATGCCGGCGTTGATGCTGTGCAATTGTTCGACAGTTGGGCAGGGTCATTGTCGCCCGCGCAATTCGAAAAATGGGTCATTGCCCCGAATGCCGAAATCGTTCGGCGGTTGAAGGCGCGCAATCCCAATGCCGTTATCATCGGTTTCCCTAAAGGTGCAGGCGGCAAGCTTGCGGCTTATGCCGAAGGGACAGGCGTGGATGCGCTGGGTCTAGATGAAACTGTCGATCCACATTGGGCGAACCGCGAATTGCGCAAGGGTCTTCCCGTGCAAGGCAATCTTGATCCGCTGGCGTTGATTGCGGGCGGCGATGTGTTGAAGGACGCCGTGCATAATATTCTCAGCGCGTTTGAAGACCGGCCGCATATCTTCAATCTTGGGCATGGCATATTGCCAGATACTCCCATTGAAAATGTTGAACTGCTTTTTAATTTGGTCCGCAAGGCTTAGCCTATAAAGGCCGTTTTTATGACGGAAACTCTATCTGTGCTGTATATCTGGCTAAAATCCGCTCACATTATTTTTGTCATTTTCTGGATGGCGGGATTGTTCATGATCCCGCGCTTTTTCGTCTATCATCAGGAAAGCGCAGAAGGATCCGAAGAGGCTGCCAAATGGGTGGATCGTGAATCCAAGCTGATCAAAATCATCCTCAATCCATCCATCATTGTGGTTTGGGTTTTGGGACTAGTGCTGGCGTGGAATATTGGCGCCATGGCGCAAGGGTGGTTCCATGCCAAATTGCTCTTTGTGTTGGGGCTATCGGCCTATCATGGCTGGACC
>CAIPUN010000109.1 GCA_903868245.1 uncultured Sphingomonadales bacterium | reverse complement strand
TAGGAAATAACTTCGCGCTGGTTTGTCAGGCGAATCTTCGCAACCTTACGCAAAGCCGAGTTCGGCTTTTTCGGAGTGGTTGTATATACGCGGGTGCAAACGCCGCGCTTCTGTGGATTTTGGTCCATCGCAGGGACCTTTGACTTGGTCTTCTGCGGTGTCCGGCCCTTGCGGACCAGCTGGTTAATCGTTGGCATATCTTCACCTTTATTAAGCGGTTACTTTGGATGGGCAGCCGTATTTTGCGGTGGAGGCTCAGCCTTTGGCCCACCCGGCCGATCACACAATGTGCTGCTATTCTGAGTAATTCCTAGGGCCAGAGAGAATCACCCCTCTGGTCACAGGAGTGCGCGCCATTAGCGCCCGCTGGCTGCTGGGTCAAGTAGTGCGGCCACGCTCCATCAACACGTCATTTTCGATCCTGATACGCCACCACAGCAGCACAGCATTCAGGATCGAGAAGGTAATCGCCAAGGCAGGTGCACCGAGAAGAAGCGGAAGGACCGCAATCTCCACAACGACCAAGGCATAATTGGGGTGCTTGATGAAGCGGTAAGGGCCGCGCCGCACGCGCGGAAAATGGGGCGCGCTAATGATCCGTGTGGTCCACCATCGGCCGATGCTCGCCAACGTCCAAAAACGGAAGGCTTGGCTCGCGATAAAGATGCTGAGCAAGAGCATGTCAGGCGCGGACGTGGGTGCAGCAAACAAAGCGATTGCGACCAACCAGCCGCTGTGGAGCACGATAAAAAGGGGGTAATGGCGCGCCCCATGCTCGCGCCCGCCTTCGGCCAGCAAGCGGCGGGTATTGGCATTCGCATAGGCAAGTTCGGCCAGTCGCTGCATTATGACATATGCAAAGACGATGAGCGCCCAGATTGGCCAATCGAATAATGTCATGGCTTGAGAAGCCCCATCGCGCCGACAAAGCCCGGTCCAAGCGCGGTCAACAATGTTGGTTTCGCAATTGGTCCGGCCGCAAGAAGCGCCTCCAACACAAACAACACCGTCGGCGAACTCATATTGCCATGGTCGCGCAAGACTTTGCGGGTCGCGGCGAGGTCATGCTTTAGATAGTCGGAGAGCGCATCTACCACGCGGCCGCCACCCGGGTGACAGGCGGGTTCAGCCATGCCCGCTTTGGTTAGGCCTTGTCGTGCGATAAAATCGTCGCAGACGGGCGCAAAATGGCTATTCACGAAAACGGGTATATCGCGCGCTAGCACCAGATCAAACCCTGTATCGCCAATCTCCCAGCCCATCATATCCAGCGTGTCGGGCCAGACATGGCTGGCAAAGGCGGAAAGCGCAGGGCCGGGCCCTGCCCCGACCACCGCCGCTGCGCAGCCATCGGCGAACAAAGCAAGCGCAACCATATCTTTTTTGTCCATCCGCGCATGGTCATAGGCAATACTGCACAGTTCAAGGCTTACAAGCAGGACGGGCTTGTCCGGATTGGCCCGAAACAGGTCCGCAGCGACCCCAAGTCCAATGACCCCGCCAGCACAGCCATACCCAAATAAAGGCACGCAGCGCGTGTCGGGCGCGAAACCCATTTTCGCTAGCATCCGGCTTGGTAGGCTGGGCGTCATCGTTCCTGTGGTCGATACGAAAACAATCTGCCCTATGTCAGAGGCCTGCAAGTTTGCGCGCGCCAAAGCCTGCACGGCCGCCGCTTCAAAAATCTGTGCGGCAACAACCTCATAAACACTTGCCCGCTTGGCCCAGCTTCTGGCGTCAAAATAATATTCGGGTGGCATGGCGATATGGCGCTGCGAGATACCCGTGTTGCCCAATATCTCGGCCATGCGCGGCGGCAGGGCCTGCCCTTTGGCCTGCGCCAAAATCGCCAAAACGTCGGCTTGTGTGATGCCGTGCGGCGGCACGGCAGTGCCAAGCGAAATTAATCTAGGGAGAATCTGTGGCATGAAGCGTAACAGCTACGCCTGTTCACATGTTTCCGCTAGGCAGACTTTACCCCTAAGCGAATTTCCGGCAACGCACCGTAAAGATGACAAGCGGCCTGCAGCTTGTTAGAGGGCCGCCGAACCGACATTGAAAGAAGTCTCCATCATGAATGCCATCACCCGTCCTGTCCGCACCAGGGTCGCACCATCACCCACTGGCGATCCGCATGTTGGCACAGCGTATATCGCGCTCATCAACTATTGCTTTGCTAAGAAGCACGGCGGTGAATTCCTGCTGCGGATTGAGGATACGGATCAGGCACGGTCCACACCGCAATCGGAAAAAATGATCCTGGAATCCTTACGCTGGCTGGGCCTTAGCTGGGATGAAGGCCCGGATGTTGGCGGCCCGCATGGTCCCTACCGCCAGTCGGAGCGCAGCGCGATCTACACCGCGCATTGCGACCAGTTGCTGGCCGATGGCCATGCGTTCAAATGCTATTGTACGCCAGAAAAGCTCGCGGCCTCACGGGCGGCGCAAATGGCGGCGAAGCAGCCACCGAAATATGATGGCACCTGTTTAACGCTCACCTCTGACGATGTTGCAAAGCTCGACCGCGAGGGCGTTTCGCACGTGGTCCGCATGAAAATTCCGACGACAGGTAAGTGCATCGTTCAGGACACATTACGCGGCGAGATCGAGTTTGAATATGCGGTGGTCGATATGCAGGTGCTGATGAAATCAGACGGCCTACCGACTTACCATCTCGCCAATGTTGTTGATGACCACCTCATGGGTATCACCCATGTCATGCGTGGTGAGGAATGGATTTCGTCGGCGCCAAAGCATTTATTGCTCTACCAATATTTCGGCTGGGAACCCCCGGTGCTCACGCATTTGCCGTTGCTGCGCAATGCCGATAAATCGAAGCTGTCGAAGCGTAAGAACCCGACCAGCATCTTATTTTATCAGCGCGCAGGATATTTGCCGCAGGCGATGCAGAACTTCTTGGGCCTCTTCATCAAATCGGCTAGCGAAGAAGACGAAAAAACCTCGCTGCAGACGCTTATCGACGAATTTGACGTGCACAATATCTCGCTTGGCGGGCCGGTTTTCGACACGTCGAAGCTGGACTGGCTCAATGGCCGTTATCTGCGTGAAGAATTGAGCGTTTCCGAGTTTCTGGACGCCGTAAAAGCATGGGCATTGAATGACAGCTATCTGACGCCCATCGCCGAAATGGCGCAGGCGCGGATCACCAAAATGTCGGACTTGGGCGGCTTGACCGCAATGTTCTTCATGAACCGGATTGACGGCATGACCGCAGAGCGGCTGCGCGATGGTGTGAAGTTGGAGCAAGACGTGCAACGCGCTGCCTACACCCTTGGTTTGCAGCAGTTTGACGGTATGATCGACTGGAACAAAGAAGGCGTTGAAGCCACGTTACGCCGCACTGCCGAGGTCTTGGACGCGAAGTTGAAGGATGTCATAAGGCCTTTCTACATCGCCATCACCGGCAGCGCGCAAGGCGTACCTTTGTTCGACGCGATCACGCATTTGGGCCGCGATATCATTCGCGAGCGGTTGCGCCATGCAATGGAATTGCTGGGCCCTGCAACGTCTAAAGAGGCGAAGGCCTGGACTGATTTGCTGACCGCGCCGCCAAAGGCCGAATGACCGCTTTCGCGCTACCACAGGATTGGCAGATACCACTGAGAGCGGCGCTTGCTGCGCCGGAAACCTTGGCACTCCGAGGTTTTCTTGACGCGGAACTGGCCGCCGGCAAGACTTTATTCCCGCCGCAGAACGCATGGTTCCGGGCGCTTGAACTGACGCCATTTGATAAAGTGCGCGTCGTCATTTTGGGACAGGATCCCTATCACGGCCCGGGCCAAGCCCATGGGCTGAGCTTCAGCGTGCCGCCGGGTGTCCGGCCGCCGCCAAGTCTTTTAAATATTTACAAAGAGTTAGAAGGCGACTTGGGGTTCCCCCGCCCGCGCCATGGTTTTTTGGAGCATTGGTCGCGGCAAGGCGTGCTGTTGCTCAACAGCGTCCTCACGGTCGAAATGGCCAAGGCCGCGTCGCATAGCAAAAAGGGCTGGGAGCCGTTTACCGACGCGATTATCGCGCAAGTAAACAACAAGACAGATCCCGTCGTCTTCATGCTGTGGGGCGCTTATGCCCATAAAAAGGCGGCGTATGTGGATAGCAGCCGCCATCTCGTGCTCAAGGCCGCACATCCATCGCCTTTGTCCGCGTATAACGGGTTTCTGGGCTGTAAACATTTCTCGCAATGCAACGCCTTTCTGGTTAGCAACGGGTTCCCGCCAATTGATTGGAAACTGCCCGATGTCATTCTATGAACAGTCTTATATTTATTTCAAGCCGTTGAAAAATTAATGTATTATATCATTTTTACATCGGGCAAAAAGGCCAGGTCATAGGCGGCATGACGCAGATGACAACGCCGTGCGGCCGATGCGCGACGATTTCGAAATCGCTGTTCCCGCGATTGATGATTTGGTAGCAGAGTCACAAAATGCGATTGGCAATCAAGGAGGGGCACGCATGACGGGTGAAGTATTTGGCGGCGCAACCGTGTCGATCATGGTGGAACGTCCCGGCCCCGGTATCACAATTTTATGATGCGAGATTGGATGAAGCAGGCCCTGCGGGAGCCTTTGGTGCATTTCCTTGGTGCAGGATCAGCCTTGTTCCTACTCATGGGACAGTTTGGCGGGGAAGACAGCCTTGACCGCAGCATCACGATCAATGAGGCAGACGTTGCGCGGCTCGCATCGCAATGGGAACAGACATGGCGGCGCGCGCCCACCCAAGAGCAACTCGACAGCCTGATCCGTGATTACATCAAGGAAGAAATCTATTTTCGCGAAGGCATGCGCCTTGGCCTCGACGTCGATGACCCCGTCATCCGTCGCCGCCTGCGCGCCAAAATGGAATTTCTGGCAAATGCCGAAATCCAGAATATGGAGCCAACCGAAGCCGCGCTTCAAAGCTTCTATGCCGCCAACAAAATCCGCTATGCCGAAAAACCGGCCTTCAGTTTTGACCAGATATTTTTGGGTGACGATGCAGACGCCGCGAAAGCATCGGTCCTTGCCCTGAACGCCGGAAAGCAAGTGCGGGCACAGCCGTTGAGCGCATCTGCAAGCATGGAAAAGGCCGCGTCGGACAGCATTGGCCGCGAATTTGGCGATGGCTTTGCCAACAGCCTGCGCAATTTGACCAAAGGGCGCTGGAGCGGACCAGTCCAATCTGGTTTCGGCTGGCACGCCGTGCGCGTCCGCGACATTGTAGCGTCAGGGACACCGCCTTTGTCCGACATTCGTCAGCGCGTGTCCAACGACTGGCGTGCCGAAACGCAGGCCACACGCGAAGCGGCTGCCTATCAGGCGCTGCTCGACGGATATGACATACGCATCGCCCAGCCGTGATTGTCCGCTTTCTCCTTTTGCTCCTGCTCGCCAGTGGCTTCACGTCAGTTGCCCGCGCGGACGATTTGCAACCCGGCTATTTGGAAATCCGCGAGCGGGAAACCGCGGCGCACCAATATAAAATTACATGGAAAGCACCCATAAGGCCCGGCCTTGCCGCGCGCGTGGTTCCCGTTTTCCCCAATGATTGTAAGGCAACCGAACCCGTGCGCAGTGTGGACGCCGCCGCTTTGTTGGCGCGCTGGGATATTGACTGCAGCGAAGCATTGGCAGGCCGTTCTGTTCGCTTAAGCGGCATGGAAAACACACCAGCTGACGCCTTGCTGCGCTATCAATCCGTCAATGGCATCACGCAAGCCGCCCGGCTAACGCCCGCCAGCCCAAACGCTGTCATCATGCAAAAGGCCGACCGATGGCAGGTCGCGCGGACCTATTTTGTGACCGGCGTCGAACATATATTGATGGGATATGACCATTTATTGTTCGTGCTGTGCCTTGTGCTTTTACTCAATGGCGCATGGCGCGTGGCAGCAACAGTAACGGCCTTCACAATAGCCCATTCGCTGACCTTGGTGGCCACAACGCTTGAACTTATCAGCGTCCCCGGCCCGCCGGTTGAAGCCACAATCGCCTTATCGATTGTCTTCCTCGCCGTCGAAATCGTGAAGCGCAAACCTGAGGAATTGCGCTTGTCAGAGCGTTTTCCATGGGTCGTCGCCTTTCTATTTGGCTTGCTCCATGGCTTTGGCTTTGCAGGCGCATTGGCCGAAATCGGACTACCGCAGGGCGAAGTGCCTATGGCATTGCTGACCTTCAATCTGGGCGTTGAGGCGGGGCAGCTTGTCATCGTCGCCGTGGCGATGTTGGTCTTATGGGCGCTCCACCGCATACACGCGCTCTACGCCGCCCGTGCTCAGCTGGTCAGCGCTTATGCCATTGGCGGCATAGCCGTCATGTGGTTTTTACAACGCGTCCTGCCCGCTTAAGCGGCACGCAAAGGCGGCATATCTGCTTTTGGGGTAACGTCTGCCGTCAAAAGCCGCTAAGCCAAGGTTTAAGCGCATTTGGGGTGACAATGGCATGGCGGTTTTGCAGCAGGGACAGGGATTAATCGGTATCGCGTTGATCCTGACATTGGCATGGGCCTTGTCCGAAGATCGCGCTGCACGCCCGTCTTGGCGTTGGATATTCAGCGCGCTTTTTGTGCAAATTGCCCTCGCGCTGGCGGTCACCCGCGTGCCGTTCATCTGGACCTTGGTCGGCTATGCCAATAATGCCGTCGCGGCCGTGGAAAAGGCGACATTGGTCGGGTCCAGCTATATGTTCGGTTATACCGGCGGCGCGCCCATTCCCTTTGTGCTCAAGCCCGGCGTGGAACAGCCTGTTATCGTCGCATTTCAGATATTGCCGCTCATCATCGTCTTTTCCGCGATATCGGCCTTGTTGTGGCATTGGGGTATCTTACGCGCGGCGGTTCGTGGCCTGTCATGGGCCTTGCGCAAGACCTTAAGCGTTAGCGGCGTCGTGGGACTGGGCGGCGGCGCGACCATGTTTTTGGGTGTGGTCGAATCCCCGTTGGTTTTGCGGGCGTGGTTTGAACGGATGAGCCGTTCCGAATTGTTCATGATCATGGTGTTGATTATGGCCACCATCTCCGGCGCTATTCTTGTCCTTTATGCCACCACCTTGTCCAAGACGGTACCGAACGCTGTGGGTCATATGATTGTCGCATCGCTCATTTCCTTACCCGCCGCTGTTTTGATCGCGCGGCTGATGATCCCTGGCGACGGCAGCATCAGCGCAGAGGATGCAGAGGCCGATCTGAAATATGAAAGCAGCATGGACGCAGTGATCAAAGGGACGATGGAAGGCATTCAATTGGTGCTGGCCGTCATCGCGATCATCATCGTCGTTTTCGCATTGGTCAATTTGACTGACCAATTGCTGGCCCTGCTGCCCCAAATGGATGCACAGCCCCTTACCCTCAAACGCATTTTCGGTTGGATGTTCGCGCCGTTAATGTGGAGCATCGGCATCCCATGGGAGCAAGCACCCGCGGCAGGCGCATTGATGGGCACCAAAACTATCCTCAACGAATATGTCGCTTATCTTGATCTCGCTGCCCTGCCCGCTGATAGCTTTGACGCGCGCAGCAAGCTGATCATCACTTATGCCTTATGCGGCGTTGCGAACCTTGCCAGCGTCGGTCTGTTGGTATCAACCATCGCGACGCTCGCGCCCACACGGCGGGCGGAGGTTTCCGCGCTGGGTATGAAAAGCTGGGTCGCCGGTAATATGGCGTCCGCTATGACGGGCGCGGTTATTGGACTTGTCACCTTGGCCTAAGCCTTTTCATCCGCTCATCGCACTTGGCAGACCGCCCTACATATCATTTGGAACGGATTGCAATTTGCAACCGAACGGCGACGAAGCGCTCGCAAAGGCAAAGGCCGAAAGGACAAGAAATAACTGCCGCAATTAATTGGCGACTTCGACAGAATCTAACTGACAACTAGAAAGCAACGTTAAGCCCCACGTTAGATCGGTCGTAGGTGTATCCGTTACCCTGGTTGGTATGCTGATACATAGCAGACAGCGAAATACGCTTGGACAGTTGAGCACGTGATTGCATCCCCAATCGTATGCCATGTCGTCGCGTATCAAGGCTATGTACGGTCCAATTCGCGCCGCCCAACTCTACCTTACGCCACGCTGATGGATCATCCCCCAATTCATAGACCCAGCCGGCTGATAGTGAAATTTGAGCGTTGTCATTGGCCAACTGCAGTCGCCCCGACATCTGTGTTTCTGCAGAACTGCGGCGTACTTTATCAAGCAGCAACGCGAAATCCGAATTAACCGCTCGCTCCGACACCCGCCCAAGGGAAGTATCCGATAACTCCAGCCCAGCGTCTGTCCACAAGCTCAGCGGCCCATTTAAAAAGCTGCGGTAACTTACTTTGGCTCCGTACAACATTGTCATACTTTGCTTTTCAGAGTTGGCACTAACCTTACCCACGGTCGTGCCGATACTCCGCATCACATCTGTGTCTGCAAGCGAAATGCCCAATGCGCTCGAAAAGTTGAAATTGTCGGAAGGCGTGTAGTGCACATAGAGATAAGCAGCGGTTGCGTTTGTAGTTGACGAGGCACCCAGCGACATAGAAACTTCGTTTTCAACATAGCTCGCTGCAACGCCAAACTGGAGATGGTTGCTGTCCGTTAAAGTTGCTCCAGCAAGTAAACCCTTGCTTGAGCTATTGTAGCCCGACGCAAATTGATCACCGTTGTGATTAGCAAATTTACCAATATAGCGTCCCCATATCGACCTATTGGTATTGGTTTCTCCGTCAGGCATTCCACAAGAAACGTCGCACGATGCGTTAAAGATAGACGAAAAAGTCGAGCGCTCAGTTTCGGTTACAGATTGCAACGAATTGGCATAAATTTCGCCCGAGATTTGACTGAAGGCAGTTTGCAGTTGGGCTGTATTCATACCATATAGGCCATTGAACAGTGTTTGTGATGCACCACTGCGAACGCCCGCTGCTAAACGAATGTTGTCGATACCGCGTGCCGCGCTAAAACCATTTCCGGACCAATTTTGTGCATTGGCGAGGGCAGCAAAGCTGCTTGGAGTTACGACAAGTCTTACAAAATCTCCGCCGTAGATTGCATCAAACCGGCTATCAGCAGGAAGTCCCACTGAAGGTTGCGCAACGCTGCTAAAGTTACCGGTGACTGTTCCTGCTGACAAAACGAGGAACGATTCACCAATTAACGGCAAATAATTGTTGGTAGCTGCGCCAGTTATGCTTCTGAGCGTGGGTGCAATTGTGCCACCTAAGTTGGCAACGCCCGAAATCCTAAGCAAATCATAACTGCCTGCGCCACCCGCAGGATTGTAAGTCCGGCCGTCAATTTCAACCCCGAAGTTAGATCCAGTTAAAAAGCTAACATTACCAACCACGGACAGCGTTCCAGCGCTCTCGCCTGGAGCCAGCGATCCCCCGCTCTGCACCGTTACATTGCCGCCAATAACGCCATTCCCAGATAGCGTAGCAGCATTTTGGACTGTCACACTTGCCGCTGTAAGTTGCCCCGTAATGTTTAGCCTTCCAGCAGTGATATTCGCCGCACCTGTGATCGAGGTTATGCCTCCAAGGGCTAATGAACCAGCCCCTGATTTATAGAATGCGCCTGTCCCTCCCATGTTGCCAGCATATGTGCCAGCGCTCGTCTGAGCGAACTCGACCTCAGCATTGTTCACGATCGCGCCTTGCAGCGATGCTGTGTTACCCGTCAGGCGACCAGCCGATACCAAAGTGCCGCCCGTGTAGCTGTTCGCACCCGTAAGGGTAAGTATGCCGGTGCCGCTCTTGATCAAGCTACCTGTGCCAGACATGGCGCCCGCATATGTTCCAGAGGCGCTTTGTGCGAACTCGACCGCGGCGTTATTCACGATCGCGCCTTGCAGCGATGCCGTGTTGCCCGTCAGGCGACCAGCCGACACCAAAGTGCCGCCCGTATAGCTGTTTGCGCCTGTAAGGGTCAGCGTGCCCGCGCCTGTTTTAGTCAAGCTACCTGTGCCAGACATGGCGCCCGCATATGCACCAGCGGTGCTTTGTGCAAACTCGACCGCTGCGTTATTCACGATCGCGCCTTGCAGCGATGCTGTGTTACCCGTCAGGCGACCAGCCGACACCAATGTGCCGCCCGAATAGCTGTTCGCACCCGTAAGGGTAAGTATGCCGGTGCCGCTCTTGGTCAAGCTACCTGTGCCAGACATGGCGCCCGCATATGTACCCGCTGTTGTCTGAGCGAACTCGACAGCCGCATTGTTGGTAATGGCGCCTTGAAGCGATGTTGTATCAACAACGAGACGGCCAGCCGACACCAAAGTGCCACCCGTATAGCTGTTTGCGCCTGTCAGGGTCAGCGTGCCTGAGCCGGTCTTGATAAGCTGGCCAGTGCCGGATACCACGCCTGTGTAACTGCCACC
>CAIPUN010000108.1 GCA_903868245.1 uncultured Sphingomonadales bacterium | reverse complement strand
TTGCTGCCAAGGCTAAGGGTGACATTTGCCGCGCGGATTGCCATATCCGCTTTGTGAGTGACCGGAGCGTGCAAGGAAAAGTCCTTATGAGAAGTTTTTGGGTATATGGGGCGTTATGTGTCGCAATCCAAGGGTTGTCGGGATGCGGGTCTAATCCTGTAGCCGAAAATAAGACGGAAGTTCGGGAAACAGCAAAGGTCGTGCAATATGACCAATTGGTCGTTGCGTTTGGCGACAGCCTTTATGCGGGATATCGCCTTGCGCCGAATGAAGGGCTTGCACCGCAATTGCAGACGGCATTGCAAGCGGGCGGCATTAACGCGCGGGTGCACAATGCCGGCGTGTCGGGGGACACCACAGCGGCTGGAAAAACGCGGCTGGCCTTCGTGCTCGATAATCTGGACCGAAAACCTGACCTGGTCGTGCTTGGTCTTGGCGGCAATGACATGCTGCGGGGAATCAAGCCCGCAGAAACCAAGGCGAATATGACCGCGATGATGGACGAATTGCAGCGTCGAGATATTCCTGTGGTGTTGACGGGTATGTTGGCCGCGCCAAATCTAGGCGCAGATTATGTAAATTCTTTCAACGGGATTTTTCCGGCGCTTGCCGACAAATATGATGCGTCGCTTTATCCTTTTTTCCTCGATGGCGTGGTTACAGATGCGGCGTTAATGTTGCCGGATAACATTCATCCTAATGCCAAGGGCGTGTCGCGGGTTGTCGAAGGATTATCCCCGCTGGTCGAAGCTGCTTTGAAACAGAAAAATGACGCTGTATTAGAAAAATAATACAGCTGGGAACGGAAGTGCTTGAAATGGTCAGGCACAGGTTCCATCTGATTGCATAACCAATGACAGAGGGATTTTTGGCCATGTCGAGTGAAACCGCAACCACGACCGTGCAAGAGCTGAAGCTTACACCGCCGGATCCTGTGCCCACTGTCACACCGCAACAGGCTATGGGGCTTGTTCCGGTGACGGATGAACAGCAAAGCAAGCTGGCACAGCGGGTTGAGGCCTATGTTACTGACCTGATTGCACAGGACGTGAACAGCCCTGAATTTGGCAAGCGGGTTGACCAACTGACCAACATGGGGCGCAAAGAAATTATGGAAGCATCGGCGCAGTCGAACCGCTTCTTGGACAAGCCCATCCGCCGCATGGATGAACAATCTGGCGTTGGAGCGGATTTAGCCGAATTGCGCCGCGTTGTTGAGGATTTGGACCCTTCCAAAAAGGGCAATCTGATGACCAAGCAGAAGCTGTTTGGCATCATTCCCTTTGGCAATAAATTACGCAATTATTTCGACAGCTATCAAAGTTCGCAAACGCATATCAGCTCGATCCTCGGACGGCTTGGTAATGGCAAAGACGAGTTGTTGATGGACAATGCTGCCATTGATGTAGAGCGCCAAAATCTCTGGGTTGCCATGGGCAAGCTGGAACAAATGATCGTTATGTCCAAGCAATTGGATGTGAAGCTGGAGGAAAAGGCGGCTGAACTGGAGCTATCCGACCCGGCCAAGTCGCGGGCAATAAAGGAAAGCGCATTATTCTATGTGCGTCAGCGGACTCAGGATTTACTGACTCAAATGGCGGTGACGGTGCAGGGTTATCTGGCGCTTGATCTTGTGAAGAAGAATAATGTTGAGTTGGTAAAAGGCGTTGACCGTGCCTCAACAACGACCGTCGGGGCATTGCGGACGGCGGTGACGGTGGCGCAAGCCATGACCAATCAAAAACTAGTGCTAGACCAGATCACATCGCTGAACACAACAACAGCAAATATCATTGATAGTACGGGCCAATTGCTGCGCGACAATACGGGGCGTATCCATGAACAAGCCGCGGCATCGACCATCCCGTTGGAAACATTGAGCCGCGCCTTTCAAAATATCTATGACACGATGGACGCTATCGATACCTTCAAGCTGAAGGCGCTCGACAGCATGAAGCAGACATCGGACGCGCTGGAGAAAGAAGTCGAAAAGTCGAAGGGTTATATCGCCCGTGCCGAAGGTCAGGCGCAGGCGGTAAAGGATAGCCAAGACAGCGGCTTGCTTGCGGCTTTGGAGGGGTAGATAGTGTATTATCCATCCATGAATGAAATAATAGCATGAATAGCCCAGCATCCAATTCAGCCGAAACCCTCAACGCGGCGGCGCGGTCGTTGCGCAACGTGCGGATGAAACCCATTGGTTCCAAATCACAAGCGCTGCGCCGTGCGCATTTTTGGGGCAAGCTGAGCAAGGCCGTGGTCGCGGTGGGCGTGGTCTTGATTGGCGCCGGCATACTTGGCGCGATTATAGACGGTATTGGTTTTTGGGGCGTGATGATTACAGGCATTGTTGGCACGGCGGCGGCTTATGTGCTGATGCGCTACCCCGAAATGCCCATGCCAACTGCGGAAAGCTTGCGTGTAACAGATCTCGCGACCTTGGCTGGCAAAACCGAAATCTGGTTGGAGGCGCAGCGCCCGGCTTTGCCAGCACCCGCAGTTACCTTGATGCAAGATATTGGCTTGCGGTTGGACCAGCTTGCGCCGCAATTGCAGACATTGGACGAAAATGACCCGGCGGCGCGCGAAGTGCGCAAGCTAGTGGGTGAGCATCTGCCGGAACTTATTAACGGCTATAAGAAGATCCCCGACAGCCTGAAACACAAAGAACATGCTGGAAAAACACCCGCGCAGCAGCTTGTGGACGGATTGAAAACCATAGATCGCGAAATTGAGACTATGACCGGGCAAATCGCACGTGGTGAGCTGGATAAGCTTGCGGTGCGTGGGCGTTATCTTGAAATGCGCTACGACAATGCGGCCACAAACGGGCAGGGTGGTTAAGCCAGTCGTCAGCCAACAAAGGCGCGTTCCAGCACATAAGTGCCAGGTTGCGATTGTGCGCCTTCGGTGAAACCAAGACTTTCCAAAAGTGCCCCAGTTTCCTTAATCATCGCCATGCTACCGCAGAGCATGACGCGGTCAAATTCGGGGTCGAGCGGATAATCACCACTTTCAATTCTTTGCGTGATACGCCGATTTTCGCCTGTCCAAGTGGGACATTTGGTGACTGACGCGTCATAGAACAATTGTAGCTTTGCTTCGGCAGCAACCAAGGGGTCATCCGCCAGTTGCGATTCCAGTGCATCGCGAAACGCCAGATCTTCGACCTGCCGGACCGTGTGTTGCACGGTTATCTTTTCATAACGCTCATAGGCTTCAGGATCGCGAATGATCGACATCCACGGGGCCAATCCCGTTCCCGTTCCAATTAAATGCAGCCGCTTACCGGGTAGCAACGCGTCAAGCGTGAGCGTGCCGGTTGGTTTGGCGCCTAAAAGAATTTCGTCGCCGGGCTGGATTTTGCACAACTGGCTGGTGAGCGGACCATCTGGAACAATGATGCTTAAAAATTCTAGCGATTCATCCCAAAATGGCGAGGCCATTGAATATGCGCGCATCAACGGCTTACCATTGACCATGAGACCAATCATGACGAATTGACCGCTGACAAAGCGAAATGAGGCCGGCCGTGACACCGAAAAGGAAAACAGTCCTTTGTTCCAATGATGCGTGGTCAAAACCTTAACAGTCGAAAATGCCATGATTCACTCCATAATTCAGGGCGCTCTTTGACGGCAATCGAGCAATTTACAATAGAGACATTTCTTTTATCGTCAAAAGCCCGCCTTCTTTTTGGGGCCTGTTTCTCGAATGAAGGCCCGATATGGCAGATTTTGAGAGATGAAAAGTTTCATTATTGTCCTATCAATACGCATAAGGCATCTCGTGCGGGTAGCACATCGGATATTCCCGTTACGCTCTGCATCGGACGAAAGGCGCAGATAACCGCTAGCCAGTTTCCATAACGCAAGATACAGCAAGTGCGAACAAACGGCACTGGTCGGGGTAAAATGCTAACCACCTTCATTTCTTGGACAAAGCGTCATCCGATTTGGTCGGTGTTGATTGCGCTGGTGCTGCTATTCATTGTCTATCGGATCGTTCGTCCGACGCCGCCTGACTATATATATGTCAGCGAGGCTGTCACGCGCGGCGACGTTATACGTAAGGTTTCTGCCAGCGGTAAAGTGCGCGCCTTGAACACGATTAAGGTGGGCGCCGAAGTTTCGGGGCAAATCACCAAAGTATATGTCGATTTCAATTCGCCTGTGCAGGCAGGGCAAGTGTTAGCCGAGATTGACCCGACGCGGGTGCGTGCACGGGTGGAACAGTCTGAGGCGCAGGTTGCCGTGGCGCGGGCCAATCTTCAACAGACGGCGGCCAATGTGGCGCGTGCACGTGCAGAGCTGGAAATTCAGGAGCGCGATTTTGATAGGCAAAAAGCGCTGGCGGAACGCGGCTTTGTGTCAAAGGCAGGTCTTGATATTGCGCAAAGCAAGCTGAATAGTGCGCGCAACGCCTTGCAAGTCGCTTTGGCGCAAACACAAAGCGGCGGTGCACAAATCCGGCAGGGTAATGCCGAGCTGTCGTCGGCGACACTGGACCTTAAGCGGACCGTTATCGTCGCGCCAGCGAGCGGGGTAATAATTAACAAATTGGTTGAACCGGGAACTACTGTCGCTGCCAGTTTTCAGACGCCGAATTTGTTCGAAATCGCGTCAGATACGACGAAGATGCAGGTCGAGGCATCGGTCGATGAGGCAGATATCGGGCAAATTCGCGAAGGTCAGATGGTCAGCTTTACCGTCGATAGCTATCCTGATGATGTATTCAAGGCCAAGGTTCGACAAGTGCGGCAAGCGCCCGTAGAGGCGCAAAATGTCGTCAGCTACCTCGTGATTATTGATGTCGATAATGTGAATGGAAAGCTACTGCCGGGCATGACGGCCAATGTCGAAATCATCACGGATGTCAGGAAAAATGTTACGCGGGTTCCAACAAACGCGATGCGGTTTCGACCGCGCTTGGCCGACCGTCCAAAGCCTACGGCGGACAAGTCAGAGTCAGAGCCTGCAAAAAAGGGCAATCCTAGGCCCAAAGTGTATTTGCTCGGCGACGATCCTTATCGACCCGTGCGGCGAGTTATCCGGACGGGCTTGCAGGGCGAGGAATATACCGAGGTCGTTTCTGGCCTAAAAAAGGGTGATAAGGTGCTGGTGCGCACAAAATCGCTGAAGCCCAAGAAAGAGGCTGACGACAGCGCGGATGAAGATGACAACGCCGCTTCTTGAAACGCATGATCTGGTCAAGGATTATGCGATTGGCGGCGAAATTGTTCACGCGGTCAATAATGTATCGTTGTCTATTTCGCGTGGCGAATTTGTCGCGATTATGGGCGCAAGTGGATCGGGCAAATCGACCTTCATGAACATGATCGGATGCCTTGATGTTCCGACATCAGGCACGTTGTCGTTGGACGGGATCGATACCAAATCGCTGGATAGCGATGCACTGGCCGAAATCCGCAATCGCAAGATCGGGTTTGTGTTTCAGCAGTTCAATCTGCTCGCACGGACCAGTGCACTCGATAATGTTGCCGTACCACTCATCTATGCCGGGATCGGCTATGCCGAGCGACGCCAGCGCGCGCAGGACAAGCTGGAGGCCATGGGCCTTGCCAACCGCTTACAAAATACGCCCGCAAAGCTTTCGGGTGGTCAGCAACAGCGTGTGGCCATCGCGCGGGCATTGGTCACAGACCCGCTGATGTTGTTGGCTGACGAGCCTACGGGCGCACTCGATACCCAAACATCATTGGACATTATGGGTATTTTCCAGAAGTTGAACGACGATGGCATTACCGTCGTGCTCGTCACGCACGAGCCCGATATCGCTGAATATGCCGCGCGACGGATTGTCTTTCGCGACGGGCAAGTGATTGAGGATGCAGCGGTAAAGTCTCGCCGCAGGGCCAGCGCCGTATGAGAGACTTGCTTGCATCGCTTGCCGGATGGGGCGTGAATGTCGCGATTGCGCTGACGGCGCTGCGAACCAATTTAATGCGTTCAATCCTGACTACCTTAGGCGTCATGATCGGCGTATTCTCGGTTATACTTGCTGTTGCCGTAGGAAATGGCGCGCAGGTTTCGGTGTCACAGCAAATTGCAACCTTGGGGTCGAACATGGCCATCGTGGTGCCGCAACCCGATAGCGGCAGTGGTCCCCCGCGACCGAACGACCGAGGGCGATTGACCGAGCGCGACGGTCAGGCAATCCTGCGCGAGGTTTCCGGCGTGCGCGCGGTTGCGCCGCAAATCCGGAGCAGCGTGCAGATTGTGACGCCGGGACGAAGTGCAACGACGCAGGCGACGGGCGCGACCCCTGAATATGGCGCAGTCTCCAACATCACCGCATCCGAAGGCCGGTTTCTGACACAGAGCGATGTTGGTTCGGCGGCGCGCGTTGCCGTAATCGGCGAAACCGTAGCCAACAAATTGTTCCCGGAAACAAGTCCGGTTGGTGAAACCATAAGAATTAACCGGGTACCCTTTACTGTCATCGGTCTTCTGGAAAGCAAGGGCAGCAATTTGGGCAATGATAATGACGACCAAATCGTCGTGCCGATAACGACGTTGCGCCAACGTTTATTGACCACGGCTACGCAGGGCCCCGATGATGTGACGTTGATTTTTGTCGGGTTTGAGGATGAAGATGCGTTGCTTGCCGGCCAAGCCGAGATCAAACGTTTGTTGCGCGACAGATATCGCGTAGCAAAAGGCAAAATTAGCCCATTCACCGTGCGCACGACGACGGAAATTGCGGAAACCACAGGCGAAGTAACGCAGATATTTCAGGCCGTGCTTGTTGCCATTGCATCGATTTCGTTGCTGGTCGGTGGGATTGGTATCATGAACATCATGCTGGTTAGTGTCACAGAACGCACCCGTGAAATTGGACTGCGCATGGCGTTGGGCGCAAAGCGGAGCGACATTCGCAACCAGTTTCTGGTGGAGGCGGCTGTGTTGTGCGTGATCGGCGGCGCTATTGGCCTATCGCTGGCGATATTGGCGGCCTCGATTTTCGAACGTGTGGCTGAATTCCCGGCGCCCATTGGCTTTGACACAGCGATAATGGCGGTCGCTTTTTCCGCCATTATCGGTCTTGTTTTCGGCGGATACCCCGCCATCCGGGCATCGCGGCTCTCCCCAATTGAGGCGCTGAGAAGCGAATAGCTGGTAAAGGCGTCCTAAAGCGGTGCGCGGGCCCGTCACGATTGCGGCTAATGCTGTTGTGTAGATTGGTTCGGTTGGGAAAAACGTTTCAATACGGCAAAGTTGTGCGCGCGCATTTCAATTTGGTTCCCCGGTAAGGATTCGAACCTCAATAGACGGAGTCAGAGTCCGTAGTCTTACCGTTAGACGACCGGGGATTAAGGGCTGGGCCTATATGCCCGTGACCATGTCCGGTCAACCCGCTGAATCGGACGGCTGCGGGGGGTATTCAAAAATCTTGAATCTTTGTCACGCTGCGAGTAGCATAGGTGTCAGGTACCGGCGGAACATTCGACCGGCTAGAAAATAAGAAGTGAGTTATCGGCTATGGGCGAAAATGTCGCACCATCGCCGCAAAACGGACGCGGGCGAAAACGTAAAAAGCCGCCCCGTCGCAAAAATGCGGCACCCAAGGCTGCAACGCTGCAGCAGGCTTCGGCTAAAGGCGCAGTGCGTCACGAGGTCGCAAAAGCGTCCGAATGGGCCGATAAGGGCCATGCGAAGGGCAGTGACATTGCCTTGCGCCGCAACTGGCTTGAACGCACCGCTTACGCCGCGCTTGACCTAGGCACCAACAATTGCCGGTTGCTGATCGCGCGGGCGGGTGGTGACGACTTTACGGTCGTGGATGCGTTTTCGCGTGTTGTACGTCTGGGTGAGGGGATGACCTCCACCGGCCGCATGAGCGAAGAGGCCATGGACCGCGCGGTTGAGGCGCTGAGCGTATGCGCCGAGAAGCTAAAAAAACGCAATGTGGTGCTCGCGCGCTCTGTTGCAACCGAGGCCTGCCGTCAGGCGGTAAACGGTGCACAGTTTATTGA
>CAIPUN010000107.1 GCA_903868245.1 uncultured Sphingomonadales bacterium | reverse complement strand
CCCTTTGATGTTGCGGGCATCAACAGCCGCGCACAATTGGCCGAGATGGAGGCCGAATGGCAAAAGCGTCGCCGCGTGCAGGCGATGGATGACGGCGCGACGTTGATCGCGCCGGAAACCGTCTGGTTCGCATGGGATACGCAAATTGGCCGTGACGTCCTGATTGAACCCAATGTGTTTTTTGGCTCCGGCGTGTGCATTGCGGACAATGTCAAAATCCGCGCCAACAGCCATATCGAAGGCGCGCAAATCGCCAGCGGTTGCGAAGTTGGTCCTTTCGCTCGCTTGCGGCCCGGAACGGTGTTGGAAGAAAAAGCCAAGATAGGCAATTTCGTCGAAACCAAGAAGGCCCATCTGGGCAAGGGCGCAAAGGCCAATCATCTCACCTATCTTGGCGATGCGACCATCGGTGCAGGCGCAAATATCGGCGCGGGCACGATTACCTGCAACTATGACGGCTATTTCAAATATCAGACAGTGATTGGCGAAGGCGCCTTCATCGGCAGCAACAGCGCCCTCATTGCGCCGGTAAAAATCGGCCGCGATGCGATTGTGGCCGCAGGAAGTGCGGTATCCCGCGACGTCGCCGACGGCGAACTCCGCATGGTGCGCGCTGACCAACTGGTGAAGCCCGGCTGGGCGGATCGTTTCCACGATGCGATGCGGAGGAAGAAATCCGCGGATAAAAAGACAAATGAGTAAGATTGACATGATATCATGATATGATATCAATATATCATAATGACACGTATCCTCGCCGATTTACCTGATGAAGACATCAAATGGCTTGACCAGCTTGCTGCGGAGCAGGGCAAGTCGCGTGCGGCGGTATTGCGCGAAGCGGTAGAGGCCTATCGTACGGAAAGTCGCAAAGAGGGCTTTGAGAAATATTTCGGTCTTTGGGAGCGGCATGGCTCGACTGTCGATGGCCTCGAATATGAGCGGCAGTTGCGTGATGAATGGCCCGACGTCAGCGACGTTACGCTGGCCAAAAAGAAACGCAGTGCTGCGTGAGCGAGCGCTTTTTCGACACGAATATTGTTATCGACATGTTGCACAACCGGCCTGCAGCATGGGCAGAGGTGCGCAACGTCGCGCGTGCTTGGATAAGCCGGATGACTTGGATTGAGGTTATGTCGGGCGTTCCTGACGACGCCGCGACCGAGACAGAGGAATTTTTGCGTCTCTTCGCCATGAGCGAGATTGACGAAGAAATTGCGCGACGTGCGGCGGCGCTTCGGCACCAGCGCAAGTCACTGAAATCGCCGGACGCGATCATCCTGGCTTCGGCGCAGGTAACAGGGCGCATACTCGTTACACGAAATACAAAGGATTTTCCGGCAGAGATGCCGGGCATCCGAATCCCCTACACAATTTGACGAAAGCAAAATATCCATGTGCGGAATTATCGGAATTGTTGGCAAATCTGCTGTTTCAGACCGGCTGGTCGATGGGCTGAAGCGGATGGAATATCGGGGCTATGACAGCGCGGGCGTCTGCACTGTTTTTGATGGCCAACTCATCCGTCGCCGCGCGGAGGGCAAGCTGGCCAATCTCGTCAATGTCCTCCAGACCGATGATGCCGCTGGTAACATTGGCATCGCCCACACACGCTGGGCCACACATGGCGCACCAACCACAAGCAACGCGCACCCGCACGCTACGGGCGAAGTCGCTTTGGTCCACAATGGCATCATCGAAAATTTCAAGCAGCTGCGCGATGAACTGACGGCGCGCGGCAGGACATTTGAAAGCGAGACCGATACAGAGGTTGTCGCGCATCTGGTGTCCGAACAAGTAGAGGCTGGCCATGCGCCCGCCGATGCAGTCAAGGCTGTGCTGCCTCGTCTACGTGGCGCGTTTGCCCTTGCCATTGCATTCCGGCAATTTCCTGATTTTCTGATCGGCGCGCGGCTCGGCAGCCCGCTGGTTGTCGGCTATGGCGATGGTGAGACCTATTTGGGTTCGGACGCGTTGGCACTCGCGCCGCTGACGCAGCAAATTGCGTATCTTGAAGAAGGTGACTGGGTCATCGTGACGCGCGACGGCGCGCAAATTTTCGATAAGGACAATGCCTCGGTTACACGCGAAATCACCACCTCAGGCGTGTCTGCAGCGCAGATCGAAAAGGGCAATTACCGCCATTATATGCAGAAAGAGATTTTTGAGCAGCCCACGGTGGTCGCGCAAACGCTCTCCAGCTACATTCGCCCCTTGGAGCAAACCGTTGCTTTGCCGCAGATGGATTTTGACTTGGCGGGCGTCAAGCGCATAACCATCGTTGCGTGCGGCACGTCTTTTTATGCGGGCATGGTTGCCAAATATTGGTTTGAAACCTTCGCCCGTATCCCCGTCGATATCGATGTCGCGTCTGAGTTCCGCTATCGCGATCCGGTTTTGGAAGAAGGCGGCCTAGCGCTGTTCATTTCCCAATCGGGCGAAACTGCAGATACGCTCGCGGCCTTGCGCCATTGCAAAGAAAATGGCCAGACAATCGCTGTTGTCGTCAACGTGCCCACATCGAGCATGGCGCGCGAGGCGGATCTTTTGTTGCCCACACATGCCGGCCCCGAAATCGGCGTCGCCTCGACCAAGGCATTTACGTGCCAGCTTGCGGTTCTGGCCGCGCTCGCCGCGCATCTAGCGCTGGTAAAGGGTAAGTTAAGCGCCGAAGAAGAAAGCGAAATCGTCCGGCATTTGATCGAAGCGCCCGCGGCGCTGAATGCCGCCCTCGCACATGACGATGACATTGCGGCAATGGCGCACCTCATCGCCCCTGCGCGTGACGTGCTCTACCTTGGCCGTGGCCCTGATTATCCATTGGCTATGGAGGGCGCGTTGAAGCTCAAGGAAATCAGCTACATTCATGCGGAAGGCTATGCTTCGGGTGAAATGAAGCATGGCCCAATCGCGCTCATCGACGAAGCGGTGCCCGTCATCGTGCTCGCGCCAAGCGGCCCGCTGTTCGAAAAGACTGTGAGCAATATGCAGGAAGTGCGCGCGCGCGGCGGGAAGATCGTGCTGATTTCCGACGCAGAGGGCATAGCCGAAGCTGGTGAGGGCTGCCTTGCCACTATCGAAATGCCAAGCGTCCACCCGCTTATCGCGCCATTGGTTTATGCTGTGCCCGTCCAGCTGCTCGCTTATCATGTGGCGTGCGCGAAAGGCACGGATGTCGACCAGCCACGCAATTTGGCAAAGTCTGTCACAGTGGAATAAGTTTCCTATAACATATTATTGGACCGATGTCGTCCTAGAATTCACCGTGACGCTGGTCACTCCATCACTTTCTTTGCACGTCATCCCCGACGGTCGTTTGGAGAGGCTGAAACTAATTGCTTCCCTTTATCGCAAAGGATGGAAATCGGTTGAGATAGCTAAACACCTCAACGATCGAGGGATACTAACCCCGTCTGGGAAGATGTATTACCCAAAGCTGGTATGGGTGACGCACAACAAATTCAGCCATCGGGCAATTAGGCAACGGCTGATGGACGTGAAGATACACACCATAACGTTTACCTTACTGGCGTAGCGATACACAAACAGCAGTTTCTTATAAGAAACATATTAGGTGGCATTATGATGTCTGAGCACCAAACTTTTCGGCTCAGTATCGTTAAGCTAATTGAGCTTCATCACACGATTTAAGAATGCAGGCCTAGCATAAAATGCTCTTGATATAGAGCCGTGTCCTTTGCCCTTAGTTCGAGGTTGCACGAGCTGCCCCATTTTTCCGGAGAGCTTCTCGAAACCATCAGAAGCAATAGTACTTCTTATTAGCTCGTAATCACTTTTAACGATGTTGTAGGTTTCTTCATCTAAATCAATCTCGTGAACAGAGTGAATGTACGAGTGATCTAATGCGTGGGCTCCAACTACCCTAACAACACACACGAATTTTTGTATTTTTGCGAGCAAATGACTCTGTTCAAAAGGTGTACGTTGAACTTGCCAAGGGTCAATCATTGTGATTGCCATCGTTTCTTTAAAGCACAATTGCTCAGCTTTGAACCGTGCCGATACACTTTTGAGTTCCCAAGAGCCAAAATTAGGACTTTGAGCTGAGTTAATCGGAAGGCCAAGATGCCTTTCCATTACCTGTCCCGCCCAACCCTTATTTTGCTTTCCATCACGCACAGGCACAATCTGAAAAGACCTAGCTAAATCGTGGAGGTTGTAGCTTTCTCCGGTTATTTCTTTGAGCTTTGCCAATGCCTCCCAGCGTTCCAATTCAACACTCCTTCAACCGTGCAACGGATAAATCAACATAGTCCAGCTCTGCGTCAATGCCGCAGTACTTGCGGCCATTCTTAATAGCAGCGACACCTGTTGTGGAGCTTCCAGCGAATGGGTCAAGTATAAAATCACCCGGCTGTGTTGATGCACGAACAATTCTATCGAGGAGTTTAATCGGCTTTTGGGTTGGGTGTTTGCCAAAGGTTTTTTCATTTTTACTAGGAGGTAAAAACTGCCAAACAGATTTCATCTGTTTGCCCCCGTTTTCGTTGCGCATTTCGTTGTAGTTAAACAAGTGTTTGCTTTTATGGTTCTTTGCTGCCCATAAAATAGTTTCAGTAGAATGCGTAAAGTATCGGCAAGATAAATTTGGCGGTGGATTTGGTTTTTCCCAAGAAACTTCA
Source organism: uncultured Sphingomonadales bacterium (assembly GCA_903868245.1). GTDB lineage: Bacteria > Pseudomonadota > Alphaproteobacteria > Sphingomonadales > Sphingomonadaceae > Sphingorhabdus_B. Next base: position 375 of record CAIPUN010000107.1, on the reverse strand, counting down.
TTAAGGATTTTGTACCCTAACAACTGCATAGCAAACCCTACTATGTGGATGATATGGTGAGTACCTGAAACCCAGATAGTTCCGTCTGGTTTTAACAACTGTTGACACTGTGCAAGCCAGCGTTTGGTATATTCAAAGTCGATTTCCGGCCCTTCAGATTTGTCCCAGCTGCCTTTGTTAACTGATACTGATTGACCAGAATGGCAAGTCATTCCGCCGTTTGAAAGTTTATACGGAGGATCCGCAAAAATCATATCAAAGCAACCCTGTGGGTGCTGGCTTGTTATCGCATCCATAAGGTCAAACGCATTACCGTGGTATACGAATGCGTCAGTCGAGTTACTATGATATGCTAATTGGAACGGCTTATTTGTG
>CAIPUN010000106.1 GCA_903868245.1 uncultured Sphingomonadales bacterium | reverse complement strand
GTCGATGAAGCGCAAGGTTATGCAGACTCCCTATCTATCGGGTCCGAAGCGCCGCGCACCTTAGGCGACGAAATCGCAGCGCTTGAAAGCTTCGATGTCGTCGACGCCGAATTGGAAGAAATGAAAAAGGCCATTAAGGCCGACCAGAAGAAGGAGGCTTAAGCGATGGAAGAGGTTCTTGTCCCCGTCATGGTTGTAGGAATGCTGTTCGTCGCCCTTCCATGGCTTGTACTCCATTATGTGACGCGCTGGAAAACCGCTGCGACGCTTACCAATGATGATGAACGGATGCTTGGCGACATGCATGAATTGGCGCGCCGGTTGGAAGATCGCCTCGACACCGTTGAACGCTTGGTCGCGCAAGAAAATCCCGATTGGCAACCACGCCGTATTGAACTTGATTCACCCGATTTTAACCCAGAAAATTTACGTAGGCCGGAAAGGAACCGCTGATATGTCAGGGAAACACACCAAATTCTATCTCGATAAGCAAAATGCCAAATGGAAAGGCGTCTGCGCCGGGATTGCCGACTATACCGGCGTTGACGTTCTTTGGGTTCGCTTAGGCACCGTCATGCTCACGCTGATGGGCGGCTTTCCCTGGACGCTGATTGCCTATGTCATCACGGCATGGATGGCCAATCAAAAGCCAGTGCATCTGTACACCAACGACCGTGAAGAGCAGAAATTCTGGCAAGGCGTGCGCCAATCGCCGGCCCGTACCACCCGCGACATTCGTTCTCGCTTTAGGGAAATCGACCATCGCTTGGCCGAAATGGAAACCTATTATGTCAGCAACAATAAGCAGCTGGCAGAGGAAATCGAAAACCTGCGGTAACTTAGGGCATTGGAAGGATCTATAATGAATCTTGGTGGACCAAATTTCGTCATTGCGATTGTTGCGCTGTTGACAGTGGGATGGCTGGTCAACAACTGGATCCGGGCCAGACATGGCTATCCGTTGGAAGATGAATGGGGCGGCAAGACGGCTCTAACAGACGGCGACTATCCCGAAGCCGAACGCAAAATCATGCTTTTAAGCCACGAGAATGAAGCGCTTAGCGGTAAGATCGGGCATTTGGAAGAACGCGTAGCCGTGCTGGAGCGCATCGTGACGGACAAAGCCGGGCGCTTGTCCGAAGAAATCGAACGACTTCGTTAAAACAGGAGGCATGATATGGACCCCAATATCTATATCATTATCGGCGCCTTTGCGGTGCTGTCCGTCGGCATAGTTTCTTCATTGGGGCTACGCGGATGGCGCGATTGGCTTGCACTGAAGCATGCTGAACTCGATATAGCGCGCCGCAGCGGTGATGCGCCAGTACCATCGGCGACATCGCGTATCGAAGTCGCTGACTTAAAAGAGCGCGTCAAAAAGCTTGAGGCTATTGCGGCAGGGATTGATATCTAAACCCTGCAGCCATATGCGGGTCGCCATGACAACACTCACTGACATTCAAGAAGAATATGAATTCCTCGAAGCCGATGACCGTTATCGTTTGTTGATCGATCTTGGCCGCGAATTGGCACCAATGCCCGACGCGCTAAAAACCGATGCTACATTGGTCCGCGGTTGCTCGGCAAATGTCTGGGTGTATCCGGTCACCAACAATGACCAACTTTCGTTTATGGCGGACAGCAATGCCGCGATTACAAAAGGCATTATCGCGCTTGTCCTCAAAACGGTGGACGGCAAAAACGCCGCCGAAATTTTGGATACCGATATCGAGAATGCCCTCGCCCCGTTTGATCTGAAGAACCAACTCAGTTCAAACCGGACGCAGGGCATTCCCAATATGATATCGCTTATCCGCGAAACTGCCGCGCGTTATGCCAGCTGAGCTGGCCTAACGCCCAGCCACATCGCAAAGGCCGGTAAGCGGGGCAACAGCAACCGGTCAAACAGCCATAAAGCCAGCAGCGAAATCGCAAGCAACGGCAACAATATGGCCATCACAGCAATGATCACCGCAACGCCGCGTATTTTCTGAGGCACAGCAGGGGCAATAGGCGCCCCCAGCGCATCAACCGGCTTACGCTGCCGCCACATCATAAAACCCGATATCACCAAAGTGATCAGGCCCAACGCAGTGAGCACACCAATAAGCTGATTAATCCAGCCAAAAAGCTGCCCCTCGTGCCATGCAATCCCATAATTCACGGCCTGATCAATGACATGCTTATCCGCAAAGCCCGTGCGCGAAATCTCCTTGCCCGTTGCAACATCAAAGCTGATGCTGCGGTTTAGTGGCCGGTTTTGCGCCTCCGACTTAATCGTCCACGCCATGGGCGTCGATGGACCAAAGCGCTCCGGCGCGCCCGGTGGCTTGACTAAAACTGGATGCGGTAGCTTTTCCAATTTCGCTTTGCCCACCATATCGGCTAGGCCAACAAGCGGTATCCCGGCAGCCTGCATTTTCATCATGGCATCATGATCATGCTCTGCATGAGGGGCATGACTGCCTGATTTCCAGTCTTGTGCGCCTTGCACAAGGCCGAGCTCTACCCTTGCTAGTCGAAAGGCATCGCCCCAGACACTCGCCCATGGCAGTCCTGTCGTCAGTAAAACAAGCGCGAGCCCAGAAACCCAGAAACCCGTCACCGCATGGAGGTCGCGCAGGAATATGCGCTTGCCCTTCGCCAATCTGGGCCAGAGTACGCCCCTAAGCCCCTGCCCCCGCGGCCACCACATATACAGCCCGGTCAGGATCATGACGATGGCCCAACAGGCGGCCAATTCAACAATCCAATCCCCCATTTTGCCAATCAAAAGAGAACCATGAATTCGCGAAACAGTTGCGGAAATGCGACTTTCGGGATCGACGCTTCCCAAAACCTTGCCCTGCGGCGACACATAGACGTCACGCATGGAACGGCCATCGGCTAGCCCGATATGAATCATTGCAGCGTCCCCGTCACGCGCGGGCAACCGATAACTGTGAAACTGCGCGCCTGGATTGGCGTCCATGACCGCCGCTAGTTGCTCATTGGGGGACACGGCCCCATGGGTCGAAAGATTGCTAAAAGCGCGCTCCTCCCAACGGTCCAATTGCGGCTTAAATAGATAGATTGCACCTGTTGTCGCGAGTACAAGAACAAGTGGCATGACGAACAGCGACGCATAAAAATGCCAACGCCAGATTGTGCGGTAGAATGACGTATTTTCCATGCCTTACCTCCTAAAACCGCGCGCGAATGCCGCCATAAATGGCTCGGCGTTCCACTGGATAGTAAATGGCAGAAGTTGGCGTTGCCAATATTGCCGCTGACACATCGCCAATGGCTTTCACGCCTGCTAGGTTCCGCGCATCTACAAATATATCGACACCGTTTTTAACGCGCGCGCCTGCAGATACGCCCCACAATGTATAACCAGCATTACGGGTTGTGTTCCGATAATCTGCCCAAGCACCTTGGGGCACCCATTCCACATTTGGCGAAATATGAAGGTCGTCGCCGCCCAGTCGAAGCTCGGACCGCAGGACGTGGACCGGAACTACAGGCAGTCGGCGGTTGCCATATTGGGCATCTTCCACGAATCTAAAATCCGAATATTGCCAGATTTGTCGAAAGCGTAGCCAATTGGTCGGCGCGGCGCTGAATGCCGCTTCAACGCCCTGATGACGTGTCTTGTCTGCGTTAAAGGTTGTTGCAGGAATGTCCGGCCCGACTGTAAACTGAAGCATCTCTCTTTTGAGATTGGCGCGATACAAAGCGACATCCCAACTTACCCATGCCAATGTCCCGCGCGTGCCAAGCTCCGCAGTCCATGCTGTTTGTGCCTGCACCGGAACAAAGGCTGCAATTTGCGCGAGTTCGACAAAAGTTGGGAATTCAGCTGACTTGCTGTAATTCGCAAAAAGCTGAATTTCGGCTGTTGGCTCCCAAAGCACACCAATTTTTGGCGACACCGCATCAAAGGACGCCTTGCCTGTGACGGCAGCGGGAACAATTTGCGATTGCTGACGATATCCGTCGGCGTAAATGCCGCCTGCGATCACGGTGAGCTTTTCGATTGGGCTGACCCTGATTTCACCATAAATATTGGTCGTGCGTGCCGTCTGATCGGCATCAAATGTCAACGCGCCACGTTTGCCGTTGAGGTTCACGAAACGCTTTGCATCAATGGTCCCCCAACGGGATTCACCGCCCAATGTCACACTCCACACATCACCTGCGCGGTCATAGCGTGCGAACACGCCGCGATCTGACGATACTTGATCGACCACTTGGAAAATCGGGTGGTACAATTCCTTGGAATTCAAAAAGGCCCCGACATCTAAATAGCTGTCGCCCCAGTCGAAGCGAGTCCGGTTCTGGATACGGATAGAATTGATATCGCGGGCCTGATCGCCAATGAAATTGCCGCTACGTGGCGCAGTCAATGCCGTGGCACGGGTCATCGCGCCCGGTAACTCCTGATCCAACGTCGTCATGCTGCCGTAAAATCGCGTGGATATAATGTCCGAAATGCGCAAGCCGACATTACCGTTGAACCGTATGGAGTCCCGCCGCGCATGTTGGCGATCCCCTTCATGGCTATCCGCACTGATCGCAGCCCAGGCGTTGGCGTCTTCGTCACCTAGGCCGAACGATGCCAAGCCCCGATAAAAATCAAAGCTGCCGACATCAGCGCGCAGGTATAGCCCCGCTGCATTATCCCCCGTTGGTGTGACACCGTTTACTGCGCCACCCAGCGTTCCGGAGCCAAAGCGTAAGGCGTTCGCGCCACGATATACCTCCAAATGGTCGAAAAATATCGGTTCAAGTTCTTGAAAGTCCCCATTGTCATCGGCAAGATTGATGGGAATGCCGTCCTGCAATAACGTCAACCCGCGCATGTGAAACCCGCGCGACAGGCCAGAACCGCGAATGGAAATGCGGATTTCCTGCCCAAAGCGTGGCTGGGTATATACGCCGGGGGAAAAGGCCAATGTATCGCGCAGAGAGACAACCGTCTTATCGGCATAATCCTCATGACTGACAATATCGGTACCGCCGGCTGTCTTCTGTGCAGTTACTTCGGCTTGGTCGGCCGCCGCGCGACCGATGACAATGATTGTGGAATCAGTAGCATCTTCAGCGGCTGCAGGGGTAATGATTGCACAAAAGCTGCACGCCACAGTGGCGCGCAAAATGGATGAAAATTTCATGATATTTTCCTAAATCTAAACGAAAAATGGGCCGCAAAGCAGACGTTCGATTTAGATGTAAGAAGGCGGTCCAATGGCCGGAGGTGGCGGCGCGGCTAAACCAGCGCCAACCGATACTTCGCGCTTGGCAAAAGCGGGTATGGCCAGCGCAACCGGGGCCATGGCAATTTGCAAAGCGGCCGCAGGAAAATCCGCCGCAATGGCAGCACCAGCAAATGCACAAGGTTGGTGTTCAACCGATTTGCCTTTTGATGGATCTTCCTTGTGCAGCTTGCCTGATTTATTCATCCAGACGGTCTTGGTATCCATGCCCGCACAGATGGTGAGCGCAAAACCACGTTCCGATGACGGCATATAGCCGGACGGTATGATGACACGCATCGCCAGTGCCATCAGTATAAATACCGCGACAAAGTTCCGTAAAGGCGACGAAGAAAGACTCACCCGCGCCCTATACGACCGCAGATTCAGCTTCACAAGAGAGACTAGCCTTTCCACTCGCGGCGTTCTTCCGCGACGCGCAGGACGTCATAGGCCGCTTGGCCCGCCTGAAAGGCCTTGGCGGCATCGGCATTGCCAGGGTTCACATCCGGATGCGTTTCCTTGGCAATTTTGCGCCAGGCCTTTTTGGCATCTTCAAAAGTGGAATCGCTTTCGAGGCCTAAAATATCCAGCGCATGCATTTCATCACGACTACGGCTGCCATCACCAGAACCTGCCCAGCCATAATGCGCGGATTCCTTATAGCCAGAAAAATCCCGGCGCTCATTGGCCTCGCGCTCGTCGGCTTCTTCCTTGGTCAACCCTTCAAAATAGTCATAGCCGCGATTATACTCTCCTGCATGCTCTTCACAAAACATCCAACGATCGGGATTATTGGGAGATTTTGGCGCGGGACAGTCTCCAGCCTTGTTGCAGCCATATCGGTCACACAGGCGCACCTGCTGTGCCTCGCTGCTACTTCCGTAGCCACGCCAGCGGGGAAAACCCCAGTCATTTCGTCGCGTAGATCGCACCATGCCGCCGACTTAGCGACGGCATGGAAATTTTGCTAGGGGCGTAAACGCGATTATGCGCCGGATATCCCGCCGCCCATCATCGGATTGTCGAAAAATGTCGAATATAGCAGCGCCGCGACGATGCCAGACATGATGAGAGCAACAACCACATAAATGAGCACAATGACCGCCGTAAAGCCGGCAATCTTTTCCTTTGGCACGCCGAGCACGGGATTTAGCCCACGAAAAATCAGGTAAACCACATAAACAATTGCAGCAAAGCCAAGGACAGCACCCAAAAAGGGAATCCAGCTTAGCAACGCCACGACCCAACTTGGTGTGCTAGCGTAGGTCATCAACTTCATCGCCTGCACCTTGTCCGAAGTGCCGTTAAAGCTTGGCGATACGAGCTTAACAACCGTTCCCATTATAAACAGCGTAACTAGCGACACAATGAAGCTTAGTATTGCCATGCCCGATATGGCCATAAGGTCCAACGGCATGCCGCTGCCAAACCCCATCATGTCGGCAGCTGAAATACCCAAAAGACCTGTAAACAATATTGTGGAGACCACGGGTATCAGCGCCAAAGGCATTGCATAACCCGTGAACAGACCCCCGACCGTCGCGGGCTCCGACGCAATGACATTCCATTCATCCGTCGGCTTCAAAATGATATTCTTGGCACGTCCCACAATCGACATTGACTTAGCCCTCCAGAATTGGCTTGTTATGGAACAGAACATATTGGTGCCAATATGTAAATATTGACGTTCGCGTCAATTTGGGGGGAAGTATGATTATTGTATCCAGAATATTAGTCGCCATCATTGGCGTCATTGCGTTGCTCGGCGTTGGCCAGCATTGGTTCGACCTTGACGCCGTAGCTATAGAGCGCGGCATGCAAGCCGTTGGTGACATTGGCCGCGCGAACTTGCGCGCAGATGTTGGCGGGCTGTTCCTGGGCATCTCAGGCCTCACGCTGTTCGCTGCGGTGCGGCAGCATCAAGGCGCAATCCTCGCCGCTATAGTTTTGTTGGGTGCGACATTGATTGGGCGCTTTGTCAGCATCGCGATAGATGGTTATAGCGCGCCTGTCGCACCGCCGATGATTGTTGAAGCTGTCCTCATCGCCATATTGCTATTTGTTTATCGCGCATGGGGTAAAAAGCCAGAGGGTCTGTAAGCCGGGTTCTGTCCTCCGCTTCGGGAAACCGAAGCGGATGTGCGACCATTCATCTAGGCGACGCATTGCTGCGGCACTCATGCAACCAACCCGGGCGACTGGCAGGAGGATGCCATATGCCGCCCCTATTCGGTTTTGCTCCCGGTGGGGTTTGCC
>CAIPUN010000105.1 GCA_903868245.1 uncultured Sphingomonadales bacterium | reverse complement strand
TCATTTCACCAACAACCTGGGGTTGACCGAGATATTTTTGGCCCAGTTTGCCGACGATCCGGCAGGTTAATATGATGATAGCTAACTGCAAAAAGAAGTGGACGCTAAAATCCGTCGGCGTGAAGCTACTTACAGTCGCGGCCTGGGCAGGACCGTTGGGATCCAGCACTTTGGAGAGCGTTTCTATTGCGCTTTCTAGCATTTCAGAAAACATACCCTCCCCTTTCTATGGATATGAAGCGCTTACAGGTGGCTGCAATTATATTGACCATTTGTGGACCAGAAACGTCGCCATAGGACAACCCATGACACGATTGCGGTAGCAGCGCATAGAGCATAATTTTGCTATTTGAGCAGAAAAGTAATCAGGGCGCTTCTAATTTAGAAGTAAACGGCCGCATTCCGCGCACGCTAGAGCGCCCGCCCTTTCCGGGATCACTTCTGCCGTCAGATCGGTCCCAGGTGCTGGCAGTTACCCAATTTTGGTAGTCAGTTGCTTGCACAAAACTCATCCTGCTTCGAACAATGATTCAACTGATAGGCCTTCGAAGGCCTGCATTAACCATTCAGCGGATTTCGAGGGTGCCAACCAGCTCAGGAATCGTATGTCCCCTTTTGGTGCTATCCCATGCTAATCTGAATGACGTATATTGGGCGCAAAGCTGCCATTTACATCGCTTCTTACTGCCATCGCCTTGCAACACTGCGTTAGTCTGAAACACACGGATTAATTTTTCGGGTTTGAAACAACAGACGTATATCTTCTCACGTCAATAATTTATATAATAATATCAACTATATAAATGTTATCAGTTTCATTATCCACGGCGCGCCAATTGCGAACCATGATGCCAACCGCACGGATAGCAAAAACTTCGCGTTAAAGAACCGAACGATCCGCCCAATGGGCATGGGTGCCGCTGCTGATCTTGTGCGGTAACGCTATGCGGCACACCGGCCCTTCTGCAAAGCGTTTGCAGTCGATCAATATGCATTCCGATGTCCCGCGATTTTCGTCAGTTACAAAGCTGACGAGATAGCCATCATCTTCGTCCACCGCACCGACGCGCGGAGCGAAGGGTGCCTCACTGCCGTAGCGCCCTTCAGGAAGCTCTAGGGACCAGGACTCGCCCGTGACCATGTCGTGCTTCACAAAACCGTTAAACAGGAACCAGCCTGGCTTAGACGTCGTGCTATAGGCATAACGATAAGGTTGCCCCAAGTACCGCTGGTTCATCATCCCGAATTCTAGGATACGGTCATCCAACCGCTCCTCACGCGTCGTGCCATCGGCCAAGTTGAACCGCCAACGGTGCAGCTTTGGCTTGAAGCTATGTTCATCGACATAAGCCATCATATGTCCGTAACCGTCGGCATTTTCGATGGGCGGCGGATAGGGATCTTCTTCGAAATAGCCATCAAGAATGACTTCGTCGCCGTCTTCATAGGCATTTATGAAATGCAGAACGAAAGTGGGACCCGCCTCAAACCAACGGATGTCCTCTGGCTGCCCATAACGCGGGATGAGGGCGAAACGCGATGGCAGCCCCTCGTGCAGCCGGGTCACATGGACATCGCGCTTCAGTAATTCTTCGTCCCAGAACAAGGGGAAGTCGCACAAAATAGACCAGTTTTGCGTGAACATCATATCATGCGGCAGGCGCGGCCCCGGCAGAGGGATGGGCACATAATGCGCCAGCTTACCACTGCGATCAACGACGCCATAATGCATGTAAGGCGCATGTTTCGAATAGTTGAAGAACAACAATTCGCCGGTGCGCTCATCCACCTTGGGATGCGCAGAAATACCATCAAGCGGCACCCAAGACGCCACGCCCTCTTGCTCCAGCGTTTCGGGGTCAAGTACATAGCCTTCCCCGCATTGGTAGAAAGTGGAGACAGCCTTGCCCGCGTGCACAATGATATCAGTGCTAGATGAATCCTTCAGGCTCCCATGCGCGCCAAAGCCGGGGCGCTTGGATACACCCGCTTTATCCATCAGCCCGCCCCATAACGAACCGCCAGCATCCTGCTCCGCCTGAAAGCAACGGGTGCGGACAAAGCGGTTGCGATAGCTTGCCTTTCCGCGGGAAAAATCAATCTGGTGGATCATGCCATCGCCGTCGAAAGGGTGATAGCGGCCAAGTGGTTGATGCAACTGGTTTTCGGTGTTGCGCAGATAGACGCCATCAATATCGTCGGGAATGCGGCCCTCAATGACATCAAGGTCGGTTGCCGTGACTTCCTCATGCTGCGGCGTCCATGCCCCGTTGAGATAAGGATGATTGCTCGGTTGCAGCGTTGCTTTCACCGGCGGCAGTTTTTCGACCCGCATGCGCTTTTTCCTATCCTACCCTATCCTTCGTCATCCTGAACTTGTTTCAGGATAACACACCGCCGCTCATCATCCTGAAACAAGTTCAGGATGATGATATAGTCACTAAATTATGTCGAATGTCACCCCTTGCGCAAGGGGCAGATTGTTGGAGTAATTTATCGTGTTCGTCGCCCGGCGCATATAGGCCTTCCATGCGTCCGAACCGGACTCGCGGCCACCACCGGTTTCTTTTTCTCCGCCAAATGCGCCGCCAATTTCCGCGCCGGATGTGCCGATGTTAACATTGGCAATGCCGCAATCGCTACCTTCGGCCGACAAAAATTGTTCGCATTCGCGCATGTCGGTCGAGAATATGGAGGATGACAATCCTGCGCCGACGCTGTTCTGCAGGGCAATGGCATCGCCCAAATCATGATAACGGAAAATGTAGAGGATCGGCGCGAACGTTTCCCTTAACGCAGGGCCAATATGGTCAGGCATCTCGACCAAAGCGGGGCGCACATATACACCGTCCATCGCGATACGTGCGCCGCCGATAATCTGTCCGCCAAGTGCGCTGGCCTCATCAAGCGCTGCCTGCATGCCCGCAAAAGCAGCCTCGTCAATCAACGGCCCTAAAAGAATGTTGCTGTCCAGTGGGTCTCCCACCGCCATCGAAGCGCTCGCCGACTTCAGCGCGCTGACGAAACTGTCATAGATCGCATCATGCACAAAAAGGCGCCGCAAGCTGGTGCATCTTTGGCCACTTGTGCCAAATGCCGAGAACAACACGCCGCGTAGCGCCAGCACAAGATCTGCTTTATCGCTAATGATCGCGGCGTTATTCCCCCCAAGTTCAAGGATGGTTTTGGCAAAGCGGGCCGCGGCAACTTGGCCGACCTTTCGGCCCATTTCCGTGCTTCCCGTGGCGGAGATTAAAGCGATGCGTGGGTCCGCAACCAATGCGGCCCCTATATCGCGTCCGCCCTGAACGACTTGCGACAGATGCGCAGGTGCATCACCGAAAGCAGCAACCGCCTTTTCAAAAATGGCTTGGACTGCGACCGCCGTCAGCGGCGTTTTTTCCGATGGTTTCCAAATGACGCTGTTACCACAGACCAATGCCAAAGCCGCATTCCATGCCCAC
>CAIPUN010000104.1 GCA_903868245.1 uncultured Sphingomonadales bacterium | reverse complement strand
TCGGCCACGTCTCCGCATTCCCCTTGGGGACGCACGCCCCTAGCCGCTCCTTTGCGCTTTCGCAAGGCACAGTGATTTGCCATAATGCATCAGATGAAAAGATATCTGCCTTTGGTCGCCATCGCCGCTTTATGCGCGCCACTCCCGCTTTTGGCGCAGGAGACCAAAACCCACCCCGCGCCGTCGGAAATTGTCGCTACGGCCAAAGCCAATGCGTGGGTGGCTATTAAATCATCGGACCTGATGATCATGGACCTCGCGCCCGATTCGAAAGGCAAGCCACGCCGGGTGGTCATCCAACTAATCCCTGAACCCTTCAGCCAAGGGTGGGTCGGCAATATCCGCAAGCTGGCGACGGCGCACTGGTGGGACAGCACAAGCATCAACCGCGTGCAAGACAATTATGTCGTGCAATGGGGTGATGCGACCGAGAAGAAGGCTTTGCCGGAAGGTTTGGCGGTGGTTCCTGAGAGTGATTATGTTACCCCTGACTGGCCATCTAAGGATTGGATTTTTGTTCAGGCGGACGGAAAGCCCGACGCCTACGCGGGTACCCATGGCTTCTATGTTGGCTGGCCACTCGCACAAGGCCGCAAAGGGCTTTGGCCAATCCACTGCTATGGCATGGTTGGCGTTGGCCGAAACCTCTCCCCCGACACCGGCAGCGGCACTGAACTCTACACTGTCATCGGTCATGCCCCGCGTCATCTTGACCGCAATATCGCGTTGGTTGGCCGCGTGATTGAAGGCATTGAGCATATGTCGAGCCTACCGCGCGGCACGGGGGCGCTGGGCTTTTACGAGAAGGAAGAGGAGCGCGTGCCTATCCTCTCGGTCCGGCTCGGCAATGAAGCGAAGGACGTGCCTGCCTTTGAATATCTGGACACGGACAGCGAGAGCTTCGCCGCTTATGCCGACGCACGGGCGAACCGGCGTGATCCGTTTTTCAATATACCAGCCGGCGGCGCGGATATTTGTAATATTCCGGTGCCCATTCGCCGCAAGGCGAAATGAGTGGGGCCGGTAATTCACCCCTAACCCCGAAATGGACCGCCTACACGCGTGCAGAACGGATGCGTATTAAGGCGTTGCGGAAACCTCGGCAGCAGGTGCCTGCGCGGGTGATGACACTTTTACTGGTATGACCACAGGGCGGATCAAGGCCATTTGTTCCAAACGATCAAGCGCCTTACGGGCATCAGCATAGCGTTTCGCGCGGACCAACCATGACTGCGCGGCAGGGGCACCCGGCATCGCGGCAACCTCCGTCATAGCTGCGGACAGATTGCCTGCCTCAACAAGGGCTTGTGCGCGGACCAGGCGCTGTTCCGGGGTGCGTGTCGACCCATCATCCAGGCGCAGTACGAAAAGCTGCGATAGCTCCCCTTTTACGGTTTCCCAGGCGCTGTTATCGCGATTACCAGAGACCAATATAGGCGCTAGTCTGCTAAGCTCTGTCTGCAGCCTATCAAGGGTGACGGGCGCCTGCGCTGCAGAAACAATGGCAGCAACAGCCTGCGGCTGGGTTGCGCCAAAACGAAGCCGGAGCTGTTCCGCCAGATATCCCAAGGGTGCGCCATTATCGAGCGTCCGACGCACGGCAAAGGTCAACAGCAGCCCTTCACCACGCACCGCGTCGCCCGATATCGCCGGGTCGGTAACATAAACCGGAACCACTTGCCCCTCCACCTGCGCCGTTGTGCCAGCGGCCGGCAACATTGCGGGCGAACCAATAGCCGAAGGCGAAGACCCAGCTGTTTTTTCTGCCTCCGCCTTTTCATCTGCCGACGGCGCGAGAATACCAAAGCTATCGGCTAGCCACCATGTCGCCGCCGCGCCGCCAGTAAAGGCTACCAGAAGAAGAAGCATGAAATGCTTAAATTTCATCCTGCCAGCCGAAGCGGACTGTGCCGTTGGATAATCGTTCATTTTAGTCCTTCAATAGCCCCGCCGCGCCCGCCTTAGCAATGCGTGGGTGTAAACTGTCCTTGGATGGCTTTCAACAGCGCAGCATCATTGGGCGCGTCGGCTATAATTATTGCCGCCCAATTCTCCCCGGCCGCCTTGGCAATCATGCTGGAAAATGTTGCGAGCGCGACGTCGGCGCGCGGGATTTTCATTGAAACACATAGGTCCGCAAAATGCCGAGCGGCACGCGACGAATGCAGGATCACGACATCGCTTTCGATTACATGAAGCACAAAATTGTCCGGTGTGCCTATCGTGGTGCTTCGGTACACGATTTCAATATCGATATGGACAGCATCGATGTGCGGAATGGGGCTATGATCTTCGCCTGCCAGCCATAACAGATGTTGATGACCGTCGGCGACTGCAATCCGCACTAACGCCTCAACACCTTCAGACCCAGTTTTAGCAACGGGCACTGACAATGCGTGCAGGGCACTGGCGGTGGCACTGCCCACGGCATAAATTGGCGTGGCAGGGTTATGTGTCAGGAATTCCAATGCCGCGCGCACGGCATTGCCGCTGGTCAGCAATAGCGCATCATAACCATCTGCTGATAGGCGCTGCACAGGTAAATGTTCGATGGAAAATAAAGGCATAAGAATGGGCTCATGCCCCGCCGCGCGCAGGCGATGCGCAGTTGCATCGGCCCCAGGTTGCGGGCGGATAATCAACAGCTTCACGATGCGAAAATGCCTCGAAGCTCAGCGCTCGCTTTGCCCAATAATTCTTGCGCAAGCCGCGCCGGGCCATCGCCACCAATTGCATACAGGCGTTCGCCGGATTGCAGTTCGGCGCCGTTCGCAGTGAAAATCTCGGCGCGCAGTCGGACCCGCGCGCCTTCAACGCGCGCCAGAGCCGCAACTGGCGAATGGCAATTGCCACCGACAGCGGCGAGAAACGCGCGCTCGGCATTGACGGCAGTGAATGTTTCAACGTCGTTGATTGCCTCTAAAATGGGGATGATGTCGGCGCGGCTGGCCAATCGATCAATGCCGACGGCGCCTTGCGACGCCGCTGGCAAGAACGCGTCGAGCGACAATTCGGTGCCCACCTCGGTCATATCCAAGCGGTCAAGCCCCGCAGCCGCGAGCAAGGTCGCATCGGCTTCGCCTGCGTCAATATGTGCAAGCCGGGTCGCGACATTGCCCCGCAAGGGCACAATCTGCAAATCAGGCCGCAGCCGTTGCAACTGCGCCGCGCGCCGCGGGCTTGACGTGCCGACACGCGCGCCTTGCTTCAAATCATCAATCGACGCCGCGCCAATCAAACGGTCATGAACGTCGGCGCGCGGCAGCATCGCTGAAATAACGAAAATGTCGGTCCGCCATGTTTCGACGTCTTTCATCGAATGGACGGCGATATCAATTTGATCATCAATCAGCGCGCGTTCCAACTCCTTGGTCCAAAGCGCCTTCCCGCCAATCTCCGCCAATGGCCGATCCTGAATTTTGTCGCCCGTTGCGAGCATCGGGACAAGCTTCACCGCCTCGTCAGGCAGATTATGCGCTAACTTGATTGCCGCCATGGTCATCTCGGCTTGCGCCAAAGCCAGCGGAGAACGGCGGGTTCCGATGCGCAAAGGATGCTCGGCGGTGAATATTGGACATGTCATGCGGCTTGTTCATAGCGGCGCGTCCACCTATGGGAAAGCACAATGGCAATCATCCTAGGTCTTGAATCAAGCTGCGACGAGACCGCAGCCGCAATCGTGCGGTCCGACCGGACAATCCTCAGCCATGCCTTGGCCGGGCAAGAGGATCATCACCGCGCCTTTGGTGGCGTCGTACCCGAAATCGCGGCGCGTGCGCATGCTGAACTGATGACGCCCCTGGTCGAAACGGCGTTGGCCGATGCCGGACTTACCCTAAACGACATTGATGCTATTGCCGCAACCGCTGGCCCTGGCCTTATTGGTGGCGTTATGGTTGGGCTAGTCACCGCAAAAGCACTCGCCATGGCATCAGGTAAGCCGCTGATTGCTGTTAACCATCTTGAAGGTCACGCTTTGTCGCCGCGCCTCATCGATGCGGATCTAGAATTTCCTTATTTGCTGTTGCTCGTATCTGGGGGCCATTGCCAGCTGCTGCGCGTCAATGGCGTTGGCGATTATAACCGTCTGGCAACCACCATCGATGATGCCGTGGGCGAGGCGTTTGACAAAACCGCAAAAATCTTAGGCCTCGGCTTTCCCGGCGGGCCAGCGGTCGAACGCGCCGCCGCCATCGGTAACGCCCACAACGTGCCCTTGCCAAGGCCTTTGAAAGGCGCGGATGAACCGCATTTCTCCTTTGCTGGCTTGAAAAGTGCAGTCCTGCGCGCGCATGAATCGGGTCAGTATAAGGTTGAGGATATTGCCGCGTCGTTCCAATTGGCGGTGATCGACTGCCTCTATGACCGCATAAGCTACACGTTGGATCGCATAGATGCGCCGGCTGCCTTAGTGGTGGCTGGGGGTGTTGCGGCCAATGTGCCAATCCGCGAGATGCTGGAAAAGCTCGCGGCGCAACGCGGCATGCGCTTTGTTGCTCCGCCCTTGTGGCTGTGCACCGACAATGGCGTTATGATCGCCTGGGCCGGTGCAGAGCGTTTTGGCATGGGTCTCACGGACGGGCTGGACTTTGTCGCACGCCCCCGCTGGCCGCTTGACCCACATGCCGCACCCGCCCGTGGCGCAGGCGTCAAAGCATGAGCGCTAGCAGATATCCCATAGGCATCATCGGCGGCGGTGCCTGGGGCACGGCGCTTGCGGCAGTCATGGCGCAAATCCACGATGATGTCCTGCTGTGGGCCCGCGAAGAAGACGTCGTGCGCAGCGTGAACGGCCAACATGAAAACAGCTTATTTCTAGCCGGAACGCCGCTGTCTCCTAAGATTGAAGCAACCGTGGACCTTGCGCGCATGGCCGATTGTGATGCGTTGCTGATCGTCACGCCAGCGCAGCATGTGCGCGCGACTTTATCCGCACTGCCCGACACAGAAGCGCCGTTGATCTTGTGTGCCAAGGGGATTGAGGCCGATACGCAAATGCTGCTGTCCGAGGTCGCCGCGCACGTGCGTCCGCACAATCCTTTGGCAGTTCTTTCCGGGCCTACATTTGCGCATGAGGTCGCGGCTGGAAAGCCTACCGCTGTGACGCTTGCGACCGCAAGCCCAGCTTTGGGTTCGGCACTGATGCACAATATCGCCACCCCTTCTTTCCGCCCCTATTGGACCGATGACGTCGTTGGTGCGGAAATTGGCGGCGCTGTCAAAAATGTGCTCGCTATTGCCTGTGGCGTGGTCGACGGCGCTGGCCTTGGCCTGAATGCGCGCGCCGCTTTAATCGCGCGCGGCTTTGCCGAAATGCAGCGTTATGGCCTCGCACGCGGCGCGAAGGCCGAAACACTTGCAGGGCTATCAGGTCTCGGCGATTTGGTTCTAACATGCAGTTCAGAAAACTCGCGAAACTTTTCCTTGGGCCAAGGCCTGGGGCAAGGAAAAACAGCGGAAAGTCTGCTCGCCGACCGCAAGACCATTGCCGAGGGCGCCTTTACAGCGCCAGTGCTTTTGAAGTCAGCGACCGCCCTGTCCGTCGAAATGCCCATCGTTTCAGCCGTTTGCGCGTTACTCACTGACGCGACCACAGTGGAAGCCGTCGTGACCGACTTATTGGCCCGCCCCCTTAAGTCCGAAAGCTGGTAACTGCGACCTGAATCCGCTAGTTGACGCACAAAGGACCGCATTTGACCACAGCTAGAACCGATGAAGAAGACATCCAAGCGCTCGCCAAAGGCGGCCGCACCAATGTCTTTGGATTTATGCTGCGTCTGGCGGCGCGTATCCCGTTTCTGTTCATCGCAGGGCGGCTTTATGGCCCCGAGGCACTTGGTCGTTTCGCTTATGCAATTCTAATCGTTGAATTTGCAGCCCAGCTTGGTTCGCTTGGCCTACGTCGGGGTCTCGCCGAGCTCTTGTCTAAAGAAGATCAGCCACATGCCCATATCATCGCGGATTGCTTGCTCGCCGCGCTGGTCGCTTCGGCGCTGGGCGCTGCGTTTCTGATCGCGTTGCCGCAGTTCATGTTTCCCAATAGCGGTATCAACGGGCTAGATCGCTTCTTGCCTTTGGCGATTTTTGCGATTGTGGCGACGGACATTGCGCTGTCGGCGCTCGCCTATAAATTTGACATCCTCTCCACTGTTCGCGCACGCGCCGTTGTCGAACCTTGGACAATCAGCATCGCTGCGGGCGTATTTTATTTCTATTCCGCACGCGATGGCCTAATCTTGGCTTACGTCGCCTCTTTGGCGGCGGCCTTGGTCTGCGCGCTATGGCCCTTGTGGCGCAGCTATGGTGTTCCACGAGGTTGGCGGCCGAGCCTGGCGCGTTCATTTGGCATTGCGCGGCGCAACCTGCCGCTCGCTGCTGCGGATGCGGCCGAATGGGGCAGTCGGCGGCTTGACCTCGCCATATTAGGCCTGTTCGCTTCGCCGGCGGTGGTCGGGATCTATTATGTTGCGCAACAAGTCGCGAGCTTACCGCAAAAGTTGAAAACCAGTTTCGACCCAATTTTGGGGCCAGTCATTACCCGCAATTTGCAGACGCAAAACTACGCGGAAATCGCCAAGCAAGTAGGCCAAGTCGGCTTCTGGATCATTGCGGCACAAGCTGGAATTGCATTAGCGCTTGGTATCCCGGGCGAAGCCGTGATGGGGCTGGTGGGTCCTCAATTTGTTGGCGGCGCTATGGCGCTTGCCTTTTTGCTCGCAGCAGAAGTTGCCGCCGCCAACGCCGTGGTGAGCGAATCCGCCTTAGTGTACATGGCACGCCACCGAAATCTTTTGATCTCGCTCGGCATGCTCATTCTACAAGCCTTAGTGAGTGTGGGCCTCATCATCCTTGTGGACGATTTGCCCATTAAGCCAGAACATATAGGCCTATATCAGGCGGCAGCAGTAGCGTGCGGCCTGACGATCTCATTGGGTATCGGGTCGCTCATCAAATCCCGGTTTCTGTCGCATTTGCTTGGGCAGAATATTCGGGTCTGGCGCTGGACGCTGCTTATGGCCGTCGCGGCTGCGGCATTGCTTGGATTCATAATCGTAAGCGTGCCCGACCGCTTTGAATGGGTCGAGCTTACAATCGGTATTCCCGCCATTCTCAGTCTTTATGGGTGGATCATCTGGCGCTGGGGCTTTGGCCCCGAAGACCGGGTCCTGTTCCGCAAGACACACGATTAACGTAAGCGCTTTGCGACCAAATCAGCAATGTCCGCTTCTGGCCGCGCGCCATAATGCGAGATGATTTCTGCTGCGCAAACTGCACCCATGGTCAGGCATTCCGCCATAGGGCGCCCCTGCGCAAGTCCAGCAAACACACCAGATGCAAACAGGTCGCCTGCGCCTGTGGTATCGACCAGCTGCGACACGGGTTCGGCACTAACTTCCGTCCGCACACCATTTTCGACCGCAATCGCGCCATGTTCGCCGCGCGTGCAGACGAGCAATGGAACCTTGGCGGCGATAGCCGCAACCGAAGCTTCGAAATCGTCGCTGTTATTCAGCGCGCAAATTTCAACTTCGTTGGAGAATAAAATATCAATCCGACCAGCGTCCATTTCGGCGAGGAAGTCAGGGCCGTGCCGCGAGATCACAAATGCATCTGACAAGGTCAAGGCAACCTTTCGGCCAGCGGCGCGCGCGACAT
>CAIPUN010000103.1 GCA_903868245.1 uncultured Sphingomonadales bacterium | reverse complement strand
TTTTGTTGTGCGGCGCAGCATGGACATTCGATAAAAAAGAGCGCAAAGGCGCGCCATAATGACATTTGAAAATATACCTTCGCTTCTCGATGAAGCGCTCACCGCGCGTGGATATACTACGCTGACCCCCGTTCAAAACGCCGTAATTGCTGATGAAGCCATCGGACGCGACCTCGTCGTGTCGGCACAAACCGGTTCGGGTAAGACCGTGGCCTTTGGTCTCGCTATGGCACCCCAAATCCTTGATGGCGGTATAGTTAGCCTTGCCCGCGAGCCCGCGGCGCTCATCATCGCGCCAACCCGTGAGCTTGCCTTGCAGGTGAGCCGCGAATTGATGTGGCTTTATGGCAAAGCAGGCGTGCGTATTGCCACCTGCGTTGGCGGGATGGACGCGTCGAAAGAACGGCGCACCTTGAACCAGGGTGCGCAGATTGTTGTCGGCACCCCCGGGCGGCTACGTGACCATTTGGAACGCGGCGCGCTTGACCTGTCGGCGTTGAAAGTCGCGATCTTAGATGAAGCGGACGAAATGCTCGACATGGGCTTTCGCGAAGAGCTTGAGGAAATATTGAACGCTACGCCGGAAGGCCGGCGGACATTGTTGTTCTCGGCCACCATGCCGAAGCCGATTGTATCGCTCGCCAAACGGTATCAGCGCGATGCTTTGCGTATTTCAACTGTTGGTGAAGATCGCGGCCATGGCGACATTAGCTATCAAGTGGTGACGGTCGCGCCACCGGATATCGAAAATGCTGTCGTTAATCTGCTGCGTTTGCATGAGGCGGAAACCGCTATTCTGTTCTGCGCAACGCGTGAAAATGTTCGCCGCTTGCATGCCAGTCTGACCGAACGCGGCTTTAACGTCGTTGCCTTGTCAGGCGAACATTCGCAGTCCGAACGGAACCAGGCGCTTCAGGCTTTGCGTGACCAGCGGGCGCGCGTTTGCGTTGCAACTGATGTTGCCGCACGCGGGATCGATTTGCCGAACCTATCGTTGGTTGTGCACGTGGAGTTACCACGTGATGCAGAAGGGCTTCAACATAGGTCTGGACGGACTGGTCGTGCTGGTCGCAAGGGTACCGCTGTGTTGATCGTACCATATCAGCGCCGCAAGCGCGTTGAATCCATGCTGCGCGGTGCAAAAATTGAGGCGGATTGGATAAAGGTTCCAACCGCTGCAGATATCCGCGCCAAGGACCATGATCGTCTGCTTGAAACGCTTTTGACCCCAGTTGATGTTGAGGACGAGGATCGCGCTCTGGGTGCAAAATTACTTGAGACGATGTCTGCAGAAGACATCGCAGCTGCTTTGGTGCGCGTGCATCGCGCCAAGATGCCGCAAGCCGAAGATCTGCTGGATGACGGCAGCCGTGAACGCACACGCGAAGACCATCGTGCAGGATTTGACGATTCTGTTTGGTTCAAATTGAACGTTGGTCGTCGGAACAATGCCGATCCCAAATGGATATTACCATTATTGTGCCGCCGTGGCGGCGTGACCAAGAATGACATTGGTGCCATCCGCATTGCCGCGAATGAAACGCATGTCGGTATTGCGGCGACTGCGGTCGCCAAATTTGCCAAAGCGATTGCGCAACCGGGGCATGATGAGGACAATGACGTCGAAATCGTGCAGGCCAATGGCCCGCCACGGGAAGCAGCGCGCGAAAACAAGCGCAGAAGTCGTGATGGCGATCGTCCGCAGCGTCCGCAACTTGGCGTCAATCCACGCGGCGATGGACCGCCACGGGGCGGCAATTTTCGCGGCGACAGACCGCGTAGCGTCGGTTCAGGCCGCGATGGCGCACGCCCTTTCCGCAAGGATGGCCCGCCCCCATCAAAGCATGGCGTAAAACACAAGGCCAAGGGCAATCGTCCGCGTTAATGGATGCTAGCCCGAAAATGGCTTGATATAGTTTTTCTGGAAATGCGGTAAAACTTCGCGCATGAGGGCGGTCTTGAGTTAACCAACCCGAAACGGGAGCTTATGTCCGAAGAATTCTACCGCATTAAACGCTTGCCACCTTATGTCATCGCTGAGGTCAATGCGATGCGTGCGGCGGCGCGTGGAGCGGGTGAGGACATTATTGATCTCGGCATGGGCAATCCCGATTTGCCGCCGCCGCCGCATGTCATCGAAAAACTTTGCGAAGTGGCGCAGAAGCCCGACGCCCATGGCTATTCCGCGTCCAAGGGTATTCCTGGGCTGCGCAAGGCGCAGGCGAATTATTATGGGCGGCGTTTCGGGGTTGATGTTGATCCCGAGCATGAAGTTGTTGTGACCATGGGGTCGAAGGAAGGGCTGGCAAGCCTTGCCACGGCCATTACCGCGCCTGGTGATGTGGTGCTTGCGCCAAACCCCAGCTACCCCATCCACACCTTTGGTTTTATCATTGCAGGCGCAACCATCCGTTCGGTGCCTACCACGCCGGATGAAAATTATTTCCGCTCGTTGGAACGCGCCATGGCCTTCACGGTGCCGCGTCCGTCGATATTGGTGGTCAATTATCCATCCAATCCGACGGCCGAGACCGTTGATCTGGCCTTTTATGAGCGGCTCGTCGCATGGGCGAAGGAGAATAAGGTCTGGATATTGTCGGACCTTGCTTATTCCGAACTGTATTTTGACGGCAACCCGACACCGTCGATTTTGCAAGTCAAAGGCGGCAAGGATGTTGCGGTTGAATTTACGTCGCTGTCCAAAACCTATTCCATGGCCGGATGGCGCGTTGGTTTTGCCGTTGGCAACCGCGACCTGATTGCGGCGATGACGCGGGTAAAAAGCTATCTGGATTATGGTGCCTTTACGCCCATTCAGGCAGCGGCCTGCGCTGCGCTCAACGGGCCGCAGGATATTGTTGAACAAAATCGTCAGCTATATCACAAACGTCGCGACATCCTTGTCGAGGCTTTCGGACGGGCCGGCTGGGACATTCCGCCGCCGCGCGCATCAATGTTTGCCTGGGCACCCTTGCCGCCGGCGCTCGCGCATTTAGGCAGCCTTGAATTTTCTAAGCAGTTGCTGACTGAGGCAAAGGTCGCGGTCGCGCCGGGTGTTGGCTATGGCGAAGACGGTGAGGGCTATGTCCGCATTGCCATGGTCGAAAATGAACACCGGTTGCGGCAGGCGGCGCGCAATGTGAAACGCTATTTGCAATCCATGGGTGTGAACACCCCTGCGCAGTCCAAGGCGATCTGAAATGGCACGCGGCGACTTTGCTTTTCATCATAGCTTTCGTGTGCGCTGGTCAGAAACCGATGCGCAAGGCGTTGTCTTCAACGCCCGATATCTCGATTATGCGGATATCGCGATTACCGAATATTGGCGTGCGGTAAAGTTTCGCGATTATGCTGATGGTGCGCCGATGGAATTTCATGTGAAGAAAGCCACCGTCACATGGTTTGCACCGATTAAGCCGGATGAGATGATTGAGGTCATGGCGCGGACCATCGCAACGGGGCGCACAAGTATGACGCAGCTTGTTGAAATTCATGGCCTTACCGAAGATGGTTCGGACGATTTACGCGCTACGGTGGACTTGGTCAGCGTGCATGTGGATCTTGATGTGCATCGTCCAATCCCGTTGCCCGATTGGGTGAAGGGCGTTTTTACGGCTTTTGACAGCCAAGCAACCAATATGCAGTCGTCTCTGGCCGAGGCTTGAGGCGTTGGCCCGCCATGCCATGACCGCTAAGATGATGGCACTAACGCTGGCGATGGTGTTCGTCAGCGGCTGCCAACAAAGCGCGGCGGAAAAGCAAAATGCAACCGTGATGGAATTTCCGCGCCCAGATCGCACGGTATCGGCGGCTGGCGACACGGAATTTTCGACGGAAGCTGCCCGTGACCAAGCGGGCGAAGCCGAATATGTTATGGATTGGGCGGGTATTCAGTTGGGGACCACTGTTGCCGACATTGGCGCGGGCGAGGGGTATTACACCATCCGCCTTGCCGAGCGTGTTGGTCTCAAAGGCCGCGTTTTGGCGCAGGACATTAATCGCGGCGCGCTGAACCGGCTTGGGGAGCGTGTCACCCGCGAGCAGCTCGACAATGTTGCGATTAAGGAAGGTGCGGTCGACGATCCCCGCCTGCCGGAGAACAGCTTTGACCGGATATTCATGGTGCACATGTATCATGAGATTGAAGAGCCTTACGCCTTTCTGTGGCGGATGCGGCCTGCGCTGGCAAAAGGCGGGCAAGTGATTGTCGTCGACCGCGATCGGGCGACGCACCAGCATGGCATAGCGCCAAAGTTGCTATTCTGTGAATTTGAGACGGTCGGCTACCGCCTGACGGGCTTTACCGAGCAATTGAAGCTTGGGGGTTATATCGCGCGGTTTGAAGTCAGCGGCGCGCGGCCCGAACCATCGGCCATCCGCACCTGCGCCAGGCGTTACCCGCAACCCTGAGGTTCCTTAGTCGCCGTCAAAATCGATGAAGGCGCCGTACCGATATCAACCGCGTGCGCTTTGTGCACAAAAAAGGGCGGCCTATTGCTAAACCGCCCTTTTTGTATATCCCGAAAGGGAGACTGAATTACTTCAGTTCTACGGTTCCGCCAGCAGCAAGGATCTTCGCCTTGATGTCTTCGGCTTCTGCCTTGTTTACGCCTTCCTTGAGCGCCTTTGGTGCGGCCTCAACAAGAGCCTTTGCTTCGGTCAGACCCAGGTTCGTGATTGCGCGTACTTCCTTGATGACGGCAATCTTGTTTCCGCCGTCGCCGGTCAGGATAACGTCGAATTCAGTCTGCTCTTCAGCAGCTGGTGCAGCAGCGGCAGCAGGGCCAGCAACTGCAACTGCAGCAGCGGCGCTAACGCCCCACTTTTCTTCCAAAGCCTTTGCAAGGTCAGCCGCTTCAAGAACGGTCAAAGCCGAAAGTTGGTCTACGAGCTTTTCAATATCAGCCATTTAAATAACACTCCGATTTTCTGTCATATCTGTAGGGCCCGCCCAAATGGACGCAGCCGGTTTCATGTAAAAAGTTACGCTGCCTTTTGGTCAGCATAGGCACCAAATACCCGTGCCAATTTCGCAGCCGGTGCGGTCGAAAGCTGTGCGATTTTCGTTGCCGGTGCTTGTACAAGCCCGATAATCTTCGCGCGCAGTTCGTCGAGCGATGGCATGGAAGCCAACGCCTTTACACCGTTTACATCGAGGAACGTGTCACCCATCGCGCCGCCGACAATTTCAAGTTTGTCATTGGTCTTGGCGAACTCGACCGCAATCTTTGCAGCGGCGACCGGGTCCGACGATGTGGCGAGCGCAGTTGGTCCGGTAAGCAATTCTGCTACCGCGCCATATTGCGTTCCCTCAAGAGCGATTTTGGCAAGACGGTTCTTGGCAACCTTATAGCTTGCGCCCGCATCGCGCATCTTCAAACGAAGGTCGGTCGATTGTGCAACTGTTAGCCCGAGATTACGGGTAACAACAACAACCGCCGCTTCGTTAAAAGTGGCGTTCAGCGATGCAACTGTTTCGGTCTTTTCAGAACGGTTCATGCATTACTCCTTATTCGGGCTGTCCCGGCGAACCGGGTCAGCCCAACACGAAAAGCGAAGCGCCCGGATGGGCCCTTGCGCTGACTTAGTCCGTGGGGAAGTTTCATACCGAACGCACACGACAGATTGTCGGAGCAGTGGCGAAGGATGGCAAAGCCAATCCTGAAATCTCTATCCCCGTCTAGGCTGGACATTAAGAACGGCAAATTCCGTTCACCAACTGTCTCGGACGGTTGCCGGTGAAGCCGTCGCTCCACCGAACAGCGGTGCAACTAGCAGGGTTGGGGGGAGAGTCAAGGGCGTTACGGAAATCTGCGCTTTAAAGGCCACTGCCTGTCCGAAAACTTGTGTAGCTTTGGACAATTAATCTTACTGGACAAGCTTTGCCGCGCTGACTTAATCAGGCCGTTCTGATGATCCAAGGCAAGATAGGAGCAAATATGCCGGATGTCCGTGAAAATACTATGGCCCTGATTGCGCGTTATTATGCCGCGTTTAACGCCATGGACATTGAAGCTATTTTGGCCTGTCTCACCGATGATGTGGCGCATGATATCAATCAGGGCGAACGCGAAACCGGCAAGGACGCGTTTCGTGCCTTTCTGGGGCGGATGGACCATGCTTATAGCGAACAGTTGCGTGACATCATTATCATGACCAGCCCCGACGGCGCCCGCGCGGCGGCCGAATTCATGGTGCACGG
Source organism: uncultured Sphingomonadales bacterium (assembly GCA_903868245.1). Lineage (GTDB taxonomy): Bacteria > Pseudomonadota > Alphaproteobacteria > Sphingomonadales > Sphingomonadaceae > Sphingorhabdus_B. The sequence continues at coordinate 2,878 of CAIPUN010000103.1, read as the reverse complement.
CGTATATAAGGTCGCCGATGAAGGCTTCCCGCCGGCCCATGGCCAAAGCTATGTTTTGCCGGCTGGCGGCTTTTTTGACATAAAAGATGGCAAGATTGCGCGCGTGTCGGTCTATTATAATCTGGCCGACTGGATCGCTCAGGTTTCATGACGATCCGCGTCCGCAGTTTGACAGATCCACAGGAGCGCCACACGGCTATTCCGGCGCTGTCCGATCTGCGGATCCGTATCTTTCGGGGCTGGCCCTATCTGTATGACGGGACGGCGGACTATGAAGCGGAATATCTCGCTGAATTTATTTCCGAACCCGGCGCGGTGCTGGTTGTCGCAACGGATGATGATGTGATTGTCGGTGCCGCCACCGCCTCCCCCATGGCGGGGCAGAAGACGGATTTTCAGTTACCCTTGCGGGCCTTTGGTTTGGATGTCGCGCCGATTTTCTATTTCGGGGAGTCGGTTTTGCTGCCCGAGTATCAAGGGCAGGGCATCGGCCATCAATTTTTCGATGCGCGGGAGGCGGCGGCGCGGGCGGCGGGCGCGGCTCAAGCGAGCTTTTGTGCCGTGGTCCGTCCACACGACCATCCGATGCGCCCCGAAACGCCCCGTGACCTGACCCCCTTTTGGCGCGCGCGGGGCTATGCGCCGGTGACGGGTTTGACAGCTATGCTGAATTGGCAGGATGTGAGCGATGCGGCCGAAAGCGCGCATCAGATGCAATTTTGGATGCGTGATCTATGACCGCGCCCGTTCGCATTGCCGCCGCCCAATATCCCATTGGGCAGCCGGAGAGCTTTGCCGACTGGCAAGGCAAAGTCGCCCAGTGGGTAGCTGATGCTGCAGGGCAGGGCGCCCAGCTTTTGGTGTTTCCCGAATATGCGGCGATGGAGCTGGCGGCGATTGACACAGCCACCGCCAGCGATTTGCACGCGTCGTTGCGTGCAGTGGTGGCGATGGGGCCACAGATTGATTCCCATTATGCCAATATGGCGCAGCGTTTTGGTGTTATGTTGTTGGGCGGAACGCGTCCTTATGCCTTGGATGACGGACGGGTTGTGAACCGGGCAAGCCTATATCTGCCCGACGGGCAGAGCGGACATCAGGATAAGATAATGATGACGCGTTTTGAACGCGAATCTTGGGACATTAAGGGCGGGGCAGATTTGCGTGTTTTTCGCACGCCTTTGGGCATGATCGGTATTTCGACCTGCTATGATGTTGAATTTCCCATGATTGCGCGGACGCAGGCGGCTGCGGGTGCGCAGGTCATTCTTTGTCCGTCGTGCACCGACAGTTTGCAAGGCTATTACAGGGTCCGCATCGGCGCGCAGGCACGGGCATTGGAAAGCCAGATTTTCGTGGTGCAGGCGCCAACGGTCGGCATGGCGCCTTGGTCCCCTGCGCTCGACGAAAATTACGGCGCGGCTGGTGTTTTTGTTCCACCCGATGGCGATAGCCCCGACGATGGTGTAATGGCCATAGGGACCGAAGGGCAGGGTGAATGGATTTACGCTGATGTGGATTTTGCTCGGGTTGAACGCTGGCGCAGCACAGGTTCGGTGCGTCCCTTTGCGCATTGGCCCGAACAATATTGCGGGGCAAAGACCGATGACCTACCGGTGGAAATCGTTCCGCTCGATTAGGCTCTAAGGTTCAACCTATTTCGAAAATCGAATAAATCGGCCCGCTGGCCGTGCGTTCGCCCGTGCCGACCGCAACGACATTGTTCAGCCAGCTATAGCGTGCATCACCACATTCAAACTTCGCCGAAATGGCCAAGGAATATTCCGAAGCATCCAATGCCTCGCCCTTTGCAAAGCGGGCCATGGCATCGTCATTTGCAAGGAAACGCCCTTGATATGCCAGATAGATAAGCGCGCCGTCATTGGTTTGGAGCGTCAGACGAACGTCGATAACCATGACACCGTCATGCCGGTTAATCACCCAATCATTGCCGCCCGGCAGCACCGTGCCGTTCAACCGTTCGCCAGTGAAATGACCACCGGTGACCGGCGCGATGCGGCGCATGCCGGCTGGGGTCTGGCCAATGCTGACCATGCCGGCAAAATCAACGGTCAAGGTCATTTGAATGAGGTGGCGATGTAGTAAATTGGTCATTGCAGTGTTGCTACCATGGCGGCAGGATGGTGCAAGACATATTGGGGAGAGTGAGTTGGACAACATAATCGCGCGCCGTCCGGGCCCGTCTGTGCAAGAGATATTGGATAGCGATACGAACCCCGCGCCAGAAATCATGCGCATGGAATCGCCTGCCATCGGGCAAAGCAGCGCCGATGTGTCGATCGAGCGGTATTTTTCTAAAGACTGGCATGATCGGGAAGTGGAACAGGTTTGGCGCAAGACATGGCAACTTGCATGCCGTTTGGAGCACATCCCCAATGTCGGCGACCATGTCGTATATAACATTGTCCATGATTCCTTGATCGTCGTGCGCACGGGGCCTGACGAGATTAAGGCTTATATCAACTCCTGCCTGCATCGTGGCACGATGCTGCGCACCGAAGGCGGATGTGTGAAACAATTCCGGTGCCCATTCCATGGCTGGACGTGGAAGTTGGATGGCGCGTTATCCGTCATTCCGGGGCAATGGGATTTCCCCCATGTCGATAAGGACAAGATGAACCTTCCCGAAGCGCGTGTTGGCCTATGGGGAGGCTTTGTTTTCATCAATTTTGATGCCGATGCCGAGACACTGGAAACCTATCTCGAAAATTTGCCCGAGCATTTTGCGTCGTTCAATTTGGAAGACCGCTATGTCGCGGCGCATGTTGCCAAGATTATGCCATGCAACTGGAAACTGGCGATGGAGGCTTTTGTCGAGGCATATCATGTGCCGTTCGCGCATGGGCAGGTGCTGAGC
>CAIPUN010000102.1 GCA_903868245.1 uncultured Sphingomonadales bacterium | reverse complement strand
GCAGACATTGATTTTCTCAAGCGCAAGCTAGACTCCGGCGCGAGCCGCGCAATAACGCAATTCTTTTTTGAACCCGAAACATTCTTCCGTTTCCGCGATGCGGTTGCCGCGGCTGGCATTGATGCCGAGATCGTGCCGGGCATCATGCCCGTGTCGAACTTCGCCGCGATCACCCGCATGTCGCAAATGACGGGTACAGCTATTCCCGATTGGATGGCGGATGTGTTCAACGGATTGGATGATCATCCATCCGCCCGGCAATTGGTGGCGGCTACTGTTTCGGCAGAAATGTGCCGGAAATTATATGCAGGCGGTGTTCGGGAGTTTCACTTCTATACGCTAAACCGTGCGGAATTGTCCTACGCCATTTGCCATTTGCTGGGCAAGCGGCCCACCGCGTTAGCCCAAAAGGCTGCAGCATGAGCGCGCGTGAAGCCTTTGTCGCCCGTGCAGCGCAACAGATTTTGGTTTTCGACGGTGGCTATGGCACCGCGATCCAAGGCTATAAATTGTCCGAGGCGGATTATCGCGGTGACCTTGAACTGACGCACGATCAAAAGGGCAATAATGACCTATTGTCGATCACACGGCCCGATGTCGTGGGCGCCATCCACAGCGCCTATCTCGACGCAGGCGCCGATATGATCGAGACCAACACGTTCAGCGCGACAAAAATCAGCATGGCCGATTATGGATGTGAGCATCTCGTGCGGCAGTTGAATATCGAGTCAGCGAAACTGGCCCGCTCCTGTTGCGATGCGGCTGAAGCGAAGGATGGCATCAAAAGATTCGTTGCGGGATCGATTGGCCCAACTAATAAAACTCTGTCCTTGTCGCCGGACGTCAACGATCCCGGCTATCGTGAGATAGACTTTGACTATCTGAAAGATGTCTATCGCGAACAATGCGATGCGTTGATTGAAGGTGGCGTCGATTTCCTGTTGATTGAAACCATTTTCGACACCCTTAACGCCAAATGCGCTGCGATGGCGGCACAAGAGGCGGCTGCAGCCTGTGGGCGTGATGTGCCGTTGATGATATCCATGACCATCACCGATATGGCCGGCCGGAATCTCTCAGGGCATACGGTGGAAGCATTCTGGGCCGCGATCCGCCATGTCAAACCGCTGACCATCGGCTTGAATTGCTCCTTTGGCGCAGATCTGTTGCGGCCGCATCTGGCCGCATTGTCCAAGCAAGCCGATACGCTTGTGATGGCTTATCCCAATGCAGGTCTGCCCAATGACTTAGCCGAATATGATGAGCTGCCGGGAACCACGGCGCAGTTGATTGGCCAATGGCTTGACGATGGTCTGGTGAACATCGTTGGCGGCTGTTGCGGCACCACGCCTGCGCATATCGCCGCGATCGCCAAGGCGGTGGCGCATTGTGTGCCACGCGCCATTCCCAAGGCGGATATTGTGACCCGGCTGGCGGGGCTTGAACCCTTCGTCATGGCCGCCTGAACCTTATAAAGCAGAACCAAAAATGTCTTCCACCACGTCCTCTTCCCGCTTCGTCAATATCGGCGAGCGCACCAATGTCACAGGCAGTGCCAAGTTCAAAAAGCTGATCCTCGCAGGCGATTATGAAGCCGCGGTTGAGGTGGCACGCGACCAAGTCGAAAATGGCGCGCAGATTATCGACATTAACATGGATGAAGGCTTGCTGGACGCGCATGAGGCGATGACCACTTTCATCAAGCGCATCGCTGCAGAACCGGATATCGCCCGCGTCCCGTTAATGATCGACAGTTCCAAATGGAGCGTGATTGAGGCCGGGCTGAAATGCGTTTCGGGTAAGCCCATCGTCAATTCGATATCCATGAAAGAAGGCGAGGAGGCGTTCCTGCATCATGCGCGCTTGTGCATGGCGTATGGTGCTGCGGTTGTGGTCATGGCGTTCGATGAAACCGGCCAAGCCGACACGCAAGCCCGCAAGGTCGAGATTTGCAAACGGGCTTATGACTTGTTGACCGGTATCGGTTTTCCGCCTGAGGATATTATCTTCGATCCCAACATCTTTGCGGTGGCAACGGGGATTGAGGAGCATAATAATTACGGCGTCGACTTTATCGAGGCGATAAAGGAACTCCGCATCCTTTGCCCGCATGCGCATTATTCGGGCGGACTTTCCAACCTGTCGTTCAGCTTTCGTGGTAACGAACCCGTCCGCCGGGCGATGCATTCCATCTTTCTCTATCACGCTATTCCTGCAGGGCTTGATATGGCCATCGTTAACGCGGGGCAGCTTGATATTTATGATGATATTGATCCTGAACTGCGCATTGCTTGCGAAGATGTCATTCTCAATCGCGATCCTGATGCGACCGAGCGCCTGATTGCGCTTGCCGAGAAATATCGCGGGACCGACGTGGCACAGGAAAAGGCGGAGGCCGAATGGCGCGGCTGGCCTGTGACCAAAAGGTTGGAGCATGCCTTGGTCAAAGGTATCGATGCGCATATCGTCGATGACACCGAAGAAGCGCGGCTTGCGATAAAGTCGGCGGGCGGTCGGCCAATTGAGGTTATTGAAGGGCCGTTGATGGACGGCATGAATGTCGTGGGCGATCTGTTCGGATCCGGCCGCATGTTCCTGCCGCAAGTTGTGAAGTCCGCGCGCGTGATGAAGAAAGCCGTCGCCCATCTCTTCCCTTTTATTGAGGCGGAAAAAGAAGCTGGGGCCAAAGGCAAGGGCAAGATCATCATGGCGACCGTGAAGGGCGATGTGCATGATATTGGCAAGAACATCGTTGGCGTTGTCCTACAATGTAATGGCTTCGAGATTGTTGATCTCGGCGTCATGGTGCCATGGCCGACAATCTTGCAAGCGGCGGTCGAACATGATGCCGATATGATCGGACTGTCGGGCCTTATCACCCCATCGCTCGATGAAATGGTGACTGTTGCCGAGGAAATGGAAAAAGCGGGCATGTCGATGCCGCTAATGATCGGCGGCGCAACCACCTCGAAAACGCATACGGCATTGCGCATTGAGCCTGTCTATTCCGGTCCCGTCATCCATGTGCTCGACGCCTCGCGCGCGGTCGGGGTGGCTGGCACATTGGTAAGCGACACGATGGCGGACAAGTTCGTTGCGGAAACCCGCGCCGAATATAGCCATATCCGCGATGCCCGTGCTGGCAAGACGGCGAAGCCGCTCGCCACGCTGGAAGAAGCGCGCGCCAATGCCTTTGAAATCGACGAAAGCCTTAAGCCAGCCGCGCCGCAAAAGCCGGGTGTTCACGTCTATGATGATTGGGACTTGGCGGACCTGCGCAATTATATCGACTGGACCCCATTTTTCCGGGCGTGGGAATTGCATGGCAATTATCCTGCGATTTTGACCGATGAAGTTGTTGGCGAAAGCGCAACTAGCCTGTTTGCCGATGCCAATGCGATGCTCGACAAGATCATCAACGAAAAATGGCTTCGCGCCAAGGGCGTTGCGGGTCTGTGGCCCTGCGCGCGCGATGGCGATGATGTGATTGTCTATTGCAACAAGACAGAGGCGCATGTCCGCTTACCGTTCTTGCGCCAGCAAATTGCCAAGCGTGAAGGCAAAGCTAACATGTGTTTGGCCGATTTCATCAGCCGGGATGGCGACTGGATTGGCGGATTTGCAGTGACCACGGGGCACGGCATCGAGACGCATCTGGCAGGGTTCAAAGCCAATATCGATGATTATTCGGACATCATGCTGAAGGCGCTGGCGGACCGCTTGGCGGAAGCCTTTGCCGAGCGGATGCACGAACATGTCCGCAAGGAATTATGGGGCTATGCCCCCGATGAACAATTCACGCCCGAGGCCCTGAACCGCGAAGAGTATCGCGGCATCAGGCCAGCCCCAGGCTATCCCGCCTGTCCGGACCACAGCCTGAAG
>CAIPUN010000101.1 GCA_903868245.1 uncultured Sphingomonadales bacterium | reverse complement strand
TGCAGGAAACGCTGAACATGCGGCGCTAAGGCTGCGTGACGGATCACTGTTTGGCACTGAAACATGAGCATTGACGCCGCCCTGCTGATCGCTCGATCGGGACTGATGCATACGCAGCGGGCCCTCTCGAATGCGGCCGACAACGTGGCGAATGCCGAAACCGAAGGCTATACGCGCAAACGCATCGTCGCGGAGGCCGTATCCGTCAGCGGACAGGGCATGGGCGTACGTAGCCTTGGCCCAGTTCGCGACGTTGATACGGCCCTTGTTAACGAAATTAACAAGCGCAAATCCGAACTGGCTGCTGCGGAATTGCGGGATTCAGTCTTGGTGCGTATCGAGGAGGCGCATGGGGATCCCGCGAAGGGCGAGGGTCTTGGCGATCTTGTTGGCAAGCTGCGAACCAGCTTTATCGAGCTACGGCATGATCCATCCCAGGTGGTCAAACAGCAGGCTATTGTGCTGAATGCAGCCCAGAATCTAACGAACCGTTTCAATGATCTCTCTCGTGTTGTGGGAGAGGCGCGTCAGTCCGCGCATGATGGTATCGTGACCGAAATCACAAAAGTCAACGCGACCGTGCGCGAGATAGCGGCGTTGACCCGCAACATTGTTGAACGTACCGGTGCAAGCGAAGCTACCGCCGATATTGAGGACAAGCGTGATCTGGCGCTTGATCATTTGAGCGAAAGCATCGGTTTCAAGGCTGTGCGGCGGGAGAATGGTGGACTGCTTTTGTTGGGCGCAGGCGGTGTCACAATTCCGCTGAATGAGAATGGTGATACCTTTTCCGTGGCGCCAGGTGCATTGTCACCGGCCGCGTATTACGGCGGTGCAGGGACCATTCCGCCGATTGTCCTGGCAGGTACAGATGTGACGCCATTAATGTCGGGTGGACGCTTGGGCGAATATCTCAGACTGCGTGATCAGACATTGCCGCGGTATCAGGCGGAACTCGACATCGCTGCGGTAGAGATTGCAGATCGCTTTGAGGAAGAGGGGCTGAGGCTTTTCACAGATCCAGCGGGAGTAGTTCCAGACCCTAACGTTGGTTATGCTGCGCCTACAAGCACGCAAATCGGCTTCGCCGGTAGAATCCAAATCAACGCGGAAGTGCGGGCGGAGGTCAGGAAGCTGCGTGATGGCACGCATGTACAGCCCCCCCCACCTGCAGTACCCTGGTTCACACCCAACCCCGTTGGTGGCCCGGCTGGCTTCATAACCTTGATTGACCGCATTCTTACAAATAGCTTTGGCGCATCAAATTCGCAGGGTTCGAATTGGGGTGGCTTTGCCACGACGGGACTTGGGCCAGATGGCTCGCTCTCCAGCCCCTTCGGTATGCCCCAGACAATCGAGCAATACGGGATCCTCGTCACCGCTACGCAAGCCTCTGATAGTGCGGCGGCGGGCGCTGCTGTGGAGACTGCGAAACAATTAAGTGATGGGCTGCAGGCGCGCTTCACCCGTCAATCTCGCGTGGACGTTGATAGCGAAATGGCGTCTCTCATCCAATTACAGAATGCCTATGCTGCCAATGCCCGCGTGATAAGCACAGCACAGACCATGTGGGACTCTCTTTTCGGATCGGTACGATAAGCCATGAACGGTATCAATCTGACTGGACGCATTGACCAGAACGCTATCTTCCTACGGGAGCGCTTAACTCAGCTTGGCGAACAGATTTCGACTGGCCGCAAGGGTTCGTCCTATGCTGCGCTGCGTAGCGATGCGCCAAAAAGCATGGATTTGCGGGCAGAGATTACGCGCCGGGAAGCTTATCAGAGTACGTTTGGTCAGACTCTTTCAAAAGTCCAAATCACGCAGGATGTATTGGACCGTATTGGTGCCATCGCGGAGAAGTTTACAGCAGGCACAGCCAAGTTGCTGGGGGCCGCGAAGCCGGAAGAGATCCAAATCCAGGCAGGCCAAGCAAAGGCCGCGCTAGTTGAAGTTGCTAACCTACTGAATGAAAATTATCTTGGCGAATACCTCTTTGGTGGATCTAATACCCATGAGGCGCCGATTCCCAATCCGGATGAAATTGTAACAGGCTTCATGGTCGCCGGCATTACCGCTGAGGTCGGCTCGCTAAATGGCACCAACGCAGCCAGCGTGCTTGGCGCGACCAAAACCTTGGCTGCTTCCGGCGCTGACGGTGGGGAGACGCCATTTTCTGATTTTCTTCAAACCGGGCTTGGTGCGACTGAGGGTCGCCGAAATGTGCTCAGCAGCGACAATGAGCGCATAGATTATGGTATTCTAGCCAATAAAAATGGCGCCGTTGTCAGCGACGGTGAAACAACTGGCTCCTGGGCGCGGGATTTGCTGCTTGGCCTTGCCAGGATTGCCGGATTGACGCCTGAAAAGAGCCAATTGGGCGCAAGCTATACCACCTTCATTACCACCACGCGGCAGGGCCTGCAGTCCAGCGTTGATGCCTTGGCCTTGGAACGCGGGGCGCTGGGGGTGACTGAAGCGCGGCTGGAGAGCACCAAGAATTTCCAGGCAAGCGTTACCACCAGCCTGACCTTGCAGGTGAGTGAGATTGAGGAAGTGGATATGGCCAAGACCATCTCCTTCCTCCAGGCAACGCAGACCCAACTTGAGGCTTCCTACCGCGCCATGGCCATTTCCCAGCAATTGAGCCTGACACGCTTCCTCTGACATTATCGTTTTTTGTTGGTGTCGCGTTAAGGATGGATCGCTTCCCCTTATCATCATCCGCGCGTTAGTGATGTTGCCGCCGCGTGGGTACAAGAGCATGCCTGCTGAGCCAAATGACTCCAAATGGCAGGCATGTGTCCTAACGAGCGTCAGGCAGGTTCTTCATGTTTCTGCGCCTGAACCACGAAATTTCAATATGACTTAAGCAACCACTGGATGATGAAAATGAGCGAAAGACTAGCTTTTAATTGACGCAGCCCACCTCATTATAAAATTCTTCTGCCGGAAGCTCGAATTTCCGCATTCAGCAAGATGTTAAACTGTTAATTCAGAAAAAACTGCAGCATTTACCCGTTTTTTTAACAATGATTCAGCCCTTTCCGACATCATGCCCTCATTCGCAAGAAGCGGATGAAACCAGACCTTCCCGCCACCTTGATCGGGGCGAGGGTCATGATTTGGAAGGGGAATACCCCAATGGCTATGAATTCCGTAATCACCAATCTCGGCTCAATGGTTGCGCTGCAGTCACTGAACCGTACCACTGATCAGCTTTCAGTTGTCCAGAAGCGCGTCTCCACGGGTCTTCGTGTTGCCGACGCCAAGGATGATGGCGGCGCCTTCGCTGTAACCCAGGCGGTCCGTTCCGATGTTGCGGGCCTGACCGCGGCGAATGAGCAGTTGGGCGGCACCAAGGGCGTTCTGGACACCACCTTCGCCGCACTCGGCAAAATCTCCGAAAGTATGGTGAAAGTGCGTGAAACGCTGACCCGTATGGCGGATGGTACGCTGAATACGGAACAGTTTGACCAATATTCGGCGCAATACACCGCGCTCCGCACCCAGATCCAGAATTTTGTCTCTGACGCCACGTATAATGGTCGGACCTTGCTGGATACGGCTGACGGTAATATTGTGACAACTCGCAACGAATCTGGTGACACCTTCACCGTCACGGCGATTGATGGGGCGACGGATCTTGTGGTGGCTGCAGCGCCGGCAACCGTCA
>CAIPUN010000100.1 GCA_903868245.1 uncultured Sphingomonadales bacterium | reverse complement strand
TGGAATGCCCGCGAGCAACCATATGGTCAGGCTTGGAGCAAGGCCGAATAGCAAGGACACACCGCCCACGCCAATGAAGATATTACGCAATGCAACGGACACAGTGGTGCCGACAATTTGTTCAATAATCGCCGTATCGGCGGTCATTCTGCTGGCAATTTCCCCCGGACGATTTTCTTCGAAAAAGCGTGGCGCCAAACGCAATAGATTTTGCTGCACCGCAACACGAATGTCGCCCACCACGCGCTCGCCGAGCCAGCTCACGAAGTAAAAACGGAACGCCGTCGAAACGCCGATGATAACCACGATGCCCAACAGCAAATAGAAATAAGGCGCAGGATCTCCGCCATTTTTAACAAAGCCTTCATCGATGATCAGACGCAGACCATAAGGGATGGCAAGCGTAGACGCGGCTGCTGCAACCAGCGCCAGCAGCGCAAACATGATCTGGCGCGGATAGCGGATGGTAAAGTGACCGATCATGCGCAAACTACCAAAGTTAAGCTTGGGCTTGGCGGCCGGCGCTTCTTCGGATGTTATTATGGCTTGCGCTTCGGAAAAATCGTTTGTCATCGGGCTCGCCTAGCAGTGCGGCGGTCGGGTAACAATCCGCCACAGTTCATGAAGGTGCTTTTCCTATGGTGCAATGCAACATAAATGCGTAAAGCGACAGGCCATTGCGGCAGAATATTGCCGCCGCGAAACTTAAAGGCCTGAATATGCTTTATACGGGATATGACCTTCAACGCGGCTGGCTTGCCGGTGCAGGCTGGGTCGCGCAGAAACAGGCAGAATGGCTCAGCGCGTTGCCTTCGCCGTTCAACTATGGCGGAATGGCCCCGGTGGCGGCTTCTGCGCTTGAGGTTTTCGCCCATTCGGTACTGCCCCGTGGGAAACCAGCGTTCGGACTGAACGAAGTGGTCATCAAGGGCAAAGCCTTGCCGGTTCAGGAAGAAAATCTTGCGCGCAAGCCATTCGGTCAGCTGAAGCGTTTCGTTTACGAAGGCAGCAGTGCAAAGCCGCGGCTTCTTATCTGCGCGCCGATGTCCGGGCATTTTGCGACGCTGCTGCGCGGCACAGTCGAGCGCATGATGGTCACGCATGATGTCTACATTACCGACTGGAAAGACGCGCGTGATGTGCCGTTGACGGGCGGTGGCTTCGACCTTGAAACCTATATTGATTATCTCATTGAGTGGCTGGAATTTCTGGGCCCTGACGCAGGCGGACGCGGCGCGCATATGCTGGCCGTTTGCCAACCGTCGGTTCCGGCTTATGCCGCGGCGGCCGTTATGGCTGCGAAGGACCATCCGTTGCGTCCGCGCACATTGACGATGATGGGCGGACCTATCGACACCCGCGAAGCGCCAACGGCGGTGAACAACCATGCGACCCAGCGTCCGCATGAATGGTTCGTGCAGAATGTGATTGCGACTGTGCCGCCTTATTACAAGGGCGCTGGCCGCCGCGTATACCCAGGTTTTCTGCAGCTTTCAGGCTTTATGTCGATGAACCTTGGCAACCATATGATGAGCCATTGGTCGATGTTCTCCGACCTTGTGAAAGGCGATGGTGAAAGTGCGGATCGGCATAAGGAATTTTACGACGAATATCGCGCGGTGTGCGATATGACAGCGGAATTCTACCTGCAAACCGTGGATACAGTGTTCCAGCGCCATTTGCTGCCGAAGGGCGAATTCAACTATCGTGGCCATTTAGTGGATCCTGCGGCCATCACCGATATCGGCTTGCTGGCGATTGAGGGTGAGCGCGATGATATCAGCGGATTGGGCCAGACACAGGCTGCGTTGAACATTGCGACAAGCCTGCCTGCGGCGTTGAAGAAATATCATATGGCCCCAGAAGTCGGCCATTATGGCATTTTCAACGGCAGCAAATGGCGCGAAAAAATTGCGCCTATTGTCGAAAATTGGATATCCAGCCACAATTGAACGACGATATTTTCCCCGTTATTTGGACCTGCTTAATAGCATTTTGCGCAGCACGGATTTCTGCGGGTTTTCAGCGATGACCTTGCATATTAACGCCACAGTCGAACGCTGGCAGGTCAAGGGCCATTTTACCATCGCGCGCGGGGCAAAGACATTTGTCGACCTGATCGTAGTTGCGGTCAGCGATGGTACGCATATCGGACAGGGCGAGGGCACGGCGATTTATTATCGCGGGGAGACCGCAGAAGAATGTCTGCGCCAGATCGCGCGCGTCACGGACGCCATCGCCGCGCAGGATGTTCCGAAGGCCCGCGCGCTTTTGCAAACCGAGCTGCCACCCGGCGCGGCGCGTAATGCGTTGGATTGTGCGCTGTGGGATTTGGAGGCCAAGCAGACCGGACAGCCGCTGTGGCAATTGATCGGCATGATATCACCGCCCACGCCGCTGGAGACCGCCTTCACCATTTCCTTGGGCACGCCCGATGCGATGCATGCCGATGCGCGCGCTGCGGCCGAAAGTGGCTATGGCATATTGAAGCTCAAACTAAATGGCGATGCCGACCGTGACCGTGTTGCTGCGGTGCGCGCGGGCGCTCCCAAAGCGCGGATCATTGTGGACGCCAATGAAAGCTGGGGCGCAATCGATATTGCGGCCGAAGCGGAAATCCTGAAAGCGCTGGGCGTTGCGATGATTGAGCAACCTTTGCCTGCGGGGCAAGACGCTGCGCTTGCCAACCTATCGGCGCCATTGCCGATTTTTGCCGATGAAAGCTGCCATGTTGCGGCGGACGTCCCGCGCCTCGCTGGATTATATCAGGGCGTGAATATCAAGCTGGATAAAGCCGGTGGCCTGACCGAGGCCCTGGCGCTCTGTAAGGCCGCTGAGAGCGCAAAGATGGGCGTCATGGTTGGTTGTATGCTGTCGACCAGCCTTGCCATTCAGGCGGCGTTTCTGGTGGCGCAGACGGCGTCTTGGGTTGACCTTGATGGACCTGCGTTATTGCAAAAGGATCGGCTGGGCGGGTTCGTCTTTGCAGACGGACGCCTGTCCCCGGCCTAAAGCAGATTTTAAGCCCTACAGGCCGTCGAGATACTCAATCTCAGGCGCGCCGGCGAGGCAGGCGCCAAGTTTGGGGCCTGCGGCCTTGAAATAGTCGCTGGCGCCATGTGCGGTGAGCGCGTCCTGATCGACATATTGCTCAAGCACTTTGTACACTTGCGGGTTGGACCGTGACCGGGTGAGCGTATAAAATAGGTTCCCCGGTTCACGAGGGTCAGGACCACTTAAATCCACCTTCGCGGCGTTAAAATGGCAAAGATATCGAAGTGAAATGGCCGCTGTCAGGCAGTCGTTCTGCCTGCAAGGTCATTTCGCTTTGAGATCGAAGCCATTTTAACGTCCGAAGGATTTGACCCATTTTGCCCAGGGCGTCTTTGGCAAGCTTGGACTTAGAACCACTAAGCCCTGCGCTTGCCGCATAGCCCTGAGCAAAATGGCCTCAAACCGCGAAGGTGGATTTAAGTGGTCCTGACCCTAGGCCCGAACCGCTGCAGATAATTCTGCAAAAACAGCCTCAAAATCTGCGTTCTTGCCTTCGGCAACGGTTAATGTTGCGATTACACCAATGGCTGACATGAGGCTGTTCCTTATGTGCGATTAAAAGATTTCGAAGAGGCCAGCGGCGCCCATGCCACCGCCAACGCACATGGTGACAACACCATATTTCGCACCGCGACGCTTGCCTTCGATCAAGGCATGGCCCGTGCAGCGTGCACCCGTCATGCCATATGGGTGGCCAATCGAAATCGACCCGCCATTGACGTTCAGCAATTCGTTTGGAATGCCCAATTTGTCGCGGCAGTACAGGACTTGCACGGCAAAGGCTTCGTTCAGTTCCCAGATGCCGATATCGTCCATCTTCAGGCCAAAACGCTGCAGCAATTTGGGGATTGCGAATACAGGACCAATGCCCATTTCGTCTGGCTCTGTGCCTGCAACCGCCATGCCGACATAACGGCCAAGCGGGTTGAGGCCCTTTTTCTCGGCGACTTTCGCTTCCATCAGGATGGAGGCGGATGAACCGTCGGAAAGCTGGCTTGCGTTACCGGCGGTGATTGTCATATCGGGGCCAAGCACGGGCTGAAGCGCTTGTAGACCGGCCAACTGCGTATCCGCGCGATTGCCTTCATCCTTAGCTATGGTCACTTCTTTCTGGCTGACTTCGCCGGTTTCCTTGTTCACGACGTTCATGGTCGTGGTCACAGGCACGATTTCGGCATCAAAATAGCCAGCGGCTTGTGCGGCGGCGGTGCGCTGCTGCGATTGCAGGGCATATTCATCCATTGCATCGCGGCTGATATTGTAACGCTTGGCCACCACTTCCGCGGTCTGCAGCATGGGCATGTAAATGGCATTGTGCATTTCGATCAGTTCACGGTCTGGCTGAACACGCATTTCTTTGGTTTGCACCAAAGAGATCGATTCTTGTCCGCCCGCAGCCATGATATCTACATTGTCGACGATGATCTGCTTGGCCGCAGTCGCAATCGACATCAGGCCCGATGAACATTGACGATCCATCGTCATGCCCGATACCGACACGGGCAGGCCAGCGCGCAACCCAACTTGGCGTGCAAGGTTGCCGCCTTGTGTGCCCTGCTGCAGCGCGGAGCCCCAGAGAACATCGTCGATTTCGCCGCCTTCGATGCCAGCGCGCGCAACAGCGGCCTTCAACGAATAGCTGCCGAGCGTTGCGCCCGATGTTGCGTTGAACCCGCCGCGATAGGCTTTGCCAATGGCGGTACGGGCGGTGGATACGATTACTGCGTCACGCATGAGAGGGATTCCTTAAAATGAAAATTATACGAAAAACTGGCTGATCCATTCAGCCTGAAGGGCGGGCTTTTCCTCGCCCTCAATCTCGACAGTGAACTCAAGCGTCTGCTGCCATTGGCCGGGGCGCTTTTCAGCAAGCTCCAGCAGTTTGAAATGGCCGCGGACGCGCTTGCCCGAACGGACAGGGGCGAGAAAACGGGTTTTGTTGCCGCCATAATTTACGCCCATTTTGACGCCCGCAACCTTTGGGCAATCGGACTTGGCGCTCATCACCGGGAACAACGACAAGGTCAGAAAGCCGTGGGCAATGGTGCCGCCGAACGGTGTCTGCTTCGCCATTTCTTCGTTGATATGAATGAATTGATGATCGCCGGTTGCATCGGCAAATTTGTTGATCATGTCCTGATCCACCAAAATCCATTCCGATACGCCAATATTTTCGCCGACTTTGGTTGCGAGTTCAGCGGGTGTAATTGCGGTCATACGGAGTCTCCTGCTTCCTAATTTGGACGTATCGTGGCGGTTTCACACGCGCAATACAAGCCCCGCCTGTTTGCCGTTACGGCATGCTAGCGGCGCTTTGACCTTTAAACCGCGAATCAGCTTTTTGGTCGCGCCTTGGCTGTTTGAGGCGGCGCGGCATATGGCATTACCATTGCACCATCCGGCGCGGCGGTGAACGTCGTCTGCGTGGGATAGGCAAATGATATCCCTTCGCGGGCGAAGCTATCGATAATCGCGATGCCAATATTGTGGCGCGCCTGAAACATGTCTTCGACATCATCGCTTTCAATATCGAACACCAAATGGAAATCGAGCGAGCTTGGCGCAAAATTGTTAAAACCGGCGCGGATGAATTGCGCATTGTTCGCCTCAACCGCTTGCCGCAGAATGTCGGGCACACGGCGGGCAAGGGCCGGAGGTGTCTGATATACAAGGGTGAGGACGAAGGTGACCCGCCGATACAAGGTCATCGTGTTGTTGGTGATTTCCTTTTCCAGCAATTTGCTGTTGGAAATAATCTTCTCTTCCCCCGTCAGCGCGCGCAGCCGCGTGCTTTTCATCCCGATGACTTCAACCCGCGCGGTCGTATTGTCATAGGACACCGTGTCGCCGCGACGGAACGGCTTATCGAAAATAATCGAGATGGCCGCAAACAGGTCGGAGAAAATACCTTGCGCGGCAAGGCCAATAGCAATGCCGCCAACGCCAAGCCCGGCCACGAGACCCGTGACATTGACGCCCAGATTGTCGAGCACCACAATGGCGGCGATGGCAAATAAGACAAAGCTGACAAGCAGGCGAATGAGCACCATCGCGCTTTGCAACGTGTCATGTTCATGCACGCCTTCGCCCGCGCGCCGTTCGATCAATCCCAAGATGATTTCGCGCAGCCAGATGGCGATTTGAATGACGATCGCGATGGTGAACAATATGTCGACGGTCTGGGTCAGTGCCGCTGGCGCATTGGCAATCTGGTTGACCAATTCAATCGACACCATGACACGGAAAAACTTGCTCGTCCGCGCCAAGGTTCGTGCGATGATGGATTTCAAATGCGCGCGGTGCTCGCTGGCACGCGCGATGTTTGCGGCGATTCTTTTCAGCCAGCTCAGCGCAATAAACACCATGATCGCCGCCACCACAGCAATGCCAAGTTCGACATAATTGCTGTGCACCCAGATCGTGAGCGCGTCCCAATAGCTTTGCAGACGAGGGACAATCGATTCGGGTGCGATGCGGGGTAAGGTCGGTGCGGTTTGTGTGGTCATGCACATTGTTTACGGTCGATGGCGACGGTACACAAGTTCTGCGGTGCGTCAGCTATCGAGCAGAAGCGCATCGATGATCAGACATTGGCCGCCTTTGCCGATAACCGCTTGCGTTATTCCAATGTCGGCGACGATCTGACGGGGCAAATCAAATTCATGTTCCGACAAACGCAGCGATAGCGCCGCCACGTCGCCATGCCATGCTCCATCCTGCAACTGCACCGACAGGCACAGCTGCGTCCCAGAAAAGGTCAGGCTGTGCCATGGCCGTTCCTGCAATATGCGGATGTCGGCAGTGGGGATGATTACACGCAACGCGTGTATGAGGGCGCCCGCTTGTGTCCTTATGCTCATATCGCTTTCCGGTCCTCAGTTTGGACGTGTTGGCCATAATGGGACATGAAATGGCGCAGTTTTACCTCCATTTCGGGTCGGATTTCTCGCCCCATGCGGATGTCGAGTACTAGGCGAGGATCGCCCGCTGCCAAGCGCCCGAATTTGGTCGGTGGCAGGTCCTGTTCCCGGAGAAACCTATCAATTAGGCGCGTGATATGCATGATGTCTCCTCCACGGTCGACCCGGATTGGCTTGCCCGAATCGGTAAGAACAAATATAGAACAAAAGTGATAGGATAAATCCTACAAGTCTAGGAAATTTCCAACCGAACCGGAGGGAACAACATGGGGGAAGACCCAAGGGCTGCTTTGGAGCGCTTGATTGCGGAAAATGCAGAAGATTTTGCTGG
>CAIPUN010000099.1 GCA_903868245.1 uncultured Sphingomonadales bacterium | reverse complement strand
TTCATCTTGACGCAGAGGCGCTGGTTTCCAACTGGCGCGCACTAGATGCGCGTAGCGGCGCGGCGCGGGCAGGGGCGGCCGTAAAGGCCAATGGCTATGGCTTGGGTGCGCGTGAGGTTGCCACCCGTTTGCGCGACGCAGGGTGCCGTGATTTTTTCGTGGCCCATTGGGGTGAAGCAGAATTTATTGCCGATTTGGTGCCGCCCAGTTGGATATCGGTGCTGAACGGCATCACGCAAGCCGACGTTAACACTGCGCGGGCCTTGGGCGCCATTCCAGTGCTGAATACGCCGGAACAAATTGTCATGTGGCGCAGTGCAGGAGGCGGGCGCTGCCATGTCATGATGGATAGCGGTATCAACCGCTTGGGCCTTGCGCCACAGCACATTGCAGATGGTGTGATTGAAGGCGTGGACGTTGATATTTTGTTATCGCATCTGGCGTCTGCAGACGAAGATGTTGCACAAAACGCGCGCCAGCTTGGGGTTTTTACAGAAGCGCGGTCGCATATTCGGGCGCAACGATTCAGCTTCGCCAATAGCGCGGGCATCATGTTGGGCGCAGAGTATCATTTTGATCTGACACGGCCGGGATTAAGCCTCTATGGCGGCATTGCCCGCCCCGAGATGGCTGATTGGATCAAGCCAGTAGTCCGGCTATCGGCGCGCCTTTTGCAAGTGCGCGACTTACCCGCAGGCGCAACCGTCGGTTATAATGCGACCCATGTTTGTCGCGAAGAAACCCGCGTGGGCACAATATCGCTTGGCTATGCCGACGGATATTTGCGCGCTTTTTCGGGCAAGGGCAGGGCGTGGGCAGAAGATCATGAATTGCCTGTCATAGGCCGAGTGTCGATGGACCTTGTGACGTTGGATTTGGATGCAGCACCCGCATTGCGCGAAGGTGACTGGGTCAATGTCGAATATGACCTTGTCACTGCCGCTGCGCTGACCGGGCTTTCGCAATATGAATTGCTGACTTTATTAGGTGACCGCTTTAGCCGCTTCTGGATGTAATAAGGCCTGCACATTAGGGATACCACCTAAGCTACTCTTTACCGCCATCTATGTTTCTACTTAGCGCAGCACACATAAGCACGCTCGAAAAAGCAGGCGCGATTAATGCGCATCGCTGCCACATTAAAAAAGTCACACACAATTTATAGTTGCCGATTTGTCACAGTATTTCGGATTAGCAATTGTTTTTTCAAAGACCCTTGAAATATCAAGTTACAATCGCTTATGCTAATTTACATTTGCTGCCATTTGTAGCTGGGGGATTTACTATGAAGAAGTTTCAATTATTGGTCGCCGGTTCGACAATCAGCCTATTGATGAGCGCTGCTTCGCCGGTTTTGGCGCAAACCACTGCCGAGGAAAAGCCTGCGGAGGAAGAAGTTGTCGTCGTCGATCAAACTAAAACTGAGAGCGCAGAAGAGGAAAAGGCCGGTATCGTTGTAACCGGTTCGCGCCTCCGTCAAACTACATTCACCAGCATTTCGCCACTTCAAGTTATCACAAATGACGAGGCTGAGGATACCGGTGAGTTTGAAGCAGCCTCGCTGTTGCAGAAGTCAGAAGCCGCAGCTGGACAACAGATCGACGGGACATTTAATGGCTTCGTTCTTGATAATGGTCCTGGCTCTCAAACCCTGAGCCTGCGCGGTCTTGGTGCTGACCGCACGCTACTGCTCATCAATGGCCGCCGCATGGCACCTGCGGGTGTCGAGGGCGCGCCAACGAGCCCATCTCTTAACTTAATCCCGTCATCATTGGTTGATCGTTATGACTTGCTGCTTGATGGCGCATCGTCGGTTTATGGCTCGGATGCTATGGCAGGTGTTGTTAACGTTATTCTGCGCAAGAATTTTGACGGCCTAACACTGCGCGCTAACGGCAACATCAACCCACAAGGCGCGGGTGAAGATTATACAATTAGCGGATCATGGGGCGTCAATAACGACAGGGGCTTCTTAGGTGTAGGCGTTGAATATGCCAAAACCGCAGCAGTCCGCCTAAAAGATCGTGCTTTTTTCCGTGGTTGCAATAAGCATTATGAAATCGATCAATATGGTAACCCGCGAACAATCGACGTTGCGTCTAATGCGCTTGTGGGCGCCCGTACGCCCGGCTTAAGTGTATCGGTGAATGAATGTAAAGTGGACGGTATTTCTGGTCGTATTTTTATAGACCAGACAAACTATGGTTACGTATATTACACACCGGGTGCAGGTAACACTAGAATTCCAAATTATAACGAGAATTACATTGGCGACAGGTACATCGATGCCAATGGGGATGGTATTGTCGACGTTGATTTTCAAAACGTCAACACCAATGGTTATAACAAAAATGAGATTTTTCAGAACGGTCGTCGACTTCTCAATATTATGGCGGTTGGTGAATATACGTTTGAAGGCGATGCTAATATAACGCCGTTTTTCGAGTTTAATTATAGCCGTAACGAGGCTGAGGCAGATAATACTGGCGCGTACCAGCTATTTCCCTTCGTGCCAGCGACGAACCCGTTCAATCCTTGCAATCGATCGGCGGTTGGTGGTGTAGATTGTCGGGCTGCACAGAATGCAGCTTTTAGCTTGCGGCGGCTTACAACTGGCTATGACTTGTCCGTTCAGCCGATTATTGCTGTGGAGGGGGATAGAAATAATTATTCGACCATCCAAGAGCAATATCGGGGTGTTTTGGGTGTAAAGGGTGATTTGCCGTTCTTGGGTTCTGGCTGGGATTTTGAAGCGTCAGGCGTATATTCAAAAGCTATAGGTAAATCGACACGCTACGGTATACGTGAGGACAAGTTGGCGTTTGCTCTTGGCATAGATCCTACCGCTGATTTCAATGGAGACCGTGTTTTTGATAACAATGGCGATGGCATTGCTGATGACTACCAAATTGTGCCCACCGGAGGGTTCCGTGGTGGCCCAACTTTAGCTGCACCGTGCAGTGCAGCAGGCTTGCGTAATCCAAGCGGGGCAATGGCCGATCTGACACAGGGTTGTGTGCCAGTGAACATGTTTGCTCCCAGCCTTCTCAATACACCAATCGGAAACTTTGCCACACAAGCTGAACGTGATTATCTGTTTGGCGTGCGCGAGTTCAACACAACTTATGAGCAACTGGTGCTGTCGGGCTTTGTTGGCGGCAGTCTGTTCTCGTTGCCAGCTGGCGACGTAACTGTAGGTGTGGGCGCCGAGTATCGGAAGGACAAGATCAATTCTACGCCGTCACTTGTGGCGTCCAATGGTTTGTTCTTCGGTTTCTTTGCCGACCGCGGTGCAGTAGGCAGTAAAGTTATCAAGGAGGCCTTTGGTGAGGTTAGCCTGCCGCTGAAAGCGGACGAATTTTTGGTGCGCGAACTGTCACTAAATCTCTCCGGTCGTTTCACGGACGAGGAATATTACGGCAGTGCAGGAACTTACTCGATTAAGGGCCGTTGGCGTCCGTTTGATCCAATTGCGTTCAAATTTAGCTATGGCACTTCGTTCCGTGCGCCAAACTTGCGTGAAAACTTCCTTGCTGGGCAGACTGGATTTTCAACTCTATTTGATCCTTGCGCAGTGACCGAGGCTTCGATTGTCGCAGGTAGCTATAGTTCTGCCTTGGATGATCG
>CAIPUN010000098.1 GCA_903868245.1 uncultured Sphingomonadales bacterium | reverse complement strand
GACTTTGTATAAAACCGCCGCTTAAAACCAGAACGGCAGACACAAAAAAGGGCGACCTCCACGCGGAGGCCGCCCTTTTTGTTTGCAACGTTCGTTTAGAACTTGGCGCGGACGGTCAGGCCGTACATGCGGGGTTCCTCAACGAAGCCAATACGCGAACGAGAGCCTGCAGGGCCGCGAAGCGGGCTGTTGGCGGTGATACCGCGGGTTATCTCATTGCTTAGGTTGGTACCCCATAATTCAAAGGTCAGCTGTTCATTCGGCGTGGTGAGGCCGATGCGTGCATTTATTTTGAAATAGGCATCCTGATAATCCAGAGGGACTGGCAGGTTGTTGGTATCCAAAGGAATCGTGCTGGTACGACGGCGATCCGAATAGTTGATATTACCGTTAACCAGCAGACCCCAGCCAGCATCATTGACCTGCCCTTCATAGGTAAGGCCAACAACACCCGCAAATTTCGGCGCATTGGTCAAAGAAGATCCGCACAGGCGGTTAATCGATGCCTGAGCCCCTGCAATAGCATCGCCGGTGTTGCAATTCTTGGGATACCGCGCATTGGCATAAGTTGCAGAAACATTGGCCGAGATATTGTCGCTCAGCTTACCAAATAGCTCCAGCTCAGCACCGGTTGAGCGGGCAGAGTGGACGTTAAAGGTAAGAAACTGAACGCCGGTGAATTCCAGCACCTGGAAATCGGTCATCTTCATGTCGAACAGTGCCAGGTTGGCTTTGATCGATCCGAACAAAGTCGCCTTTGCGCCGATTTCAATCTGGTCAACCTTTTCGGACTTAAAGTCTGGTTCAGCGTAGACTGGTGCCACGACAGTACCTGCTTGTAACCCAGCAAGAACGGCTACCGAATTCTGCAAGGATGCAGACATCGGGTCTAGGTTGAAGCCGCCGGATTTGAAGCCATGGCTGTAACCAGCGTAGAGCAGGAGATCTTCATTCGCCTTGTACCCGACCTGTCCGGTATAGGTAATCTCGTCATCCTTGAACGTGTCTGACCATGTGCGTGGCAAAAGCAGCAAACGGCTTGCCAGGCCACCGCCCACCGCTGCTGGTGCTGTCAAATTGGTAGAAACTGCAAAGGGGAAGCAGTTCAAGAGGATTGCGCCTCCTTGAAGCGTCGCGGGAACTTGACCGGTCAAAACAGCGTTAGTGGTGGCCTGACAGGCGCTAGCTCCCGCCCCGTTTGTCGCGGCGAGTTGGTTAAAGGATGCCTCTTTTTCTTCCTTCACATAGCGTGCGCCCAAGGTGAGGCTTAGCTTGTCGGTGATGTTCAAAACATTATGTGTGAACACGGACCAGCTTTTGGCATTTTGCAGGAAGCGGTTTTCGGCATAATTGCCGTTGGCGTCAACGGCAACACCGCCATTGCCAGCCCTAGTAAACGCCAACAATGGGTTTACGCCCGCACGATCAGCGAAGTTGAATGCACTGTTCGTTTTTTGGAAATCGGCATTCAAAGTCATAGTCTGGTCGGCCCTGATATCTTCATCGCCATAGAAACCGCCAATCAACCAATCGAGCTTGTCGTTAAAGGCTGTGCCTTGAATACGCAGTTCTTGGGTCATGGTTTTGATATGGTCGCCAGATGGCAAGATGCCGGGACGTGAAGTCGTGGCGCCATTGCCTACTGTGTAGGTGTCGTTGCTGGTGAAGCCGCCTGTGGTGGTCGAGTTCGAATCAAATTTCCGATAAGAACCGATATATGTCAGCTTGGCACCGCCCAAATCCCACTTCAGTTCGCCCGACACGCCCCATTGCTTGGAACCGTTGAGAAAGTTTTTGGCATTGATGGAAAGATTGTTCAGTGCAGAGCTGCCCGATTGATTAACACCATCGCTCGCCAAACCATGTAGCGCCGAGAAAGGTGCCAGTTCGGTTTCACGAACGATGACGGCCTGACAGCATTGCTCGTCCGTCTTGGCGTAATCCGCAAGCAAACGGATGCTGACATCCGCATTGGGTTCGACGTAAAGTTGTCCGCGCAACATATAGCGGTCACGATCATTGCTTTCGACGCCAGATGGGGTTTTCAAATAACCGTCACGCTTGCGCCATGTGCCGGACACACGAAGGCCTGCGACATCTTGTACAACAGGAACGCTGACACCTGCCTGCAAGTTCATGAAATTGTAATTGCCGTAGCTGGCATTCACAAAGCCCTCGGTCGTCGACAGGCTAGGGCGCTTTGTAGTTACATTCAGCGCACCTGCTGAGGTGTTGCGGCCGAACAGCGTGCCTTGCGGACCACGTAAGATTTCAAGGCGCTCAAGATCAACGAGGTCGCCGAGTGCAACGCCGGGACGTGACTGGTAAACACCGTCAATGAATACGCCAACCGAGCTTTCAAGGCCAGTATTGTTGCCGGTCGTGCCGACGCCACGAATTTTGATCGAAGTGCCTTGCGTTTCAGTCTGCGATGACTGGATGTTGAGGCTGGGGGAAATCGCCGCCAAATTCTTAATATCGTTGAT
>CAIPUN010000097.1 GCA_903868245.1 uncultured Sphingomonadales bacterium | reverse complement strand
CAAAAGCGCGCGACTGGCATCATCAAAAAACGCAGCTTCAGGCTCTATGCCCGCCGCCTGCATCAACGGCAAAGCCTCGTCGAGAATCCGTCCCTTGGGGATTGCAAAGATGATTGGTTCAGTCACAATGACCGCGCTTTAGGGGCCGCGCGCAGAAAGGGCAATATGGCAGAAACCATGAAGTCGCACGATTTTGGCAAGGGTGTTATGGATGACAGCCGTATTGCCGAAGGCATTAAGGTGCAGGCCGAACACTGCCGGCGCAATGGTGCGCCTATCACCGCCCGCATAGTAGAGGCGCAATTGGCGCTTATGCAAGGCGACACCCAATGCGGCCAACGCATTGCGCAATGGCCAGGCCTTCCGCTTGAAGATGCCATGCCTTTGCGGCTCGCTGGCGGGTTTCACCATTTGCATCTCACCGGCGCAGACGAACGCCTAGCGCCTATCTATAAGGGCGAAATTAGCGCGCAAGCCGATGTCGACGCCGTGTTGACGGCCGTAACCGCTGACCATGATGCCCGGTTACTGCCATGGCTTGATGGTCCGCCACAGACCAACGAAGCGGGACGGTCCGCCAGCTTCATGGCTGCCTTGCTCTGGCTATCGCCCAGAATCGGCGGCACATTCGAATTGAACGAAATCGGTGCCAGCGCCGGTATCAATACGATGATGGACCGGTATCATTACAATCTGGGCGGCGTAAGCGCGGGGCCACCCCTCTCGCTTATGCAGATAAAGCCGGAGTGGGAAGGTTCTCCACCACCCGACGCACAAGTCGAAATCGTGCGGATCAGCGGATGTGATCAGGCGCCCGTTGATTTGTCGGACGCTGAAGCTTCGCTGCGGGTTAAAAGCTATGTCTGGCCCGAAAATGCAGACCGGCTGGAGCGCATGGATGCAGCAATCGCGCTTGCCGCGCAGTTGCCTCCGTATGTTGTGCAGGCAGATGCGCTCGACTGGGTTTCGGAACGTCTTTCTGCTCCGCAAGAACCGCATGTCGTCCGCATCTTCAACCATTCAATCGTCTGGCAATATATTCCCGAAGAAAGACGGCGGAAAATTCGTGCGGCCATTGAAGCGGCTGGGCAAGACGCAACCGCCCAACGTCCGTTGGCGTGGATCATGCTCGAAACGAACCGAGACACATTCAAACATGAGCTGTCGGTCAAATATTGGCCCGGGCCCGACGCATGGCACCTGCTGGCCGAAGCGCAGGCCCATGGCGCGTGGGTCCACTGGCGGGCCGGTTAACCTAGAAACTGCTCCATGGCCGCATTCACCGCGTCCGGTTGTTCCCAAATAACAAAATGACCGCAATCCTCGACGGGAGCGATCGTCACATGTGGCACCAATTTTTCGATGCCGTCGATGTTGCTTGCGGGCAGCGCGAGATCATCCATCGCCCAAATTACTAAGGTCGGGATCATCAACGTTGGAAATGCGCCAGCGGCAAAAGCCGGGATTTCCGCATCTTCATCTATCGCAGGCACATATAACGCGGACGCGCGGTACCAATTAAGCATTCCAAAACAGGTGTCGCGATCGCTCCAATCGGCGAGCAACGCGGCGCGCTCCTCCGGCTCCATCGCATTTGGCTTGTCCCATTTAATCGTTTTCAACAAAAGGCCCGTCAGCCCCTGTTCCTGCACCAAGGCATCATTGGCCGGATCACGAAAGGCGCGAATATATTGGCTGGATTCGCGCTGGTTCATGTCGGTGATCAACAAGCGCTGGAAAATATAGGGATGCGGCGCATTGGCGATAATCGCGCGCGGCACCCGCCCCGCCCAAGCAGGGTTAAGCGCACCGGCTTGCCCATTCAACGCCACGCTCCACGCAATCGCACCGCCCCAGTCATGGCCAGCGATGATAAAATCTTGCACTTGCAAGGCATCAGCCAGCGCAAAGATATCGGCGGTCAGCTTGTCCGCCGTATAGGCGTCGACCGCCTGCGGCTTTGACGTACCGCGATAGCCGCGTTGGTCCGGCGCGATGCAGTAAAATCGGTCAGCGAAATGCGCGATCTGGTGCCGCCATGTGCGGTGCGATTCGGGAAAGCCGTGCAGGAAGATAATCGCCGGATTTTTCGGATCACCGGCCGTAAACACATCCATGTCTATGCCCGTCGATAGCGACAGGCGGTGCGAAGAAAGTTCGATCATGTCATTCTGCTTTTCTTTTATGCCTCAACTAAATTTCGCCCGGTGCACTAGCCTTGATGGCCAGCGCATGGACGCGCGTTCCAGGAATATCACCCAGCGCCTTGTTCACCATACGCTGTCGCATAAGGCGGGCTACGCCGACGAAGGCCGCGCTTTCAATTTCGATAGTGAAGTGGGATTCGCCGGACCCATCGTCGCCGCTATGGCCGTGATGCTTGGCGCTGTCGTTGATGACGGCAAGGCGGGTTGGCGCGAATGCTGTTTCAAGCAGCATTTCCATTTCCAATTGTGCAGGACCTTTTTTCATGTCCTGCTCTTCCCATATGGCGGGTTTTTCGCCAAGGAAAATCATGGCATCCGACCGTTCCACTGACCGATTTCACGGCCGCATTTATGGCGCGGGGCGGCCATGCGCCTATCCACACTGCGACGAAGCGGGGGAATTTCGCGCGCCTGATCCACAGGGACAGGCCGCATCGGCCAACGGTCCCGGCGACTATCAATATCTCTGCCTTGACCATGTGCGGCAGTTTAACGCGGGCTATAATTGGTTTGCGGGCATGACCGCTGATGAAATTTCCATGGCGCAAAGCCCTACACAATTCTGGCCAAGCGAAACCCGCGCTTTTCGTGCCAATGGCAATGTCGATTCGCCGCCGAAATGGGCGGACTTTAAAGACCCGTTGGATGCTATCTCCACCCGGTTCAGGTCACGCCTACCCAAAGAGCGAGCCGATGGCCATTTTCTGTCGCCAGAGGACCGCAAGGCCCTGCGGACGCTAGGGCTTGGGGAGGATGCCGACCGCCGCGCCTTGCGCAGCGCCTATTCGGCTAAGGTGCGCGCATATCATCCGGACAAAAATGGCGGCAACCGCTCCTATGAAAAGGCTTTGCAAGACGTGATTGCTGCCTATACGCACCTTAAAACTTCGCCCGCTTTCATTTGACGAGAATAACATGACTGACATCCCAAATATCCAACCCGACAGCCGTGATGCGACCATCCTCGCCGCCCCTGACAAAATGGTCAGCGTGCGCGAATTGTTCGGCATTGATGTGGATATGGAATGCCCCGCTTTCTCCATCGCCGATGAACGCGTGCCTGACACCGACGAAAGCTATGTGTTTGACCCGGACACTACCCTCGCGATCCTCGCTGGTTTTGCCCATAACCGCCGCGTGATGGTGCAGGGTTATCACGGCACGGGTAAATCCACGCATATTGAACAGGTCGCCGCGCGACTAAAATGGCCCTGCATCCGCATAAACTTGGATGCGCATATCAGCCGTATCGACCTTATCGGACGCGATGCCATTGTTTTGCGCGACGGGCAGCAAGTGACCGAGTTCCGCGAAGGCCTTTTGCCTTGGGCGCTGCAGACGCCAACGGCATTGGTGTTCGACGAATATGATGCGGGCCGCCCTGACGTGATGTTCGTGATCCAGCGCGTGTTGGAAACCGAGGGCAAGCTGACCCTGCTCGACCAAAACCGCGTCATTCGTCCTAACCCCTATTTCCGCCTGTTCGCCACCGCCAACACAGTAGGGCTTGGCGACACAAGCGGCCTGTATCACGGCACGCAAGCGATTAACCAAGGCCAGATGGACCGCTGGAACATCGTCGTTGGCCTGAACTATCTACCTGCGCAGGTTGAAAGCGAAATCGTTTTGGCTAAGGCCTCAGGCACCGACGCCGCAACCGTTGCCAATATGGTGAAGGTCGCCGAAATGACACGCCAAGGCTTCATCAATGGCGACATTTCAACGGTCATGAGCCCACGCACGGTCATCACTTGGGCGCAAAATACCGCGATATTCAAAAATGTTGGCTTTGCCTTCCGCCTGTCATTCCTCAACAAATGCGATGATGCGGAACGCGCCTTGGTCGCTGAATATTATCAACGCGTTTTTGGCCAAGATTTGCCGGAAAGCGTCGTTGGCAAAGCAAAGTAAGTACCGGCTATTTCGCCACTTCAGTTGAAGGAACGCATTATGAAACGCTTCGCATTGGCACTCGCCCTCATGCTGTCGGCATCACCGGCGTTCGCTGCGTTAAAACCCGGGACACGCGCAACCGATTTCACAACGCAAGCCGTTTTGGCCGGCAAGGCCGATAGCTTCAACTTGAACAAGGCTTTGAAAAACGGGCCAGTGGTGCTGTATTTTTATCCCAAAGCGTTCACGTCAGGCTGCACCGTTGAGGCGCATGAATTTTCTGAAGCTGCCGATGATTTTGCCGCTTATGGCGCATCTATTGTTGGCATGTCGGCGGATAATCTGGAGACGTTGAAGCGTTTTTCGGTCGAGGCCTGCCGCAACAAATTCATGGTCGGCATTGCGACCAAGCCCATGATCAAAAATTATAAGGTCGGCCTGCCGATGATGGGCGGCACCAACCGCACGACATATGTCATCGCGCCCGATGGCAAGATATTGTTCGCTTATGCGCAGTTGGGCGTGAAAGGGCATGTTTCCGGCGCGCTGAACGCGGTCAAGGCATGGCATGCGGCGAAGCCCAAGCGGAAGTAATGCGTAAGCTCTCTTTCCTGCTTTTGCCAATGCTCCTGTCGGGTTGCACGGTGGCCGTCGCCTATGGCGATGTGCCACACCGCACGCTGGCGGAAAATCCGCGTTGCAATCCCGCGCAGAATGATAGCGCCGCGATAGCCGGAAAAGACCATTTCATCGTCACCAGCCGCCTGCCCGACTGCCGCGGTGATTCTATCTTGCTGACCAATCATAGGGGTGATCGCCTACGCTACGCCCGCTTTGCGCCACCGCAAAAGATAAAGCCTGCTAAGGGTGATACGCAAGTGGTCGTACCACTGGCCTTCCAGCCAGAGGATGCCTGGTGGGCTGGCCTGCGGGACGCGGCAAACCTGCGCAAGGGCCGCGTGCTGATATATGTCCACGGCTATCGGGAAACGCTGCAAACGACGGCACGCGACGCGGTGCAAATAGGCGCAATGAGCAATTTTGACGGACCAATCATCCATTATAGCTGGCCCTCACAGGGCAATTTGCTGAGCTACGCCGTTGATGAAACCAACATGTATTGGGACCAACGCAATTTCCGCAATTTCCTGACCAAATTGGCAAGGACGGAGTGGATCAAGGAAGTCGTGATCGTGTCGCATTCGCTTGGCGCACGGCTTGTTATTCCGGCGGTTGAATATGTTGACCGCACGTCTAGCAATGCAGACTCTAGCAATATTTCTAATATCATATTGGCTTCCCCCGATGTGGATCGTGAAGATTTTGAACGCGATATCGCGGAAGAAGTCCTCGCCGAGCGGCGCGTGAACAATGACCGCAGGGTGACGGTCTATGCATCCCTTAGCGACCGGGCGCTGGCGGTATCGCGCGCGGTGCATGGCTATCCGCGCTTGGGTTCGCCTTATTGTTTCAACCCATTTGAGGCGCAGGAATTAAAGGCAAAGGGCCTGCCGCAGCGCTGCTTTGCGACCAAGACGAAATATCAGACCGAGCCGGCCAAAACCGGCTTCACTATTATCGATACGACCGATGTCTCCGGCGGAGGCGCTGGCCATAGCGATTATTTGCGTAGCTTTGCCGTATGCAAGGATTTTGCGGCCGTTGTGAACGGCGCACGCACGACCGAGGACCGTTTGGCGACCAAGGACGCCCATGTATTCACCCTGCGCGCCCCTGTGAAACCGACAAAAGAAGACATTGCTGCAATGTGCAAGAGGTTGTCTGATTAATGTCTAACGAAAGCCCTCTTGAACAATTTAAATTAGTGCTGACCGGCACCGCGCGCGCCCTCGCGCATGAGCCGGAGGTGGAATTGGCCTTTACCGCCGATGCGCCAAGCCAAGCGGGCAAGAATTTCAAAGTCCCCATGCCGGGACGCCTGCTTCCGCCCGATCAAGTGGCCGAGGCCCGCGGTTTCGCCGACAGCTTTGCCTTGAAGTTGAAGCATCATGATCCCGCGCGGCATGCCGCCTTGCGCCCATCCGAAGTCATTGCGGGCGCGGCCTTTGATGCCGTGGAAAATGCGCGGGTTGAGGCGCTGGGTTCGCGCAATATGGCCGGAATTGCGGCCAATCTTGGCCATGCGCTTGAACTCAAAATGCGCACTGACCCGATTGCTCGCGCGCAAGCCCCTGACGAAGTGCCAATCTCCACAGCCTTATCGCTGATCGTGCGCGAACGCCTTACCGGCAGCCCCGTGCCTTCCGCCGCCGCCGCTGGCGTCGATATGCTGCGCGGCTGGATCGAAGAAAATGCCGGTAGCGACTTGGATGCGCTGGCGCTGGCGCTCGACGATCAAAACGCCTTTGCCAAGCTGACCCAATCCATGCTCGAGCATCTGAACCTTACCGAGGGTGATATCGATCCATCCGATGCCGACGATGGCGGCGACGATGCAGAGGATGCGCAAGACCAAGACGGTGATAGCGACGATGACGGTGAAGGCGAAGCTGGCCAAGCCGAAGCCCGCGCGGAGCCGCAACAGGGTGAAGGCGAAGAGACCGAGGCCGATTATGACGGCGAAGATATGGACGACCAAGACGGCGCCGACGGCGAAATGGGCGATGACGGCATGCAGCCCGTCACCCCGCAGCGTCGCAATTGGGACCATTTGCCGCAGAGCGACTATAAAATCTGGTCGACCAAATATGATGAGACGATCACCGCGACCGAGCTTGCCGACGAAGAAGAGCTAAACCGGCTGCGCGCCTATCTCGACCAACAATTGTCGAACCTGCAATCGGTGGTGACAAAACTCGCCAACCGCCTGCAACGCCGCCTGATGGCGCAACAAAACCGCAGTTGGGATTTCGACCAAGAAGAAGGCATGATTGACGCCGCGCGGCTTGCGCGCATCGTGGTATCACCGGGCAGCTCGCTGTCGTACAAAGTCGAGCGCGAAACCGATTTCCGCGATACCGTCGTCACCTTGCT
>CAIPUN010000096.1 GCA_903868245.1 uncultured Sphingomonadales bacterium | reverse complement strand
TACCGTTTAAGATGAATCCACGCTTTCCTCTCAACACACTATACGTGATGCGTGGTGCAATTGCGGCCCAGCGGCTTGCCTGCTTTGCGCCTTATGTGGACGCGGTTATGACGGCGATGTGGCGAGACGGCGCGGACATGGGCGATCTCTATGTTGTACGCGATGTCCTGAACGAAGCCGACCTCGACAGCACCGCTTTGCTTGCTCTGGCGGATGATCCGGAGGTGAAGGCAGAGCTTATGGCCAATACCGAAGCCGCAGCAAAACGCGGTGCATTTGGTGTACCCACCTTCTTTGTGGATGAAGAGATGTTCTGGGGCAAGGAACGGCTAGGGCAGGTTGAGGCAGCGCTCACCAAATCCTAAGTTGCGCCGCATTCATTTCCCGCTAAATACGGTGCGATGGATCAGATAATCGTACGTGGCGGCAACGCGCTCAAAGGTAAAATTCCCATTTCAGGTGCGAAGAACAGCGCATTGACGCTAATCCCCTGCGCGTTGCTGACGGATGAACCTCTGACTTTGCGTAATTTACCACGCTTGGCCGACATTGACGGCTTCCAGCATCTTATGAACCAGTTCGGCATTTCAACGACGGTTGCAGGGTCACGTCCCGAAGATTTCGGCCGCGTTATGACGTTGGAAGCTACGCGAATTACCAGCAATGTCGCACCTTACGATCTTGTCCGCAAAATGCGCGCCTCGATTCTAGTGCTTGGCCCGATGCTGGCGCGCGCTGGTGAAGCTACTGTTTCACTGCCGGGCGGATGCGCAATTGGTAATCGGCCGATTGACCTTCACCTGAAGGCACTGGAGGCCTTTGGCGTGGAGATTGAAGTGGCCGCCGGCTATGTGAAAGCCATTGCCAAAAAGGGTATTCCGGGCGGAACTTACACCTTTCCCGTCGTATCCGTCGGCGCGACCGAAAACGCCCTGATGGCGGCCAGTCTCGCGAAGGGCACATGCGTGCTTCACAATGCGGCGCGCGAGCCAGAAATTGTCGACCTGTGCAATCTGCTTGTCGCCATGGGTGCGCAAATTGAAGGTATCGGCACATCCGACTTGATCATTCAAGGCAGAGACCGCCTACATGGCGCAACCTATCGCGTGATGAGCGACCGTATCGAGGCCGGCAGCTACGCCTGTGCTGCCGCAATGACGGGCGGGGATGTCGAGCTTGTCGGTGCAAAAGCCAGCGAGATGGACGCGACACTGGATGCCTTGCGTCAGGCGGGCGTGAAGGTAGAAGATACCGGAACCGGTATTCGCGTGTCTTCGGACGGCAAGTTAAAGCCGCTTACCATTTCCACAGCGCCCTATCCCGGTTTTGCCACTGACATGCAGGCGCAGTTCATGGCCATGCTCTGCATGGCAGATGGCGCTAGCGTGCTTACCGAGACCATATTTGAAAATCGCTACATGCATGTACCCGAACTCAATCGGATGGGTGCGCATATCGAGACCAAGGGCCGCACGGCAATTGTCCATGGTGTCAAAAAGCTTACTGGCGCGCCCGTTATGGCAACAGACCTACGGGCGTCGATGAGCCTTGTTATCGCTGGATTGGTTGCAGAAGGCGAAACGCATGTCAGCCGCCTCTATCATCTTGACCGTGGTTATGAACGGCTTGAGGAAAAACTTCAGTTGGTTGGCGCAGACGTCGAACGCGTCGGCGCGGAGTAATACATAACGCAGTATATTGACGCATGAGCGAGGCAACGGTTGCCAGCCGACATTTTCTACAGTATTAATCCCTAAGTGACAAACGAACTTTTCTCAGAAAGTGACCGCGCCGATCGTCATCCCGTGCTGGATTCGATTCGTTTTAGCCCAATTGCAACGGTCGTCAGCGATCCTACCCAGGCTGACAATCCCCTGATTGCTGTAAACGCCGCTTTCTGCGCACTTACCGGATATACTGAGGCAGAAGTGATTGGCCGCAATTGCCGATTTTTACGCGGCCCAGATACGGAAAATGGCCAGACTGAGAAGTTGCGCACGGCGGTTTATGGGCAGCATGCCGCTTTGGCCGAATTAATCAATTATCGCAAAGACGGTTCGCCCTTTCGCAACGCTGTCATGATTGCGCCATTGTTCGACGATGACGGGAAGCTTGAGCTTTTCGTTGGATCGCAAATTGAAGTTCTACCGGAAGAAGGCAGCATTGGCCTCGTTCGGCAACAACAAGCCGCTCAAATTGTCGATCGCCTATCGCCACGCCAGCGCGAAATATTGCAGCAAATGGCGCGCGGTTTTCGCACAAAGCAAATAGCCTACCGGCTTTCTCTCAGCGAAAAGACAGTTCAAATGCACCGCATGTTGATGTTTAAAAAGCTTTCAACTTCAAACGCCGCAGACGCGGTGAGAATTGCCGTCGAAGCAGGTCTTTGATCCTGCGTGAAGGGTGCAAACTAGAAGACGCAACATATCCCAAACCGTCACATAAGGCATGTGACGGTTCTTTATGCCCGTGCCATGAGCCAAAGACGAATGGCGCTTGCCAGGCCACAGGGCGTTCGCGATTCAAGCCGCGCGACATCAATCTGCGCTACCAAAGCGTTGACCGGCAAGCCGTCCGCCTCCGCCACCGCCCGAAGTCGGTCCCAAAATAATGGCTCAAGACTGATTGACGTC
>CAIPUN010000095.1 GCA_903868245.1 uncultured Sphingomonadales bacterium | reverse complement strand
TATCGCAAATGCCGGTGCGCAACAATACAGACTGATGCCTTATTTGTTTCGACGAACAACGTATGATCGCGTTGGCAACGGTTATTCCAATGATCTGGGTTTATCCAAAAACTGGCATTTCATGCGCGAAGCTTCTAGGGAGGTAATCCCATGACCGATGATATCTATCATTCTGATTTCCAACTTGGCCCTGATCTGAAGGGCAAACGGATTGTCGTTGCGATGTCGGGCGGCGTTGATTCCTCCGTTGTCGCGGCGCTCGCGGCACGCACGGGCGCGGAAACAATTGGCGTTACCTTACAACTGTATGATCATGGGAGTGCCGTAAAAAGGGCAGGGGCGTGCTGCGCCGGGCAAGACATACGCGACGCGCGTGCCGTCGCAGATAAGCTTGGCATTGCGCATTATGTTTTTGACCATGAAAGCCGCTTTCGCGAATCGGTGATCGACCATTTCGCCGACGAATATATGGCGGGACGGACGCCAATCCCTTGCGTGCGCTGCAATATGGGCGTGAAGTTCACGGATCTTTTCCGCCTCGCGCGGGAACTGGGTGCGGATTGCCTTGCCACCGGCCATTATGTCCGCCGCGTTGAAGGGCCATCGGGTGCAGAACTGCACCGTGCGGCTGATCCAGCGCGCGATCAAAGCTATTTTCTATTTGCGACCACGCAAGACCAATTGGATTATCTCCGCTTTCCCTTAGGCGGCATGCCCAAACCCCAGGTGCGGGCCATTGCGCAGGAAATGGGACTAATCGTCGCGATGAAGCCCGATAGTCAGGACATATGCTTTGTGCCCGATGGCGATTATGCAAGCGTTGTCCGCAAAATTCGGCCGGACGCAGAAATCGGCGGGGACATTGTTCATCTGGATGGGCGCATATTGGGCCAGCATAAGGGCCTCATCCATTATACCGTCGGGCAGCGCAAAGGACTTGAGGTGGGCGGACAGCCTGTGCCTTTATATGTCATCCGGCTTGATGCCGCGACGCAGCGCGTGATTGTCGGGCCGCGCGCGGCGCTGGCCGTCCCGGCTGCGCGGATCATCGATGCCAACTGGCTAACCGATATCGGCAACCGGTCGGTAATGGCAAAGGTGCGGTCTATGTCCCGCCCCGTGCCTGCGCGCTTGGATGGTGAATGGCTGCGGTTTGACACGCCCGAATATGGCGTCGCGCCGGGACAGGCGGCGGTGTTATATGACGGTGATCGGGTGCTTGGCGGCGGCTGGATCGAAGAAACTCTGGCGGTGGAGATGGCCTCAGCTGCTTAAATTCATGCGCTTACTGAAGGGGGAGTTCAGGATGCATTTGGGGGAAGCACAACGCGACATGCGCCGGGCCTATGTCAACGGCGGAGTCGGTATTTTCGTATCCGGACTATTGTGGGTGATAGCCGGGGCCGTCACACTTTATGCTGACCTGTTTTCCGGCATGGCCACGTTGTTTTTCGGCGGCATGCTCATCCATCCATTGTCGCGGTTATTGGCGCGGCGGATTTTTTATCGTGGCAGGGCGCGCGTGGCCAATCCTATGGAAATGCTTGCGCTGCAATCGACGGCGTTCCTCATCATTGGCCTTGTGATCGCCTATATGGTCAGCGGAACTTATGGTAATTGGTTCTTCGCCATTACCTTGTTGGCCGTAGGGGCACGGTATTTGGTGTTTCAGACCGTTTATGGAATGCGTATGTTTGTGGTGCTTGGTCTGGTTTTGATCATCATCGCCGCCGCTGCTTTATGGGGCGGTATGGATCCAGCATATGTCGCCCTCGCCGGTGGCGCGACCGAATTATTATGTTCGGCGTTCATTCTGGTGCCAGCAAAGCGATAATGGTCTACCTAAGCTAAATCAAAGCGCCTCGATTTCAGCTGCGTTCAATTGGATACAACCAAAGGCGCCGCGCCGCTCCGCCACAGCTTCGGCCAGAAACGGCACGGTTGCGTAAACGCGTTTATTCTCGGGATCGTCGCTCAAGCGCACCATCTCCATGCCTTTTTCCTTGTCGGTTTCGCACGACGCCATATCGCGACCTTCAATATAGCGGCATGAGCAAGTGACATGCGCACCATAAGCTGCGCCCACGTGCGCCTGCCCCTTGATGCTGTTCCAGTTCCACAACAACCACAGCGCCGCAAATAAAGCGATGACTGCAACGACAATTTTCAACCTCTTGAACCGAGGTTCAGGCGCTTTTGGTCTTGGGGTCGAAGTTGCGGTTGCCATAAGCCCTCCATTTGGTGCATCGAAGCATCATATGCCTAGAAACAAAATTCATCTCGCCGCAACCGCTTTTTGTGCAATCGCTACGCTCAGCCTATCTGGATGTGCTGCGGAACAACCTACAAAGCCTGCTAGCCCTGGCTTTAGCATGGTTGTTGATGACGCGGTGATTAGCGAAGAAAAGCTTGCCGTTGCTATAGCCCCTTTTTTTGAAGATCCAGCTGTCGGCGAAACCCGTGCCTTGGTTGTCATGCATGGCGGGCGTGTTGTCGCCGAACGCTACGCGCCAGGATATGGACCAGACACAAGGCTGATCAGCTGGTCCATGGCGAAGAGCGTGACCGCCGTTTTGGTAGGCATGATGGTCGCGGATGGGCGGCTGGCCTTAGATGAACCCGCAATCGTACCCGAATGGCAAGCGCCCCGAGATGGACGTGCCGCGATCACATTGCGCCATTTGCTGCATATGTCGTCCGGACTGGACCACACTGAAATGGCAGAAGGCAGTGTCGAGATTTTTGACGCAGATACACCGCGCATGCTGTTTTTGGACGGCCGCGAAAATGTGGCCCGCTATGCCGAAACACGGCCTTTAGAAGCTATTCCCGGCAAGAAATTTGAATATAGCACGGCGACCAGTCACATACTTGTCGACATCATGACGCGATCTTTGACCGAGAGCAAAGATCCCGCCGTGCGCCGCGATGCAATGTTGGAATATGCGCGCGGTCGTTTGTTTGAACCTTTGGGAATGACAAGCGTCGTGCCTGAATTTGACCGACATGGCACCATGTTGGGTGGAAGCTTTATCCATGCCACCGCGCGTGATTGGGCGAAATTTGGCGAATTTTTGCGGAATAATGGTTCGGTGCGATCTGCGCAAATGATGCCGACAAGCTGGATGCGTTTTATGAAAACGCCCAGCCGAACAGACGCAACCTATGGCGCGCATCTGTGGCTAAACAGAACCCGCAAGGATGGCAGTGCTCCAGTGCTGTTTCCCGGCAAGGCACCATCGGACGTCTTCGCCGCATTGGGACATTTGGGGCAATTTGTGGTGGTGTCACCGCAGCATCGGCTCACGATTGTGCGGCTCGGTTATACGCCGGATGATCAGCTTGACCCCGTCAACGACGAACTGGCGAAGCTGATTTCGGCTTTTCCGAAGCAGTAAGACGAAGCTCGGTTAAAGCTTCGCCACGGGCGCGTCGTCGCCCAAGTCTTCAAACCACGCTTCGACCGGACCGCTGAGCTTGATCAGCAGAGGATTGCCTTTGCGATCACGTGCTTTGCCAGCCTGCACCTTGATCCAGCCTTCGGAAATGCAATATTCCTCAACTGTGGTGCGGACTTCGCCCTTGAAGCGAATACCAATACCACGCGACAGCAGATCGCTATCGAAATGCGGGCTCATCGGGTTAATCGACAGGTGATCGGGCGGGGTGTTGGACCCTGCGGATTTCGTTTCTTCAGTCATGACGCGCGCTTTGCCGCAAAGCATAGCACTTGGCAATATAGCGCGGGCAGTGCAGGGGAACGAAATGGTAAGTTCAAACAATTATGACGCGATTATCCTGGGTGCCGGTGGCGCAGGCCTAATGTGCGCTTTGACCGCCGGGCAGCGCGGAAAGCGTGTGCTGGTGATTGATCACGCCACGGGGCCCGGCAAGAAGATTCTCATTTCCGGTGGCGGGCGGTGTAATTTTACCAATGCGAATGCAACCACGTCGCACGCACAAGAACGCTATTTGTCGGCCAACCCGCATTTCGCAAAGTCAGCACTAGGCCGATATACGCCGCAGGATTTTATCGATCTGGTGAACGCGCACGGCATTGCCTTTCATGAAAAAACGCTCGGGCAATTATTCTGCGACGGTTCCGCGCGGCAGATTGTCGCCATGCTAATGGCTGAATGTGACAAATCGGGGGCCTTTGGTGGCCGGGTCGATTTCGTGTTCGATGCGCCTGTGGGGGAAGTGACGCATGACGGCAGCGACTATCATGTCACCTATAACGGCGTGCGCGCGCTAGGCGCGGCATTGGTCATCGCCACTGGCGGCCCAAGCATTCCGAAGATGGGGGCCACCGCCTTTGCCTATGACCTCGCGCGGCAGTTCGGGTTGAAGATTGTCGAGCCTCGGCCTGCATTGGTTCCGCTCACGCTTGGCGGTGATGATGTATTGTTCCGTGAATTATCGGGCGTGTCGTCCGAAGTTGTCGCTAAGCACGGCAGGACTGCATTTCGTGAGGCTGCATTGTTCACGCATCGGGGCTTAAGCGGCCCTGCAGTGCTGCAAATCAGCAGCTATTGGCGGCCGGGGGACCAAGTCGAGATTGATTTTCTACCATCCTTGGATGCCACCGAATTATTGCTGTCAGAAAAACGCGCACGGCCACGCGCGACTTTGCGGTCAACATTGGACCGCGTCTTGCCTGCGCGCTTGGCCGAAGCACTCGCCGCCAAAATTGGGCTACTCGGCAACCTCGCCGACCAAAACGACCGGAAATTGGTGGGTGCGGGCGCGCTACTCGGCAACTGGCCATTCGTGCCCAATGGCAGTGAAGGCTATGCCAAGGCAGAGGTCACATTGGGCGGGATCAGCACCGATGGTCTGTCGCAAAAGACGATGGAAGCGAAGAAAATGCCGGGGCTTTATTGCGTTGGCGAGGCCGTGGATGTCACAGGTTGGCTCGGTGGCTACAACTTCCAATGGGCCTGGGCCAGCGGCGTCGCGGCAGGCGAAGCCATTTAGGGCCAGAACCGAGCGCTGTTGCCCAAAGAAAAAGGGCGCCGAAATCGACGCCCTTTTCATTATGCCGCCTGTTTGGCGCGCGATGCTTTTTTCCGCTCGTTCGGGTCCAGCAAACGCTTACGCAAGCGGATATTCTTTGGCGTTACCTCAACCATTTCATCGTCATCGATATAGGCAATGGCTTGTTCAAGCGTTAGGCGCTTAGGCGGCGTGAGGCGGATAGCGTCATCCTTGCCAGTCGAACGGAAGTTCGTCAGCTGCTTCGATTTCATCGGATTGACTTCAAGGTCATCTGGCTTTGCATTTTCGCCGATGATCATACCTTCATACAGGGCTTCACCTGGCGAAACCATCAGGATGCCGCGCTCTTCCAATGGACCAAGGGCGTAAGCAACGGCTTCGCCCGCGCCGTTGGAAATCAGCACACCGTTCTTGCGGCCTTCGATGACCCCACGATGTGGACCATATTTTTCAAACAGGCGGTTCATGATGCCAGTGCCGCGCGTGTCGGACAGGAATTCACCATGGTAGCCGATTAGGCCACGTGATGGCGCACTGAAGGTGATACGCGTCTTGCCGCCACCCGATGGACGCATGTCGGTAAGGTCGCCCTTACGCACGGCCATTTTTTCAACGACCGTGCCCGAATATTCATCATCTACGTCGATGACAACAGTCTCGTAAGGCTCTGTCTTCTGGCCTTTTTCGTCGTCGCGGAACAGCACGCGTGGGCGGCTGATGCCCAGCTCAAAGCCTTCGCGGCGCATGGTTTCGATAAGAACGCCCAATTGAAGCTCACCACGGCCAGCGACTTCAAAGCTATCCTTGTCTTCTGCTTCCGTAATGCGCACGGCGACGTTGCTTTCCGCTTCGCGCATCAGGCGGTCGCGGATCATGCGGCTGGTAACCTTGGTGCCTTCACGGCCGGCCATGGGGCTGTCGTTCACCGAAAAACGCATCGACAAGGTGGGCGGATCGATAGGCTGCGCCTGAAGCGGCTCGGTGACCGATGGCTCGGCAATGGTGTCGGCCACGGTTGCAGTGGTCAAACCAGCGATGGAGATGATGTCACCCGCCTTGGCTTCGTCCACAGGAACGCGCTCAAGCCCACGGAAGGACATGATCTTTGATGCACGGCCGCTCTCGACGATCTTACCGTCTGGGTTCAATGCGTGGATCTGTTGGTTCACCTTGACGGTACCGGACAATACAAGACCGGTAAGAATACGGCCAAGGAAGTTGTCGCGGTCAAGCAAAGTGACAAGCATTTTGAATTCGCCGTCCGCATCTGCCTTAGGTTCTGGAACATGATTGACGATGGTTTCAAACATCGGCGTCAACGTGCCTTCACGCGCGCTTGGATCAGTGGAGGCATAACCGTTACGGCCCGAGGCATAGAGCACAGGGAAATCGAGCTGCTCGTCCGTTGCATCGAGCGACACGAACAGATCGAACACTTCGTCCAACACTTCCTGAATACGTTCGTCAGGGCGGTCGACCTTGTTGACAACGACGATTGGGCGAAGACCCAAAGCCAGCGCCTTACCGGTTACAAACTTTGTTTGCGGCATCGCGCCTTCAGAAGAATCGACGAGCAAGATAACACCGTCGACCATAGATAAGATACGCTCAACCTCGCCACCAAAGTCGGCGTGGCCCGGTGTGTCCACGATGTTGATACGGGTATCGTTCCACTCAACCGATGTGCACTTGGCAAGAATAGTGATGCCGCGTTCTTTTTCGAGATCGTTCGAATCCATCGCGCGCTCTTCGATGCGCTGGTTGTCGCGGAAGGTACCCGACTGCCGAAACAGTTGGTCAACAAGAGTGGTTTTGCCGTGATCGACGTGCGCGATGATGGCGATGTTACGCAATGACATTTGGAAATGGGCCTTTTGGAAGGTCTTCATAGCGGCCACATGCCGCCAGATTCTCGCGGGCCATTAACGCAATATACGCTGCAGCGCAACATCGCTGGTGTTGCAATACGCGATAGCAACGGTCAAAGCGCATTGATGTTCGCTCGTATCTTCGCTGACCGCTTTGTCATGCTATTGCTCGCCACCATCTTGTTGGCGAGTGTCCTGCCCGTGCGGGGCCAAGCGGCGGAGGTCGCATCATGGATTTCATTGGCGGCGATATTCCTGCTTTTTTTCCTCAACGGCGTGCGTTTGCCCCGACAGGAAGTGGTCAATGGTGTGCGCAATTGGCGGTTGCAGGGGGCGATTTTCTTTTTCGTATTTGGTGTTATGTCGGCCACCGGATTGGCGCTGTCGTATATTTTCGATAATATCTTGCCACCGACCCTCGCCTTGGGCTTGCTGTTTACAGGTATTCTGCCTTCCACCGTGCAGTCGGCTTCGGCTTATTGCGCTTTAGCCAAAGGGAATGTTGCGGCATCGGTTGTCGCGGCGGCTTTGGTCAATCTTATCGGCGTACTCTTGTCACCTTTGCTCTTGGCGGTGTTGGCGCATGTGGGGGAGGCGCATATTTCAGGCGCAGCGATTGGACGCATTGCGCTGATCCTGCTCCTGCCATTTACGCTTGGTCAGATGGCGCAGCATTGGTGCAAGCCATGGGTAGACCGCAATAAGGAACTGTCCACATGGATGGATCGCATTTCAATTGCGATTGCGGTCTATGTGGCGTTTTCAGGTGCGGTTGTGGCGGGTATCTGGAGCATCGTGCGCGGCGATGAGCTTGCGTGGCTCGCGCTTGCGTTATCGGCGATGTTGCTGGTCGGCTTTGGTGGGGCTTGGGCCTTAAGTGGGGCAATGAAGCTACCGCGCGGTGACCGGATTACGATGCTGTTTTCAGGCGGGCAGAAAAGTATAGCCATCGGTGCACCGCTCGCTGCAACTATATTTCCGCCCGCGATCGCCGGAATGATCCTGCTACCAACACTGATTTATCATATGGCGCAGCTGATCCTGTCTGCGCCATTGGCCACGCATTTTGCGAAGGACCAGTGAAAAAGCTTCCATCGCTTGCGATAGCGAAATTAGAGGCTCCTGAGCGCTTCAGATGGCCGTGCCGCCAAAATCGGAAGCGAACCCAGTATACCCAACACAAAGGTCAATCCAGCGCCCCCAACGAGCGTCAGCGCCAGCACCGCATAATCCGGCGCAAAGCTGAAATCGAATATCTCGACCACGACATAATAAGCCGCCAACATCCCGAGCAACAGCGACACTAAACCAAGCACCACCGCTAAGATGCCATATTCCAAAGCCTGCGCGCCCAAGATTTGCCGCCTTGTGCTGCCCAACATCTTCATGATGACACTGTCATAGATGCGCGACTGGCGTGCAGCGGCGATAGCGCCAACGAGGACGGCGATTCCGGCCAAGATGGCGATGGATGCCGCAGCGGCGATGGCTTGCGCCATTTGTGTGAGCAAAACGGTGATCTGCGCGGTGACTTCGCCGACCTCAATCAGCGACGCGGACGGGAACGCCGGTGGAATCGATTTTGCCAATATGCGCTCGGCTGGCTTGGACACCGTTAAGGTTGCCACCATGTTATGCGGTGCTGCGTCCAGGCTTCCCGGCGAAAACACCATCACATAATTGAGGCCAAAATTGTCCCATTTGACGGTGCGCAGGGATGCTATTTTGGCGGGAACCTCGACCCCAAGAAGGCTGATGGTCAAGCTATCGCCCACACCCACGCCTAAGCTTTCCGCGGCTTCTGCCTCAAGGCTGACCAAGGCCGGGCCATTATAGTCCTGTGGCCACCAAGTGCCCGCGACAATCTCGCTGCCCTTCGGTAGAACGCCGCTATAGGTTAGTCCGCGGTCGCCGTTGAGGATCCACGCGCCTTCGGGCAGTTCTTCTAATTGGTCCACGCGCTGGCCGCCAAATTCGACGATTGTACCGCGCAGTGCAGGTATGATGTTTATGGTAGCGTTGGTATCGGCCTTTTTGACCATCTGTCGGAACTGCGCTTCGCCGTCGCGCGGAATATCCAAAGCAAAGAAGCTTGGCGCGCGGTCAGGGACGCTGTTCTTGATCTCATTATTGATGCTGGTCTGGATGGCCGCGAGCGTCACAAATAAGGTGAGACCAAGGCCAAGCGCCACAACCAACGCCTGCGTCTGCGCGCCGGGGCGGTGCAGGTTGGCGAGTGCGAGGCGCGGCAATGGTGCCTTTGGCCGTGGCACGCGCAAAGCAATAAAGCGCAGCAACCAAGCGATGCCCGTGAGCAGCAGCAGGAGGCCAAAGGCTGCGCCTATAAAGGCGAGCGAGAATAAAGGCTCTCGTGCTGTTACCACCGCCAGTGCGATGATTGCGGAGATGGCCGCAATCACCCAGATTGCGCTGCGCCGATCGATACGGGTGTTACCTTCCACAATCGCCCGGAACAGGCCAGCGGCAGGCACATTGCGCGCACTGGCCAAGGGCGGTAAAGCAAAGGCAATTGCGATCAATAGACCGTAAATCGCGCTCACCAACAATGGCAAGGGGTGCAGGTTAAAGCCCGGCGCGACAGGCAATATGTTGCCAGCTACCCAGCCAATAACCATAGGCATGACACTGCCTACCGCAAGGCCAGCGATAACCGCGCCGGTTGCAACAGTCAGGATTTGCAGCATATAGATGCGGAATATCGTGCCGCTGTCTGCACCCATTACCTTCAATGTGGCAATGCTGGCGCGTTTGCTGGCGAGGTAGCTACTCACGCCATTGCCGACGCCAATGCCCGCAATAACCAAGGCGGCAAGGCCGACCAAAGTCAGAAACTGACCCATGCGTTCAATGAACCGACGCGTGCCGGGCGCGCCATTGGAGCGGTCCGTAATGTCCCAACCCGCCGACGGGAACTGCGTCTCAAACGCTTCGGCTGCAGCGGCGGCGTCTTCGTTCGCAGCCAGTTTGATGCGGTATTTTGCCTCATACATGCTGCCGGGCTGGATAAGGCCTGTATCTGGCAAAGAGGCTATATTGATGATAGCCACCGGACCAAGCGTGAAGCCTTCGCCCAAGCGGTCCGGTTCGTCGGCGATGATGCCCGCTACGGTAAATGTGGCTTCACCAAAGCGAATAGTGTCGCCGGTGCTGATATCGAGCCGCTCAGATAAGCTAGGCCCGATGTAAATTTCGCTCTTGGCTGGTGCCTTGGCCATGCCACCGTCGCGCAGAGTTAACGCGCCATAATGTGGATAGATGCGATCGACGGCCTTCAACTCGGCAAGCAGGCTGTCGCTGTCAGTTTGCGTGCCTATGGCCATCGCCCGTAAACGAATGGTTTCGGAGACTGGACCTGCTTTGCGCATAGCGGCCATTTCAGCAGGCGTTGCTTCGCGTTGCGCGATCCCGATTTCTACGTCGCCGCCC
Source organism: uncultured Sphingomonadales bacterium (assembly GCA_903868245.1). Taxonomy (GTDB): domain Bacteria; phylum Pseudomonadota; class Alphaproteobacteria; order Sphingomonadales; family Sphingomonadaceae; genus Sphingorhabdus_B. The sequence continues at coordinate 941 of CAIPUN010000095.1, read as the reverse complement.
AAGATTGTCTGACCGCGCCGAGACAGTTCTTCCGCTATGCCAGCGGTCAGACTTCCAATCGCCGCGAGCGTCGCAACGCCCAGGAACAGGCAAATCGCCAGCAACCGCAATCCACGAATGCGCGCAGACAAGTCTCGGCGGGATATGCGCCAAATGGCCGTGAGTGAGAGACTCAAGCCGCGCTCTCCACCACATGGCCATTCTGCATCGAAATCACGCGATCACATTTGCGCGCAAGTTCGGGGTCGTGGGTGATAATCAACAAAGTAGCACCCAACGCGGCGCGGCGGTCGAACAAAAGGTCGACAATGGCACTGCCTGTGGACCCATCCAAATTGCCTGTTGGTTCATCGGCAAAGATGATCTTTGGCCCTGCGGCCATGGCGCGAGCGATAGCGACGCGTTGTTGTTCGCCGCCGGATAATTGGGAGGGATAATGCGTGAGACGGTGACCAAGGCCAACGGCTTCAAGTTCGCTTTGTGCGCGGCCAAAGGGATCCCCCAGACCGGCGAGTTCCAAAGGGATCGCGACATTCTCAAGTGCGGTCATGGTGGGCAACAAATGAAATGCCTGCAACACAATGCCGATGCGCCCGCGCCGCGCCCGGGCGAGCTCGTCTTCATCCAGCTTAGTGAAATCGAGACCATCGACGAGGACCGTACCGCCGCTCGCTTGTTCCAATCCGGCCAGTACTGCCATCAAAGAAGATTTGCCGGATCCTGACGGCCCGAGCAACGCAACGCTGCTATCATAGGGCACCTCAAGGTCAACGCCGCGTAAAATCGACACGGATGCGTCATTGCTGCCAAGGCTAAGGGTGACATTTGCCGCGCGGATTGCCATATCCGCTTTGTGAGTGACCGGAGCGTGCAAGGAAAAGTCCTTATGAGAAGTTTTTGGGTATATGGGGCGTTATGTGTCGCAATCCAAGGGTTGTCGG
>CAIPUN010000094.1 GCA_903868245.1 uncultured Sphingomonadales bacterium | reverse complement strand
CGTGAAGTTCTTCAATGACATGAAGGGTTTTGGTTTCGTGCAGCGTGACGATGGCGGCGAAGATGTGTTTGTACATATTTCGGCGCTTGAGCGTTCGGGCATGGGTCAAGTGACTCAAGGCGACCGTTTGTCCTTCGACATCGAAATCGACCGTCGCGGCAAATATTCTGCAACGAACCTGAGCACGCTCTCCGAATAAGTGCTGTTCTGAATTTCAAAAAGGGCGGGTGAAGCAATAGACTTCGCCCGCCTTTTTTATACCCTCTTATGCGTTACCCATCGTGGCTGCCAGGAACCAAGCGCGTTGCTCGGCTTGGTCGGTCCAATCGTCAAGAAGCCCATCTGTAGCATTATCTCCCGCTTCGTCTGCAAGGTCCTTGGCGGCCTTTAACGCCTTTATCAGCGTTCCATTGTCCGCGTGCAGTTCCTTCAGCATTGTGGCTGAATCGGTTGACGTCGAATCATGGTCCTTAATCTGCTGTATGGCGGCAATCGAACCGATTGAGGTCAGGGTATACTGACCCAATTTGCGTACGCGTTCGGCCACAAGGTCGGTCGTCGCGATCAGCTCTGTCGCTTGTTCGTCAAACAGCAGATGATATTCGCGAAAATTCGGTCCAGTGACATGCCAGTGAAAATTCTTGGTTTTCAGATATAGCGCGTAATAATCGGCCAGTAAGCCGTTTAACGCGTCGGCCAACGCCTTTTTGCTATTGTCGCCAGATGCCATCGCACTTCTCCTGTATTGGGGGGGATTCTTGAATATAGGAATGACGCGGTCAATCTCCAACATATAGTGCCTGTTGTTCGCTGAATGCGTTCCGCATAAGGTTGCGGTGTAATGCAGGAATGCTTCCATGCGGCATTCTAGCTTATGGACTTGACTTTTCACTTGCGAATCCGCATTGGCCGCCGTCTGTGAACAGCGCGGCTTTTTGCTCCGCAGTTTTTTACGAAATTATTTGAACAAAAGGAATGGGCCATGGCGAAGCCAGCCACGATCAAGATCAAGCTGCTCAGCACCGCTGACACGGGCTTCTTCTACGTGACCAAGAAAAATCCGCGCAACATCACGGAAAAAATGACGTTCCGCAAATATGACCCCGTCGTGCGCAAGCATGTCGAGTTCAAAGAAGCCAAAATCAAGTAAGCCAACGCGCTGCTTGAATAAGCTATCGATCAGGGCGCTTCGGGCGCCCTTTTTGATTCTGGCAACATGAGTTCCGGTTTGTCTGATTTCTGCTATCGACCGCAACACTGCTTCCCTGAAGGCGATCACCTTTTTATCTATACGGACCTTTTCCCGCTTTGCGTTCGGCCATGCCTTGGCTTAAGCGATGGCCATGCATGAAACAAACGACACGTTAGACGCATCGGCTATGGCGTTCCAGGCATTGGCTTGGGCGTTGATGGAAGAATCACGGGCGGAGCGATTATTGTCGCTCACGGGCCTCACACCCGAGGGCTTGCGCAGCAGCGTTATGGAACGCAGCACACAGGCGGCGATCTTGTCGTTTTTGGAGGCGTATGAGCCTGACCTTATCGCGTGCGCGGCGGTCATCGGCGTCTCGCCTGCTCGACTTGTGCAAGCACGGCAGGAGTTGGAGCCATGAGCGTTACTGATCCCCGGCCATTGCTGATTTCTGATTGCGATGAAGTGTTGTTGCACATGATTGTCCCTTTTCGCGACTGGCTTGATGACGCACACCATATCCATTTTGACCTCGTCCATGGCGATTGGGGCGAGGCGCTGCGCCACAAGCATGACGGCACGGTCGTCGAGCGTGGTCAGGTGTGGGACTTGCTTAACGGATTTTTCGATACCGAAATGCACCGGCAAAAGGCAATTGATGGCGCGGTAGAAAGCATCAACCGCTTATGTGAACATGCCGATGTCGTCATCCTGACTAACCTGCTCGACCATCGGGCGGGGCCACGCACGGAGCAACTGCGGGCCGTTGGCATCGATGCGCCAGTCTATTGCAATCAAGGCGGCAAGGGCGAGGCGCTTGGACGGATTCTCGAAGAATATCGGCCCAGCGTTGCTGTATTCGTCGACGATCTCGGGCACCAGCATGAGTCCGTTGGCGAACAGCACCCCGATGTATGGCGTTTGCATTTTGTCGGTGAGCCTTTGCTGTGGGATCGCGTGAAACCTTCGACATCAGCACATGCGCGGCTGGATCGTTGGGCGGACGCGGAAATATGGATTAAGGAAAAGCTGGTTTTGAATGCGCCAGCGCCTGCATTGGAAAAGGTAGTATGATGATCGAAGCAAAATTGGCTGAACTGGGCATTACTCTTCCGGCACCTGCTGCGCCGGTCGCATCCTATGTGCCCGCCGTAGAAGCGAACGGGATGCTGTTCATTTCGGGGCAGTTGCCCTTTGTTGATGGCAAGGTTGTCACCGGCAAGGTCGGTGAAACGCG
>CAIPUN010000093.1 GCA_903868245.1 uncultured Sphingomonadales bacterium | reverse complement strand
TGAAATGCCATTGGGATAAATCAAATGGCTATCGAGGCCCTCTGGCTCCAAAAATACCTGATGTCCTTCGCGATCGCCGAACCGGAAAATCTTGTCTTCAATCGACGGACAATAACGCGGGCCCCTGCCCTCAATATCGCCACCAAATAGCGGCGAGCGATGGAGTCCTGATCGGATGATATCGTGCGTGTGCGCGTTAGTGCGGGACATCGCACAGAATAATTGCGGCACAGACCGACAGCGCCGCATCGATGACATTGTCCATTCTTCATCGTCGGAGGGCTGCATCTCCAATTGGGACCAATCTATAGTGCGCCCATCAAGACGTGGCGGTGTGCCCGTTTTCAGACGCGCGATGGGCAGGTCTGCGCTGCGCAATTGCTGCGACAACAGCATAGCGGATGCTTCGCCAACGCGGCCTCCCTCAAGCCGCTCTTCGCCCCGAAATAGCTTACCGCCCAGAAACGTCCCCGTGGCCAGGACCACTGCGGCGGAGGTGACGATGGAGCCGTCGCCCAAAACCAAGCCCACAACGCGCGTGGGAGCATTCGGCAGAAAATGCAGAGCGGCTGCTTCGCCCTCAACTATGTGTAAGTTCGCCAAACCTGCAAGCTGCGTCTGGATCGACGCCTTGAACAATTTGCGATCCGCTTGAATGCGCGGCCCCTGCACTGCTGCGCCCTTTGATGCATTGAGCATGCGATAATGCACGGCGGCGTCATCGGCCGCGCGACCTATCAGGCCATCAAAGGCGTCTACCTCCCGCACCAAATGCCCCTTGCCTAAGCCGCCAATGGCCGGGTTGCAGGACATCGCACCAATCATATCTGTGTCAAAGCTAACCAGAGCGACTCGCAAACCCATGCGCGTGGCAACCGCGGCCGCCTCTGTGCCCGCATGGCCACCACCCACAACAATGAGGTCGAAATCGGTCGTCATGCGTCGCGCATATACGAACTCTGTCCGCGGGTCAAAAAAGAGTGATGATCTGTTTCACGTGAAACAGACTATTTCCCCACGCAGAATTTTCCAAAGATAGTGTCGAGCAGATCTTCGGTGTGCGCGCGGCCCGTCAATGCGTCGAGTGCGCGCCGCGCTTGCCGGAGATTTTCTGCAATGATCAACCAGTCTGTGGATTCACTGCACGCCGCAAGCGCGGTCGCTGCGTCGTCCAAAAATGCGCGTTGCCGCGCGTTGATGGCAAACTGATCCGGCGGCGGCAGAAGCGTCTTGGCCCGTGCCGCTACGATGTGGAGAAGCGCACTTATACCTTCACCCGTATGGGCGGATACAGTTATGGCGTCCGACGACTTTGCCTCCTTGTCCTTCGTGTCACTTTTTGCTGATATTTCAATGAGATTCACGTGCGCAGGACCCGCACCTTCCGGACCCAGCCATAACAATATGTCCGCCCCCTGCATCGCGGCATGGCTGCGGTCGATACCGATGCGTTCGATGACGTCGGCGCTATCATCGCGCAGCCCCGCTGTGTCGGTGAACAGCAATGCCACTCCTTCGACTGCCACGGGCACTTCAATCATGTCGCGCGTGGTTCCGGCGATATCAGAGACTATGGCCGCCTCACGTCCCACCAGCGCATTTAACAAGGTCGATTTTCCGCTGTTGGGCGGGCCAGCCAAGACGACGCGCAACCCATCCTTTAATTTTTCGGCCGGTGGACTGGCCAGTAATTGCCCTATTTGTTGCTGTAGTTTTTTACAACCATTTGTAATTGTTATATTATTTTGCGAATCCACATCGCCTTCATCCGAAAAATCAAGCTCCGCTTCGGTGAGCGCAGACAGCCGGAGTATGTCTTGCCGATATTCTTCAATCGCGGTGCTGAATGCCCCGCCAAACATTTTGGTGGCAGCGCGGCGTTGCCATTCGGTCTCGGCCGACAAAAGATCTGCCAATCCTTCGGCTTCATTCAAATCCATGCGGCCATTTGCAAAGGCACGGCGGGTGAATTCACCTGCCTCCGCGCGTCGCGCGTCCGAAAAATGGGCGATCGCATTTTCAACCGCACGCACCACGGCGCGGCCGCCATGGAGATGGAGTTCAACCAGATCTTCGCCCGTGGCTGTGTCTGGGCCGGGAAAAACGAGCACCAGCGCCTGATCTAATATTTCCTGCGTATCTGGCGACCGCAGGCTGCACACAGATGCCCTGCGCGGTGCCGGGACGCGTCCGGCCAGGCCGCGCAATATGTCAAAAGCCGTAGGCCCACTGATCCGCATGATGGCAATAGCAGCGGGCGGCGCGCCGCTGGACAGCGCGAAAATGGTGTCAGCGGATGTCATCACGAAGCTATTTTTTGTCGTTCTTGTTCAGACCAGACATGGCAGCCTTTGCACCACTTTCAATCAGTTGCTGAAACAATTGCAAACCCATTTGCCCCATGGGTGCGATTTGCTTTCCCAGCTCCTGCAATTGGTCAATGCCGCCCGCGCCGTTCATCAAATTGGTAACTTTCTCAACATAGGCCTCATTGGCTTTTGTAACATCGGGAAGGCCCAGCAGCGCACGGGCCTCTTCAGGGGAACAATCGATTTCAATGTTCAGCTTCATGGGTCGTGCCCTCCTAATTGCCAATGACGCCACTATATAGGCTAAGTCGAATCACGCAATTGCGGAGAATATCCGCCGAGGAGCAGATTATGGGTGACTATGTAAAGATTGATGCGCTGGGCGAGGATGCACTATTTCCCGTCTATGTTGCGGCGCCATCGGGCCAAGCGCGCGCCGCCATTATCGTCATTCCAGAGATATTTGGTGTGAATGCCGGTATTCGGCAGAAGTGCGACTTGTTGGCGGCGGCGGGGTATTTGGCGGTTGCGCCGGACATCTTCTGGCGCTTCGCACCGGGTGTTGAACTCAATCCCGATATCGAGGCGGAGCTTCAGGAAGCCTTCGGCTATTTCGGGCAATATGATGCCGATGATGGCGTGCGCGATATTGAGGCGGTGATTCACGCGGTCCGCTCTGGCCTGTCGAACCACATCCCGCTCGAAAAAGCGGGCTGCGTCGGATATTGTTTGGGTGGACGGCTCGCATATATGGCAGCCGCGCGGACCGACATCAGCGCGTCGGTCGGCTATTATGGTGTGATGATTGACCAGATGCTGGACGAAAGCCATGCCATCGCCAATCCCTTGATGCTGCATATTCCAACTGCAGACCATTTGGTCGGTCCAGAGGTGCAGGCCGTGATTCACGCTGGGCTTGGTAATCACCCCAAGGTGGCGTTGCATGACTATGACGGCCTTGATCATGGCTTTGCAGCGGAGATGGGCAATCGCCGAAATCCGGAAGGCGCAAAGCTAGCGGACGCTCGCACAGCGGCGTTTTTCGCAGAGCATCTGGGGTGAAGCAATAAGGGCTCCCTTCGCGGGAGCCCTTATGATTTACATGCCAGCAAAGCTCATGGCGTAGGGCTGCACTTCGTTCCAGCCTTCGACTATCATCTTGCCCGCGACATAGACGATCACCACCAAACCGACCCACGCTATCCAGCGATAGCGTTCAATATATTGGGCAATGATATTTGCGGCGATGCCCATCAACGCGACCGCAAAAATCAAGCCGACGATCAGGATTCCGGGGTGTTCGCGCGCCGCGCCAGCAACCGCCAGAACATTGTCGAGGCTCATCGACACATCGGCGACAGCAACGCCCCATGCGGCGCCCGCAAAGGTCTTGGTCGACTTCAGCCCCGAATGTTCGTCACCGACAATTTCAGGTGATCCGGGCGATTCACCAGCATGTCCCTTGATATCACGATACATGCGCCAGGCGACCCAGAGCAGCAAAAGGCCACCTGCGAGCACCAGACCAACAATACCCAGCAACCATGTCACCATAAGCGCAAAGATGATGCGCAGCACCAAGGCCGCAAGGACACCGATGAGGATGACTTTTTTACGCTGATCGGCAGGCAAGCCGGCCGCCAAAGCACCGACAACAATGGCATTGTCACCCGCCAGCACCAGATCGATCAACAAAACCTGCATGAAGGCGGCAAAAGCCGCAGGTTCGGTAATGTTTGAAAAATCTTTGACGATGGCAGCCCAAATATCGCCGGGCCCACCCAGATTATTGACGGTCGATGCGACCAAGAGAAAATCAATCACAATATTACTCCGGAATATCTGACTTACTGGTTCATCGAGTCAAAAAAGTCTTCGTTGGTCTTCGAATCTTTCATCTTGTCGAGCAGGAATTCCATCGCATCGATGGTGCCCATTTGCATGAGGATACGACGAAGCACCCACATTTTCTTGAGCTTGCTTTCCTCGACCAGCAATTCTTCCTTACGCGTACCCGATTTGCCGACATCCAAGGCTGGGAAGATGCGCTTGTCAGCGACCTTGCGATCCAGCACGATTTCGGAGTTACCCGTGCCCTTGAATTCTTCGAAGATAACTTCGTCCATGCGGCTGCCGGTGTCGATCAAAGCGGTCGCGATGATGGACAAGGACCCACCTTCTTCGATGTTCCGCGCGGCGCCAAAGAAACGCTTTGGACGTTGCAAGGCGTTGGCGTCGACACCACCAGTCAGCACCTTGCCTGATGATGGCACAACGGTGTTATAGGCACGGCCAAGGCGGGTGATGGAATCGAGCAAGATGACAACGTCATGCTTATGCTCAACCAGACGCTTTGCCTTTTCAATGACCATTTCGGCGACTTGTACGTGGCGGGTCGCGGGTTCATCAAAGGTGGAAGATACAACTTCACCCTTCACCGAACGCTGCATGTCGGTGACTTCCTCAGGCCGTTCGTCGATCAGAAGAACGATCAAGAATACCTCAGGGTGGTTTTCGGTAATCGCGCGCGCGATATTTTGCAGCAACACGGTTTTACCGGTGCGTGGTGGCGCGACGATCAAGGCGCGCTGGCCCTTGCCCTGCGGGCTGACGATATCAATGACGCGCGCGGATTTGTCCTTGACCGTCGGATCAAGCGAATCCAGCGTCAGTTTTGAATCCGGATAGAGCGGCGTCAGATTGTCAAAATTGACGCGGTGCCGGACAGCATCTGGATCGTCAAAGTTGATCTTCAACACCTTGGTCAGCGCAAAATAACGCTCACCATCCTTAGGTGCGCGAATTTCGCCTTCGACCGTGTCACCAGTGCGCAAACCAAATTGACGCACCATGTTCGGCGACACGTAAATATCGTCCGGACCGGCCAGATAATTGGCTTCTGGCGAACGCAAAAAACCAAAGCTGTCGGGCAAAACCTCAATCGTGCCAAGACCCATGATCTGCTCGCCATCTTCGGCAAGTTCTTTCAGGATCGCGAACATCAAATCCTGCTTACGCAAGGTCGATGCGCCCTCAACACCCAGCTCTTCCGCCATCGATACGAGGTCAGCGGGGTTTTTGCTTTTCAGCTCTTTCAAATGCATAGATAATTCCGTTGGATGGACCATGGGTCCCTATTGTGGATGGGCACACCGCCCGATGATATGACCGGTTTTTAAAAGCGAACCGGTTGAATATTGAAAAGTTGGTGGCGCGGTTGTTGTGAGGGTCGCGCCGTATGCCCAGGACGGGCTTAGGACTTTAAATACTCCGCGGCAGGCGCGACGTCAACTGTTCTGAATATACGTACGCATGGGCGTGCTAAAACGGTTTGGCGACAACCAATATGACGATAATGGCTGACGCGATACCGGGGACTTCGTTCAGCAGGCGCAATTGCTTGCCCGTCAGCTGCCGTTCGCCACGCGCCAGTTTCTTGGCGTAACCTATGGTCCAGCCATG
>CAIPUN010000092.1 GCA_903868245.1 uncultured Sphingomonadales bacterium | reverse complement strand
ACGGTAACCGTTATGGTCACCCGTAAGGATGGCTCAACGTTCAATTTCGACACGCTGTGCCGCATCGACACCGCGAACGAAGTCGAATATTTCATGAACGGCGGTATTCTGCATTATGTGTTGCGGAAACTAGCGGCCTAAGCCCTTGAGAGGATCGATAGCGCCGCTTTCAAATGCGGCGCGTCGATCATTTTTCCGTCCATTTGCAATACCCCTGCGCCCGGATTGGCCGCGAACGCATCAACGATGGATTGGGCATGCGCCAGTTGCGCCGAAGACGGCGTAAAGCCCGCGTTGATGGTGGCAACCTGCGACGGATGAATCGCGAGCATCCCGGTAAAACCATCCCGCGCAGCGCGGGCCACATAGGCAGCCAGACCAGCCTCATCTTTTATGTCGGGAAACACCGTATCGATTGCAGCGACCCCCGCAGCATGCGCCGCAAAGAGCGTGAGTGACCGCACCATTTCATATGGCGCAGTGTAGCGACCATCGGCTTCACGCGAAGTCGAAGCGCCAACCGCAGCAGGCAAATCCTCCGCCCCCCAGCTGACACCAAGGAGATTATGTGCGACCTCACGCAAAGTACCGAGGTCAAACACCGCGCCTGGCGTTTCGGTCGCGATGGGTAAGATGGGCGGCGCCTCGCCGTCCTGACTATCGGCCACGGCCGCAGCTTCCGCGCGCAGCCAATGGACCGAACGCGCGCCCTCTGCCTTTGGCAAGACAATAGCATCTGGAACATAAGGCAGCACCGACGCAAGATCGTCATGGGTAAGATGACTGTCCTGCGGATTAACGCGGATAAAAACCGGAACCGGACGGTCGCCCGACAGATACTCCGCGGCAGCTTCGCGTGCCGCCAATTTGCGATCAAATGCAACCGAGTCTTCAAGATCAATAATGATCGCATCGGCACCGCTGGCGGCTGCCTTGGCAAATCGGTCTGGCCGGTCACCCGGAACGAAAAGGAGGGAGCGCAGTTTCATGCCCTTATTATGCCCCTCGTCGGACGTTATGGCAATCTATGCCTTTTTCAGCAACGCGGCACGTTCCGTTTGGCAAACAAGTTCGTCACGTTGATTGAGGCATCGGTGCAGGAACGTCACAACACCCGCGTCTGGCCGCGATTTGCTTTCCTTGAGCGCAATAACTTCAGTTTCCGCGCGTAAGGTATCACCGATGAACACGGGCTTGGGCATCACCAATTTATCATAGCCCAGATTGGCTACCAACGTGCCGAGCGTTGTATCCCCCACCGACAGCCCAACCATTAACGCAAAAGTGAAGGTGCCATTTACGAGAATCTGTCCAAATTCGCTGGCCTTGGCGGCTTCGGCATCAATGTGCAGCGGTTGTGGGTTATGCGTCATGACCGAAAACAGTAAATTATCTGTCTCGGTCACCGTCCGGCGAATTTCATGGGCGATGCTATCGCCGATGTGCCATTCGTTGAAATATTTGCCTGCCATTACGCTAACCCTCGTACACAACCGTCACACTGAACTTGTTTCAGGGTCCATAGTGCCTCACAAGCCACCGGTTGAGGCTGATAAATAGACCCTGAAACAAGTTCAGGGTGACGCTTAAACATGGTCATAACTGCTCCACCACCGCAATCCGCACCAACAACGCCTCTACCTGCACCTGCGCACCAGTGTCCGCATTCAACTCCGTCACAACGCCGTCAAACGGCGCCGTTAGGCTATGTTCCATTTTCATAGCCTCAAGCGTCACCAGCTTTTGGCCTTTGGACACTGCGTCACCCACAGCAACATCAACCGCGATAATGCGGCCCGGCATAGGCGACAGGATTGCACCGTCGCTCGCGGCACTATGCCCTGACCCACGCGGTTCGTCTAACACATAACGACGCGCAAAACCGTCCGCGAAAGCGAGCACGTCCGCTGTGGGTTCGTCGGCCTCAATTTCATCAAAAGCGACCACATAAAGATTACCATCTTCGTCCCTGAGACGCGCCTCAGCATGCGGTGGTGCATTCAGGCGGAAACCTAAAATGGCGCTCACTGGTCCCTCGCCGGGGCTGGCACATAACAAAGCAGCGGCTTCCAACAACTCTTCGGGCTCTGGCTCGGATGGATGGACGAGGTCTTCAACTTCCCGCGCAATGAGGCCGGTATCTACGTCACCAAGTCCAAATTCGTCCAAATCGAGCAAACGACCCAAAAAGCCAGCATTTGTTTTGACTGGCCACACTTCAGTGCCGTCAATGCCGTCTCGTAATCGGTCAATGGCTTCCTCGCGCGTCTCTCCCCATGCGATCAGCTTGGCAACCATGGGGTCGTAATAAGGCGAAACTTCTCCGCCTTGTTCAACGCCTGTATCGACCCTTAGCTCTTCCGGAAATTCCAAATGGTCAAGGGAGCCAATAGACGGCAAAAAGCCAGTTGCAGGGTTTTCCGCATATAACCGCGCTTCCATCGCCCAACCGTTGATGCGCAACTGCTCCTGCCGTAAGGGCACGGCTTCACCGCTGGCGACGCGCAATTGCCATTCGACAAGATCAACGCCCGTAATTTCCTCGGTCACCGGATGTTCGACCTGCAACCGCGTATTCATTTCCATGAACCATATGCGGTCGGCGCGCAGTCCTTCAGAGGCATCCGCGATGAACTCGATCGTGCCCGCACCGACATAGTCGACCGCCTTGGCGGCCTTAACTGCCGCCGCGCAAAGCTGTTGACGCGTTGCTTCGTCCATGCCCGGCGCGGGGGCTTCTTCAATCACCTTCTGGTGACGACGTTGCAGCGAACAATCGCGTTCGAACAAATGGACGATGTTGCCATGGGTGTCGCCAAACACCTGCACCTCGATATGGCGCGGGCGCTGAATATATTTTTCGATCAAGACATGCGCGTTGCCGAACGATGCGCTGGCCTCACGCTGGCAAGAGGCGAGCGCGTCCGCGAAGTCGCTTGCGCTTTCGACCTTGCGCATCCCCTTCCCGCCGCCGCCTGCAACGGCCTTGATGAGGACGGGATAGCCGATATCGGTGGCGCGTTCGGCGAGAAACGCAGGGTCCTGATTGTCGCCCATATAGCCCGGAGTAACAGGCACGCCCGCTTCAGCCATTAGTTTCTTGGCGGCGTCCTTCAGCCCCATTGCAGTGATGCTGGCGGGACGTGGACCGACCCAGATCAGCCCTGCGTCAATCACTGCCTGCGCGAATTCCGCATTTTCCGAAAGGAAGCCATAGCCAGGATGGATCGCCTCTGCGCCGGTGGCCTTAGCAGCAGCGATAATCTTCTCGCCCACCAAATAGCTCTCCCGCGCCGCAGACGGCCCAATATGCACCGCCGCATCGGCTTCCTGCACATGTAGCGCCTTAGCATCGGCGTCCGAATAAACCGCAACCGTGCGAATGCCCATATCCCGCGCGGTGCGGATAATCCGGCACGCAATCTCGCCACGATTGGCGATGAGGAGGGATTGGATCATGAACTCACATCCGGAACACCCCAAAGCGGGGTGCCTCCTCGACGGGCGCATTGAGTGCTGCAGCGAAAGCTAGGCCCAACACATCCCTTGTCTGCGCTGGGTCGATGATGCCGTCATCCCACAATCGTGAGGTCGCATAATAAGGGTTGCCTTCATCCTCATATTTCTGGCGAATTGGGGCTTTGAAGGCTTCCGCCTCTTCGGGTGTCCATTTTTCCGCATCACGGTGGACAGTAGCGAGCACCGACGCCGCCTGTTCGCCGCCCATCACCGAAATCCGTGCATTGGGCCAAGTGAACAGGAAGCGTGGCGAATAAGCGCGGCCGCACATGCCGTAATTGCCCGCGCCAAAGCTGCCCCCAATTAGCACAGTTATCTTGGGCACGCTTGCGGTGGCGACGGCCGTGACAAGCTTTGCGCCATGCTTGGCAATGCCTTCCGCCTCATATTTACCACCAACCATGAAGCCGCTGATGTTTTGCAAGAACAGCAACGGGATCCGCCGCTGGCAAGCAAGCTCAATGAAATGCGCCCCTTTGACGGCGCTTTCGGAAAATAACACGCCGTTATTGGCGAGGATAGCGACCGGCATTCCCCAGATATGCGCAAAGCCGCAGACGAGAGTGGTGCCATATAAGGCCTTGAACTCGTGAAATTCGCTGCCGTCGACTAAACGGGCGATGACTTCATGGACGTCGTAAGGCGCACGCACATCGTCAGGGATGACACCGTAAATTTCTTCAGGGTCAAATTTTGGCGGACGTGGTTCTTTTATATCAATGTCGGGTTTGTGGATTGGGCCCAAATGGCTGATGATATCGCGCACAATCGTCAGCGCATGTTCGTCATTCTCCGCCACATGATCCACCACGCCGGACTTGCGACCATGCAGGTCGCCACCGCCTAGATCCTCAGCGCTGATTTCCTCCCCCGTTGCCGCCTTCACCAAGGGTGGGCCAGCGAGGAAAATCGTGCCTTGGTTGCGAACGATGACGGTTTCGTCGGACATCGCGGGTACATACGCGCCGCCCGCGGTGCAGCTGCCCATGACACAGGCGATTTGTGGAATGCCTTTGGCGCTCATATTGGCTTGGTTGAAAAAGATGCGCCCGAAATGGTCACGATCGGGGAAGACTTCGTCCTGATGCGGTAAGTTTGCGCCGCCGCTGTCAACGAGATAAATGCACGGCAAGTGGTTCGCCTCAGCAATTTCCTGGGCCCGCAAATGCTTTTTGACCGTCATCGGGTAATAAGTGCCACCCTTTACCGTCGCGTCGTTGCACACGATCATGCACTGGCGGCCCGAAACGCGGCCGATTCCCGTGATAAGGCCTGCACCGGGGATTTCGCTATCATACAGGTCGCATGCTGCAAGTTGGCCGATTTCTAGGAAAGGCGAACCGCTATCCAGCAGGCGCTCGACACGCTCACGCGGCAGCAATTTTCCACGCGACATGTGCCGCTCGCGCGACTTCTCATTACCGCCCAGCGCAGCCTCGGCGACCCTCGCCCACAGTTCATCGCGCAACGCCCTGTTGTAGGCACTGCGCGCCTTAAACTCTTCGGAATCGGTGTTGATCTGTGTCGTTAAAGTCGGTGCGCTCATCGTTTCAGTTGAAACGATTTTGCAGATTTAGCAAGGCCATCGCCGCAATAGCGGCTTCTCCGCCCTTGTCCTTCTGCTTGGGATCGGCGCGCACGATAGCTTGCGCTTCGTTTTCAACGGTCAATATGCCGTTGCCGATTGCGATTCCGTCCATCGTCAACGCCATGATACCGCGCGCGCTCTCGCCAGCGACAATCTCAAAATGATACGTTTCGCCGCGAATGACAACGCCAATGGCTACAAAACCGTCATATATCTGCGCTTCTGCGGCCATCGCTATGGTACCGGGAATTTCGAGCGCGCCGGGCACGGTAATGACCTCAACCTCATGCCCCTTGGCCTTCAACGCTGCCGTCGCACCTGCGACGAGCATGTCGTTCAAATGGTCATAAAACCGCGCTTCAACTATCAAAAACTTTGCCATCACTCGCCTCCGGTTCCGGGAATTGGCCGTTCGCCTACAATGGAAAGGCCATAGCCTTCAAGGCCAACCAACGTGTGGTGGGTGTTGGTGAGCAATATCATGTCCTGCACGCCAAGCTCGGTCAGGATTTGTGCGCCGCCGCCATAATCCCGCAGTTCTTCAATCTCAGGCGCACCAGCTTGCTTGCCCTCTGCGCGCAGCTGCATGAAACGGGACACAATGCCCTTCATGGGCTTGTTTATGACCACGATCACACCAGCGCCTTCAGCAGCGATGGCCTCCATCGAACGTGACAAAAGGCCTGAACGCTCATTTTCTTCGCCAAACACGTCAACGAACATCGACATTGTGTGCATACGAACCAATGTCGGTTTTTCAGGGTCAATGCGGCCCTTTATCAAAGCAATGGTCTCATCGCCCGTCGCCTTGTTGTAAAAGGTCATGGCGGACCAGTCACCGCCCCAACGGCTGTTGAACTTCATCTCCGCGCGCTTTTCGACCAAATGATCGTGCTTGCGGCGATAGGCGATCAAATCGCGGATCGTCCCCATTTTCAAATTATGCATACGGGCGAAAGCGACTAGGTCGTCCATCCTTGCCATTGTGCCATCGTCTTTCATGATTTCACAAATCACGCCCGACGGGTTGAGACCGGCAAGCCGGCTAATGTCGACAGCCGCTTCTGTATGCCCTGCGCGCACCAGCACGCCGCCATCGCGTGCCGTAAGCGGAAAGACATGGCCGGGCGAAACGATATCATCAGGCCCCATGGAAGCGTCTACAGCAACTGAAATCGTGCGCGCCCTATCTGCTGCGCTGATACCCGTCGTAACACCGTCACGGGCTTCTATGGACACCGTGAAGGCAGTTTGCATGCTTTCACGGTTCTCACGCGCCATCGGCGTCAGGCCAAGCTGCTCGCAACGCATTTTGGTCATCGAAAGGCAGATAAGGCCACGGCCATGCGTTGCCATGAAATTGATCGCGTCTGGCGTCGCCATTTGCGCCGGAATTATCAGGTCACCTTCATTTTCCCGGTCCTCGTCATCGACGAGAATATACATCCGGCCGTTCCGCGCCTCTTCAATGATTTCCTCAATCGGCACGAGCGCAGGCGTGTCATCATTCGAAAACAAATAGCTTTCCAACTTACGCAGTGTCTCCGCGGTGGGATTCCAGCCCGGCTCATCCAAGTCGCGCAAAGTGTTGGCATGAAGGCCAGCAGCGCGCGCCAAGCCGGACCGTGACAAGCCGCCGTCGTTGACGAGGCTACGAAGTTTATTGATCAATTGTGTGCTCATGATTCGCTATTTTCACATCGCGATGTGATTGTCAAAGTGCATATTCACATCAATGTGAACAATTGAAGCTATAGTCTTTCGTTGAATGGATAAGTTCAGGCGGTTATGCCGTCGCAAGGAGAAGCAATTATGGCATCGACAATCTGGGTAAACAAACAGGCACTGACACAAACGCAGGTGCATGACGCGGCATTGCCGCCGCTTAGCGAAGGTGCAGTTCGTTTGCGTATCGAAAGCTTCTCCGTCACCGCCAATAACATCACTTACGCGGTCATCGGGGACCAGTTCGGCTATTGGAACTTCTTTCCAGCGGATGGGGATTTCGGCGTCGTGCCAATGTGGGGCCATGCAATGGTCGAAGAATCGCATTGCCCCGATATTGCGGTTGGCGAGCGCGTCTATGGCTATTTACCGATGGGGACGCATCTCGATGTTCTGCCTGGCAAAGTGAGTATCGGCGGTTTCACCGATATGGCGGCACACCGGCAGCCCATGAGCCCAATCTATAACCAGTATAGCCGTCTTGCCGCTGACCTGGAACATGACCCCGCCAAAGAGGCGGAGCGTATGTTATTCGGACCTTTGTTCAAAACTGGCTTCCTTATTGAAGCCATGCTCCGCCGCGAAGGCTGGTTTGGCGGAGAAAACCTTATCATCACTAGCGCTTCATCCAAAACGGCGATGGGTCTTGCGAGCGTCGCAAAGGATTTATCGTCCAGCATAAAGCGCATAGGTCTGACCTCGAAAGGCAATGTGGAATTTGTCATGGGAACTGGCCTGTACGACGAAGTCATGTCCTATGATAACGTTGACGCCCTGCCCAAGACTGCTTCGGTCTGCGTCGATTTTGCCGGCAATTCGCAACTGCTCCGGGCGATCCACGAAAGGCTGGCCAGCCATTTAAATTATAGCTGTTTGGTCGGAGCCACCCATGTTGACGCACGAGGGCCAAACAGCGCTGGCGCAAGTGGCGGCGAAATGCCGGGACCGAAGCCCATCCTGTTTTTCGCCCCCGATCACGCGGTCGCAACTATTCAGGAACTAGGACCAAAAGGTTTTGGCGAAGCCGTAAGCCGCAGTTGGAAAAGCTTCCTAACTGCGGCCGATGGCGTGGTGGAAATCGAAATACGCGCCGGACTCAATGCTGCCGAAACCGTCTTTGTAGAGACCCTTCAAGGCCGAACAGACCCACAAAAGGGTATCATCATTCAGCCTTAAAAACCCGCCCATTCTTCATCACGAAACGTACCGATTTCAATGTAGTGATGTCGGCTATGGGGTCTCCTGCCACGGCAATCAAATCTGCTGCTTTGCCTGGTTCGAGCGATCCCACCTCTTTTTCAACGCCCAATAAGGTCGCGGCATTCATTGTAGCGGCCTGAATAGCGGCACTGGCGGGCATGCCATGCTTCACCATCAATTCAAACTCGTCTGCGTTCCGGCCATGCTTGGAAACACCGGCATCTGTACCAAATGCGATTTTAACGCCTGCAGGATAGGCCTTGGCAAGGCTCTTACCAGTCACACCAATGCGCCATTGCACTTTCGCCAGCACGTCAGGCGGGTAGGCATTGGGGTTTGCAGCGAGCCGCTCAAGATAGCCATTCACCGTAGACAGCGTCGGCACATAATATGCGCCTGAAGATTTGAACAATTTGATGCTCTCGTCGGTAATCATGGTGCCGTGCTCAATCGAGTCGGCTCCAGCAGCCAAGGCGATGTTGACGCCGTCGTCGCCATGGGCGTGGACGGCAACTTTCTTGCCGTAAAGATGCGCAGTATCAACTAATGCCTTCACCTCGTCATCAAACAATTGCCGCCCAAGACCAGCCCCAATGCGGCTATTCACGCCGCCTGTCGTTGCAATCTTGATCACGTCCACACCGCGCCGGACCTGTTTGCGTATCGCCTGACGGCAGCTTTCAACGCCATCACACAGATTTTCCTGACCGATACTGGCATGTAGGTCTTCGGAGACTGAGAGCGTTGCATCCATATGCCCGCTGGTCGTTGAGATCGAACGGCCAGCGTCAATAATCCGGGGTCCGGGGAGTTCGCCCGCAGCGACCGCATCGCGCAAAGCAAGAGTTGCGCCTGTGCCGTCGCCCATATTGCGGACTGTAGTGAAGCCAGCCATCAATGTTTTCTTCGCATTACCCGCAGCGCGATAGGCGGCGCGCGCCGGACTGTCGGTAACGGCCTCGATCAACGCTGCATTACCGCCTGCGTCACTATCCAAATGCACATGGCTGTCGATTAACCCTGGGAGGACAAATTTGTCTTTCAGATCGATCAGTGTCGCACCTGCTGGTCCCTGCTGATGTCCAGACAAAAGTTCAACGATTTTGCCATTGCGAATAATGACGGTAGATGGGCCGCGCGGTGAGCTTCCTGGCTTGTCCAATAAATTGCCGGCATGGATCACGGTAACCACGTCAGCAGGTTGCGCGGCCACAGAAGTACTCGCTAGTAAGGCTGCGCCTAAAGAGACAAAAACGACCTTCTTCATGCTATTCAAACTCCCCTGTCGGCGCGGTGCCATGTGACTTGTGCCTTATACCTTTTGCTGGCGGGTCTTGCGGTGGCCCCGCAAAACACTGCGCCACTGCCATCCATTGATGCGCGACTTCGCCTGTGACTTCAAGCGCAGTGTCCGCAACATTGCGACATTGGGTGACGACTTGGCAGAATTCTGTCGCTCTACCCGAGATCATTCCGCTTTCGGAAGGCTCGCCATATTCCCAAACCGCGCCAGATGGAGCTAACAGGCGCACCTTCGGCATAGGGCCGGGCGGCTCGACGCGGCGATTTTTCCATGTGAAGCCCCATGTGTTCACACCAAGGCGCACGATGTTTCCAATCCGGTCGGTTTCTTGCCGCTCCACGCCAAGCACATCGTAAACAGCCTGCCCATGTGCCCAAGTTTCCATGAGCCGCGCTGTGATTGAGCTGAGCGCGCTCATGTCCGGGCCAACCCATTTGAGTCGAAGCTTAGGATCTGTAGCAGCAAATGCAGCGGCGGTGGCTTTCGCGCGCTCCATCCAAGCGTTTCGCAAGGCATGACCAGAAAGACCTTCTAGATAGCTCGCCTCAAACTCAGGCAGCTTACCCCCGCGAACACCAGCCATCATCGCGGCGACAAATGCGCCAAACGCGGCCTCGTCGCGCAATGATAAATCAACTGCTATGTTCCAAACATGCAGATGGCGGATGATGTTGTTGATGGTCCAATCCTTGAACTGGGTTGGCGTTTCAAAATCTGCTTCGGAAAGCGGCGCCAGCTGGACGCATAACGCCTCGCTTTCATCCAAAAACTCGGTTGCCTGTCGCATGAATTTAGTCATCCCAAATCAGTTTCAAATTCAAATCGATTTGTCTTGCCAATATGCAAACACATCGCCCTGAAGCTTGCTAATATGTGCATGCGCTTGCGGACCGGTCCACTCGCCCTGATAATCGGTTCGCCCCGTCCACCAACCCTGCCCCGGCAAGCCATCACCTTCACGTACCACAAGCACCGCGAGCGCAGGCGCGCCTTCTTCGGCCGTGATCTGGTCTATCTTATCGAGCGTCTTGCACACCGCCCGCATTTTGGGCCGTGTGAAGCGAAAACCGAGGTTCAACAAGAGCTCAGAATAGCTTATCGCACGGCCATCACGCCCACATTGCTCCAATATAGCCTTGATCCGCGCAACATCGTGCAGCGCCGAGACATCTGCTGCAGGATCGCTTAGAAACTCTTCAAGGACCGGGTCCACGTCAAATCCTAGAGATAGTCGCGCCGCAAATCGTTCATGACAGCATAAAACTCGTCCATCACCTCATCGATAATTTGCTTAGCGGGTTTCACAGAATCAATGCGTCCGGCCACTTGCCCAGAAAGAGCTACAGCAGCCTCCATGTCGCCGCCGAAATACAAATCAAGCACACCGCGCATTTCGGCCATGATATTATCCGTTGGTTCAAGATCCAGCTTCGTTGTGCGTTCCGTGCGCAAGGCACGTAATGCCGGCCCCGGCCCGTGGCGGTTGAGGAACAGCGTGTCGGTTTCTTTCGCGTTTATGATGGCGTCTTTCCAGTTATGATGCACTGGTGATTCCGCTGCACTGACCATCCGTGTGCCCATTTGAACCGCCTCAGCGCCAAGCGCGAAGGCCGCGGCCATTGTCCGACCACAGACGATACCGCCCGCGGCCACAATTGGCACATCCACTTTGCTGCGGATGAGCGGCAGCAGGACCATTAAAGCAACGTCCTTCGGATTTTTGAAACCTCCGCCTTCGCCGCCTTCGACCACAAGGCCATCAACGCCAGCATCAATTGCTTTCAACGCGCCCGCCAATGTTGGTACTACGTGAAACACAGTCAGGCCGGCCGCCTTTAATGGCCCACAATATTTGTTAGGGTCGCCTGCTGATGTAGTTACGAACTTGATGCCTTGGTCGACCACGAAATCCACAATACCCGGGTCGCGGACAAAGGCTTGTGCGATGTTCACCCCAAAGGGCTTATCGGTAAGTTCTCGCATTTTGATGATTTCAGCGCGCACTTCATCCAATTCACCTGAGGATGTTTCGATGATACCAAGGCCACCTGCGTTCGATACCGCAGATGCCAGCTGCGCCCGCGCAATCCAACCCATTGGCGCTTGAATGATGGGATACTCGACGCCGAGTAGGTCGGTCATGCGGTTCTGCATCGGTTTCATATCAACGTCCAATCTGACTGGTGCGGATGTTTAACTGCCCAGCAAGCCCTGCTTTGCGATGGGTCTCAATGGCTTGATATTCAGGCGAAGACACCATTTTCTGCATAGCCGCTAGAGATGGGTATTCGACCAAAGCGATCATGTCCCATTGGTCCTCAACTTCACCGATCATCATCCCGGTGACTGTCCCTGCGTAAATCTGACGGCCACCGACGGCAGCCAGACAAGCCTGAATAGCTTTGCCGTAACGGGCATAAGCGGCTGCGCCCGACATATCCGCATCGCTGCCATCGGCATATTCCGCTTTGTCTTTGAACCTCAACAAATTGACCATGACAAACGGCCCGTTCTCTGGACCGCCGAAAAATGACTTAGCCTGCTCCATTGATGGAAAAATCGCATTGTCGACACGCATAAAAGCTCACTCCCTTCCGATTTAATCACGTGCTTAAATCAGCACTGTGACATTGTAAAAGTGATTATGCGTTAAAGTGGTAGGCACATATCTAACTAGGCTGTTTTGCAGAATGCCGCATCTGGACGCGGCTGTGAAAGAGGTCAGTGCCTGCCTGACAGACTAGCTATCTATGCGGTTTACGAAACGATCCTGATATGCGGTTGGGCAAGCGTTTGCGCCGACGATTTTTTGCCTAGACCAAGAAAAATTGTTTCAACTATCGTTGCGAGCTTCTCTACCCTCAACTTAGCGGTGCCAACGTAAAAAAGCGCGTCTGGGTTGGTGTAGCACTGCACCATCTGGTTGATTAATGACACTGTCTCATCAATCGAGAGGCCTTCAAAATAACCCTGCTCCATCGCCTCTGCGACAATCAGGGAGAGATAATGATCTCCCAGATCTACATAGCCGCGGACAACCTCAAAATATTGTTGCCCAATTTCAAGGTAACTTTTCAGTAAATCGGGTTCTGCTTCATATTGGTCGACCATAGCGAGGTAACGCCGCGCAAAATATTGGTACATCTTGTCTTGAACGGGCAGATCGGATTCGGTTACCTCAACCATTATTCGAACTTTTTCGGCAAAAAAACGCTCTGCCACAGCCTCAAGCAACGCTTCTTTATTGTCGAAAAAGCGATACAGATTGGATGGCGACATACCCGCGGCTGCCGCCAAATCTGTCATCGAAATGTCTACCGACCCACGCTTGCGAACCAAGTCTTCGACAACTTCCAGCAATGCTGCTCTTCCAGCATCAATGTCGGTCTGAGGGCGCGCCATCTCATATCCTGTATTGCATACACATAACAGTTTAATGATATATGATAAAAAATTTCAATTTTCAATCAATCAAATTTAAATTGTCCCTGCGGCGCAGCACCGTGTGCGATTTCATTATGGTCTACCAAACCGGAAAGTGTTAGCCCAAGAAGTCTAACCCCCATCTCAACCGGGAGTATTTGATCAAGCAATGCATGGCCAAGTTGCGCAATAGCCGCTCGATCCGTCAACGCTTGCCCAACAGTTCGGGATCGTGTGATTGTCCGGAAATCCGAATAACGCGCCTTTAGCACCAATGTTCTGCCCTGCGCTTGGCTCCGTTCTATACGGCCCCATACTAAATCTACTATCTCTTCCAGAGCATCGCGCAGTTCGGGCACGCTCCGTTTATCATCAAAATAGGTACTTTCTGCGCCGATAGATTTGCGCACTGCATTTGCGATGACCGGCCGGTGGTCAATGCCACGTGCAGCCCAGAACAAATATTCGCCCCAACTGCCGAAATGCTGCGCCAACCAATTCTCATCTTTCTGCGCAAGGTCAGCGCCCGTATTCACACCGAGCTTAGCCATCTTCTCAGCGGTACGTGGTCCGACACCATGAAACCGGCGGACCGGCAGGCTAGCAACGAACTCCGGGCCTTGATCCGGCAAAATGACGCACATTCCATCGGGCTTATTCTGGTCGCTGGCCAGCTTTGCAATGAACTTGTTGTAGCTTACACCGGCGCTCGCGGTAAGGCCCGTCTCGTCGCGGATAGCTGTGCGGATCGCTTTAGCAATCTTCACTGCGGACCCGATGCCTTGCTTGTCATGGGTGACATCAAGATAGGCCTCATCTAACGATAGTGGCTGGATAAGGTCGGTATGCCGCGCAAAAATATCACGAATTTGACGGGAAACTGCTTTATAGGCTTCAAACCTTGGCTTGACAAAAATCAGGTCGGGGCATTGCCTTTGCGCAGTTACAGATGGCATCGCCGAGCGCACACCGAACGCACGCGCTTCATAGCTTGCTGCAGCTACTACCCCTCGCTTGGATGAACCGCCGACGGCCACGGGTTTACCGCGCAGATCGGGATTATCACGTTGCTCAACGCTGGCATAAAATGCATCCATGTCGACATGGATTATCTTGCGGATGAGATTGAGATTTCCTTCCATCGCAGACTGGCCTTTAACAATCTCGCGCGATCCGAATTGCTTTGTGGTCACACTTAACGATCATTGTTTTTGGCAAGACGGCCATGATCGAAACATTATGCCGCGTGATACCAGCCAACGCCGTCGCGGATTTCACATTTTATCCGTCCGGCAAAATGCAAATGCCGCAAATGCGCCTGCGCCTCGCCTGCAGCTAAACCATAAACGCTATCGTCAATCTCACGGTCAAAAAGCAATGAGAACGTGTCAACAGAACGCATTTCGGAGGTACGCAATGCAGATTCAAGCTTATCAAGCCGCTCATGATGTCCCGAGGCAAGCTTGTCCAAACGGACATGCACGCCGGTAAAGGGCTCGCCATGCGCAGGCAGCACCAACATATCCGCGGGCAAAGCCGCACGGAATTTCGCAATTGATGCCAGCCATTCGCCCAGCGGATCCGCTTCTGGTTCGCTATCCATGACCGATACGTTTGATGTGATACGCGGCAAAATCTGGTCGCCAGCAATAATCATATTGTTATCAAAATCGACAAGACTGGCATGTTCTGGTGTGTGGCCACCGCCCGTCATAACCGTCCAGTCCCGGCGACCAACGCGAATGACTTGTCCATCTTCCATGCGCACATGCCCCGTCGGCAGACGCGACACCGCGCGGGCAAAACCACCCCATCCTGCCTTGCGCAGCTTATCAATGCGCGCCTCATCAAAACCGGCAAAACGACGGTTGTTGAGAACTTCCTCTGGCGGCTGCTCCAACTGTTCGCTGGTCAGCATTCGCGCCATCAACCATTCAGTGCGGTTCATCCAAATAGGAACCTTAAACTTATTGGCCAGCCAACCGGCGCAGCCGACATGGTCGGGATGAAAGTGGGTTACAAAAATTCGCTTGAGCGCGCGTTCGGCCAAGACGCCAGCAAACATCGACTTCCATTGTTCAATCGTCGCTGGCATGAAAAGGCCAGTATCCGCGATAGCGTAACCACCATCAACTTCATCCAGAAGCCATAGATTTATGTGCGCTAAGTTGCCGGGCACAGGCATCCGCGTCCAACCCATATCCGGTGCAATGGGGTAAATTTCGCCATATTGCGGCGCATGATCGCCCAATGGGTAAGTTAGCCCCTTAAGCTCTTTTGCTTCAAACCCATGGTCGGCAAGCGACGCGTCATATGCGGGGGGTGTAGGAACTGCCATCCCCCCGCCGTGCCTTAATCAAGCGATTAAGGCAATCATGACGTTGCGATTATTCGCCAGCTTTTTTGAACAGCGTGTCGGCGGTCAATTCTGCCTTGCCAGCATTTTCGTCTTCGCCATTCAGCGCAGCTTCCGCGCGACGGGCAGCTTCTGTACGTTCTGCGCGCAATTCTTCGATTAAAGCGTCACGATCGGTTCCCAGGCGCGCGTCATTGGCAGCGGTGTTGTCGATACCGGCTTTTTTAGCAGCGCGGTTCACAATAGCATCCAGCTCGCGCTGCGATGTCAAACCAAGCGTTACTGGATCCTTCGCCTGAATTTCGGCGATGTTCCAGTGGCTACGCTCACGAATGGCCGCAATTGTATTGCGCGTCGTACCGATCAACTTGCAGATGGCACCATCCGAAATTTCGGGGTGATTACGCAGAAGCCAAGCGATGCCATCGGGCTTGTCCTGACGCTTGGATACTGGCGTATACCGCGGGCCTTTTGTGCGGCGCACCTGATCCGGTCCCTTTGACATTTTGAGAACATAATCCTCATCCGCCTGCCCCTTTTCGATTTCTTCCATCGCCAGTTCGCCGGCATGCACAGGGTCACGGCCGGTATATTTCGATCCCGTCATATCATCAGCCATGGCCTGCACTTCAAGGATATGAATTCCACAAAATTCGGCGATTTGCGAGAAGCTCAAACCCGTGTTGTCGACCAACCAAGCGGCTGTCGCATGTGGCATCAAAGGGGTGGCCATTTCATTTGCTCCAATAATAAGGGCCGCCCCTTACGGAGCGGCCTGAAAATGTTAACCAAGCATTAGGCGAAGTTTGCCACATCGGCAAGCGACAATGCGCGTTTGGACTTGCACCCGCTGCACCACCCGTGCATTCCAGAGCAATAATTGGGGGAAGATATGCTACGTTTGATCAAATGGCTCGTCATTTTGTTGCTTGCCGCCTTGGCCGCACTGTTTTTCTGGGGCTATGCCCCTGATACAGAGGCCGCCCAGATGGAGCGCAAATATAGCAACGCCGCTTCACGCTTTGCCGAATTGGAGCCTGGTCTGCGCGTGCATTATCGCGATGAAGGCAAGCCCGATGGACGCGTTCTCGTCCTCATCCACGGTTCAAACGCCTCACTGCACACTTGGGAACCATGGGTCAAAATTCTCGGCAAAGACTATCGCGTTATCACGCTTGATCTTCCTGGACATGGTCTGACTGGAAGCAACCCCGCAGGCATCTACGACAATGCAACTTATGTGAGCGTCGTTGACCGTTTATTGACCAAGTTGAATGTTGATAATGCGATAATTGGCGGCAATTCCATGGGCGGCGGTGTTTCATGGCTATTTGCTTTGGAGCATCCTGAGAAGGTCGAAGCTTTGTTGTTAGTTGATGCCAGCGGACAACCTCGTGCAAAATCTGGCAATTTACCGATTGGGTTCAAACTAATGCGCATGCCGGTGATAAAAGAATCCGTTCGCTTCATCGCACCCCGCAGCATTTTTGAATCGAGTGTTAAAACGTCGATGAGCGTTCATTCAAAAATCAATGACAAGCTCATTGACCGATACTGGGAATTAAACCGCTATCCCGGCAACCGCGAAGCAACGATGCAGCGCTTTGCAAGTCCCAAGAATATGACACCCGGCACAAAAGAGCAGCTCTCGGCCATAAAGGTGCCAACTTTGATCTTGTGGGGCGCCGAAGATAACTTAATCCCCGTTAGCTCGGCCAAATGGTTCGCCGAAGCCTTGCCGCAGGCAAAGCTAGTCATCTACCCTAATGTCGGCCATATCCCTATGGAGGAAATTCCCGAGAAAAGCGCCAATGATGTCAAAATTTGGCTGGATGGCGTGACGGTGAAAGCACCTAAACTATAAACGCGCTTATACTTCCAGCATGATTTTCCCGATATGTGCGCCGGATTCCATATAGGCATGTGCGGCGGCGGCTTCGGCAAGCGGAAAAATCTTGTCCATTTCGGGACGCAGCGTTCCTTCGCAAACCATTGGCCAGACCTTCGCTAATAATTGCTGCGCAAGCGTTGCCTTAAACGCAGGGGTTCGAGGACGTAGCGTCGATCCAGTCAGCGTCAGGCGGCGTGACATGACATAAGCCATGTTGATTTCCGATATCATCCCGCCCTGCACCGCAATGGTCACATGCCGCCCGTCTTCACGCAAGCACTGCAGATTGCGGGACACATAACTGCCTGCGACCATATCAAGCACAAGATGGACGCCCTCGCCACTTGTGAGCGCCTTCACACGTTCGACAAAGTCGGAATTGTTATAGTTGATGGCATGATCCGCGCCGATTTTTTCGGCTGCTACACATTTTTCATCGGAACCACAGGTCACAATCACAGTCAGGCCGAAAAGCTTACCCAGTTTGATCGCCATGGTACCAATTCCGCTGGTCCCTCCGTGAATGAGAACGGTCTCACCAGGGGAAGCATAGCCCCGCTCAAAAACATTATGCCAAACAGTGAACAATGTTTCAGGTAAGGCGGCCGCTTCGACCATCTCCATGCCTGATGGAACCGGTAAGCACACATCCATCCGCGCAAGGCAATATTCGGCATAGCCACCGCCTGATACTAACGCGCAGTAACGGTTACCAATAACAGCCAGGTCGACATTATCACCTACGGCAACGACTGTTCCCGACACTTCAAGCCCGGGCAGATCACTTGCCCCTGGAGGCGCAGGGTAAAGCCCCTTACGCTGGATAACGTCAGGCCGGTTTACGCCCGCATAAGCGACTTTCAACAGCACTTCGCCCACACCCGGAATCGGTAGTGGCCGATGTGACGGGACAAGCACCTCGGGTCCACCCGGCGTCGAAATCTCGATTACGGTCATTGATTCCGGTAGCTTATCCATCTGTGCCATATCCCTTTTGATTGACCGGCCTTTTAAGCAAGCTTCATATTGACAGCAACCGCCCATCGGTAAAATATGCGGTATGGATATTGACGAAAACTTGCCGCGCCGGCGCGACGATCCTGTGGCCAATCTTGTTACGCAGGATATTGATTCCCTGTCCGTGGCGGAGCTTGACGCACGTATCGCTTCACTAAAGGCAGAAATTATACGCTGCGAGGGGAAAATAGCGTTCGCCAGCAAGCATAGAACTGTTGCGGACGCATTGTTTAAAAAGTGATGACCACTCGTCTATCGTTAAGAAAAACCAGACACATACCGTTATCTGCCCCATCATGCTTGAAAGCGCCGAAGGCCAAGCCGATATAGTATTCAGAAGTTGCCGCGACTCACAAGGAGACTAAGTTATGCCATCATTTGCAGAGTCTCTGGAAGCCACGCTTCATAACGCATTGAAACATGCTGGCGACCGCGCGCATGAATATGCGACACTGGAGCATCTCCTTCTGGCGCTAATTGACGATACGGATGCTGCGAAGGTCATGCAGGCTTGCGGCGTCGATCTTGGCGAACTTTCTGACATCATCATCACATATTTGGATACCGAGTTGGAAAGTTTGCGCGTGGAGGGCAAGGTTGACCCATCGCCGACGAGTGGGTTTCAACGTGTCGTTCAACGCGCAATATTGCATGTCCAAAGCTCTGGCAAAGATGTTGTAACCGGCGCAAATGTCCTAGTCGCTTTATTCTCGGAGCGAGAGAGCTATGCAGTATACTTCCTGCAACAGCAGGATATGAGCCGGCTCGATGCCGTATCTTATATCAGCCACGGCATCGGCAAGGACGGCAAGCTAGCCGAAACTCAGTCCGTCTCCGGCGCTGAGCAGAGAAACGACGAGCCCGAAGACAGCAAGGCGAAAAAGGACAAGAAAGAAGGTGCACTGGATCAGTTCACCGTCAATCTGAATGAAAAAGCCAAACAGGGGCGTATTGATCCTCTGATCGGCCGCACTGCAGAGGTTGACCGCACTGTCCAAATTCTGTGCCGCCGGTCGAAGAATAACCCCCTTTATGTGGGTGAGCCAGGCGTTGGGAAAACCGCGATTGCCGAGGGTCTTGCCCGTCGCATCGTTGAAAATCAGGTGCCAGAGGTTCTGTTACCCGCAGTGATTTATTCGCTCGATATGGGCGCTTTGCTGGCTGGAACGCGGTATCGCGGTGATTTCGAAGAGCGCTTAAAGGCGGTCGTGTCCGAATTGGAAAAGCTTCCAGACGCTATTTTGTTCATCGACGAAATCCACACCGTCATCGGCGCGGGCGCAACAAGCGGCGGGGCGATGGACGCATCGAACTTGCTAAAACCTGCTTTATCCGGCGGCACAATTCGTTGCATCGGCTCGACCACTTACAAGGAATTCCGTAACCATTTCGAAAAGGACCGCGCATTGCTGCGCCGGTTTCAGAAGATTGACGTCAACGAACCAAGCACCGAAGACACCATCAAAATTCTTGGCGGCTTGCGCAGTGCATTTGAAGAGCATCACAAAGTTAAATACACCCCCGACGCCATCAAGGCTGCCGTGGAGCTGTCCTCTCGTTACATCAATGACCGTAAGCAGCCAGACAAGGCCATCGACGTCATTGACGAGGTTGGTGCCATGCAGATGCTTGTAGCACCCTCAAAGCGCCGCAAATTGATCACGGCCCGCGAAATTGAGGCGGTTATAGCAACCATTGCGCGCATTCCACCAAAGCAGGTGTCGTCAGATGACAAGACCGCGCTCGGCACACTTGAGGCGGATCTTAAGCGCGTCGTCTTTGGTCAGGATAAGGCCATTGAAGTGCTTGCGAGCGCCATTAAGCTCAGCCGTGCAGGCCTGCGCGATACCGAAAAACCAATCGGCAGCTATTTGTTCAGCGGTCCGACGGGTGTCGGCAAAACCGAAGTCGCGCGACAACTGGCCTCTATTCTTGGCATCCCACTCAAGCGGTTTGACATGTCGGAATATATGGAGCGCCACAGTGTCAGCCGTCTGATCGGCGCGCCCCCCGGCTATGTTGGTTTTGACCAAGGCGGATTGCTAACCGATGCCGTTGACCAAAGCCCACATAGCGTGCTGTTGCTAGACGAAATCGAAAAGGCGCATCCGGACCTATTCAACATCCTGCTGCAAGTTATGGATAATGGCCGTTTGACCGACCATCATGGCAAGACCGTTGACTTCCGCAACGTCATTTTGATCATGACAACCAACGCGGGCGCCAGCGACATGGCAAAAGAGGGCATCGGTTTCGGCAACAATATCAGCAAGGAAGACGCCGGCGACGAAGCCGTTAAAAAAATGTTTGCGCCGGAATTCCGGAATCGCCTCGATGCGACCGTGCCATTCGGATATCTGCCAACCGAAGTCGTCGCACGCGTTGTCGACAAGTTCATCCTGCAATTGGAACTGCAGCTTGCCGACCAGAATGTGCATATCAAACTTGATGACGAGGCACGTGCATGGCTGACCGAACGTGGCTATGACAAGCTGTACGGAGCGCGCCCGATGAGCCGCCTGATTCAAGAGAAAATCAAGCAGCCGTTGGCGGAAGAGCTGTTGTTTGGCAAACTCGTGCATGGCGGCGAAGTGGCCGTGCGCATTAAGGACGGCCAGCCCGCCTTTGAAGTGACGCCAGCGCCACCCAAATCTGCCAAACCCAAGCCGACAAAGAAAAGTGGTGCTAAAAAGTCCAGTAAAGCCCGCTAAATGAATGCCCCCTGCACGCAGGGGGCCATTCTAAATCTGGCCTATTGGCAACAACTGGGCTGAGGCTCCAATACCGTTAAACAATTCGGGTTCAGTTCCAGTCATCCAGACCTGCGCGCCCGTATTGGCCAACAACCCGAACAACGCAGTGCGTCTTGCCGGGTCGAGATGCGCAGCAACCTCATCAAGCAACAAAATCGGCGGCGCATCACGTTGGACCGATACAAGCGCCGCGTGCGCGAGAATGAGCGAGAGTAACAACGCCTTTTGTTCTCCTGTGGAGCATTGCTCAGCGACTTGTCCCGAGGCGCTGTGCAATACTTCGAGATCAGCGCGGTGCGGACCAAGCAAAGTGCGCCCGGCAGCAGCGTCACGGCTACGTCCCTTGCGCCATGCAGATTCAAGATCGTCATCGGCAGCTGCAACCTTATCGACCAATTTTATCTGCGGCGTGGCAAATGGCCCGGACGGAGTCTTTAGCAATTGGTCACTCAATGCCTCAACGACCGAAGCACGCGCCGCCTGAATGGCATTTCCACTCTCAGCCATCTGCGCCTCAAGCGCATCTAACCACAGTGGATCGGCGGCAACACCGCCCGCCAAAAGCCGGTTGCGTTGTTGCATGGCCTTTTCATATCGACTGCTGTGCCGCGCGTGGCCCGGGTTTATCGCCAATACCAATCGATCCAGAAACCGCCGTCGCGCAGCTGCGCCATCAGCAAACAAACGGTCCATCGCCGGTGTAAGCCAGATAACCGATAGCCATTCAGCAAGACTGTTTATCGTGGCATTGCTCTCGTTCACCCGCACCTTGCGCCGTTCGGGCTGCTCTGCGCTGACACCAGTACCAATCACATTGCCACCGACCTCAGCTACAATGGCAAAGCCGCCACTGCTCCCGTTGCGCACTATATCAGACATCGCCGCCCGTCGGAGACCTCGGCCGGGGACCAACAGCGACACTGCCTCAAGAATGTTTGTCTTACCCGCGCCATTTGTGCCGTGAAGCGCAAGGAATTGTGCGTGCGGCCGAATTTCCAGCGCAGCATGATTTCTAAAATTATTCAGGGTCAAACGCGACAAAGCCATAATCTGCGTCTGCTATAGTATGGTCACTTCTGGTCAAGCGGCTATTGGCATTTCATCACCCCCAAATATTGGCATTATTTCCCAATATATGCAGTTATTCCGATATAACGAATTCTCTGATATTGAACTAAAATATTGATATTTATATGTATATTAATTTTGGCACATGCTGTGCAATGTAGTTTGTATAGCCGGAATGATCCGGGACATCTCAAAGGTAATCAACATGACACAATATGCACGCACACAAATTCTATCAGTTTTCGCAGCCGTTATCTGCGCATTCATCACCATCGGAACTAGCGTGGCACCTGCCGTAGTCCCGGCCGCAGCCATCATCGCGTAACACAGCACCGCATTTCACATTTAAGGAGAAATTTAATGGCACGTTTAACACTTGATAAAACCAACAAGAAAATTCTCGGCGTTTGTGCCGGCCTTGCTAATTGGACAGGCATGGATGCCATGATCATTCGCTTAATCTTCGCCGTTGCAACGGTTGTGGGCTTTGGGTCGCCTGTTTTGATTTACATTTTGCTGGCAATGATACTGGACTAAATGAGATATGACAGGTGCCATTGCAGGGCGAACCAAATCGACTGCACAATCCATCACAGAACGGATTGTGCAAGGAACTGGTACCTCGTCAACTGGCAGCCGCGTTTACCTCGTAAGCCCGCACCCCAATGGGCTAAGCAACCTTTCGCACGAACACCGAGCCCGCAGAATAGCCCGCACCGAATGAGCATATTAAGCCAACATCTCCTGCGCTTAGGTCTGCATTATGCTTGTGGAAGGCAATGATGGAGCCTGCGCTCGAGGTGTTGGCGTAAGTATCAAGTACGGTGGGACTTTCGTCCTCATTAGCTTCATGCCCCAAAACCTTTTGCGCAATCAGTCTATTCATGCCTGTATTGGCCTGATGCAGCCACATGCGGCGTAGACTTGATCCCGATAGGCCAAGGCTTTCGGCGTGTTCAACGATCATTTGTCCGACCATCGGCACAACCTCCTTAAACACCTTCCTGCCCTCTTGAACGAACAGCTTGTCATTGCGCGGCCCGCTTTGGTCGACCGGACCTTGCCCGTGTGCGCGATTAAGGAAACCAAAATTGTTACGGATATTGTTCGAGAATTGCGTTTTCAGCCGCGTACCAAGAATTTCCCAATGTTGCGCAGGCGCTATGTCCTTGGCCTCAACCAATATAGCTGTAGCCACATCACCAAAGATGAAGTGACTGTCGCGGTCGCGCCAGTTAAGATGTCCTGAAGTGATTTCGGGATTTACGACCAAAACCGAACGCGCATTACCGCTGCGGATATAGTCAGCAGCAGTTTGAATGCCGAACGTCGCTGAAGAGCAGGCAACATTCATATCAAAGCCAAAGCCGCGCTGCATACCAAGCTCATGTTGGATCTCGACCGCCATGGCAGGATAAGCGCGCTGCAAATTCGACGCGGCACATAAAACGGCATCTACATCTTCAATACTCCGTCCGGCGCGCTCCAAGGCATCGCGGCAGGCCGCTACACCGATTTCAGCCATTAACGAAATTTCGTCATTTGGCCGTTCGGGGTAACGTGGCTCCATGATGTCAGGGTCAACGATGGCGCTTTTATCCATCACATGCCGGGATTTTATCCCGCTAGCCTTCTCGACAAATTCAACCGAGCTATGCGTGAGTGGCTCTGCATCGGGGTTGGCTGCGTTGTAGCGGTCGGCGTAAGCATTGAAGCTCGCGACCAATTCCTCATTGCTGATAGTATCCGATGGGGTGAATAATCCGGTCGAAGAAATAACTGGAGTGACACCCTGTGCATGTTGCGACATGTAAATTCCCGCGTTAATTTTTATTGCGTGCAGATGCCTAGCCTTTGCGTATTTGCGAAACAAGCCGTTTGAAATGCATTGTAACGTCGTTATGTGAGCTTTGGGGGAGGAATATCTTAATGTCGTTGAATGAACGCCAGCCTAGCTGGTTGTCTCGGCTATTCAGGCGGGCACTGGTGGGGGTTTACAAAAGCGCAGGTTGGCATGCCCATGGCGTGGTACCTGAACCGCGCAAATTCGTGCTGATCGCTGCGCCACACACTAGCAACTGGGATTTTGTCTATTTTCTAGGGCTCACCGACGATTTAGGAATTAAACCACATTTCATGGCCAAAATGTCGCTTTTCCGATGGCCATTTACAAACTTCATGCTCGATATGGGCGGCGTTCCTGTCGATCGTAGTTCAAACCGTAATTATGTGCAGCAGATGATTGATGAATTCAGTCGCCGCGACGAATTCATGCTGACCATCGCGCCGGAGGGAACACGCGGCACGGTTAAGGCTTGGAAAACCGGCTTTTATCATATCGCAATGGGCGCCGGCGTGCCCCTCGTGGTAGGCATGATGGATTATGGTTCCAAAACTGGCGGGCTCGGTCCAGCGATCTGGCCGACCGGCGATTATAAAGCCGATATGGCGAAGGTTGCAGAAATCTACGCCAAGGTTAAACCAAAATACCCAGCCAAAGGAATGACTGAAATATTTGCGAGGGACGATGCATGACTGATTTTGGTTCGACGATGCTTATCAATGCGGCGGCGTTGCTCACCGTTATTCTTGCCTTATGGGCTTACTCCGTCAAAATTAGGGATGTGTCATTCATCGATGCCTTTTGGGCATTCGGGATGGTGTTACTGGCCTGGGCGACTTGGGCGCAATCAAGCACGCCCGATGCGCGGTCCCACCTGTTGCTTGGACTAACAAGCCTTTGGGGCCTGCGTCTCACCTTTCATCTATGGACACGTTGGCGCGCGCATGGCGAAGATCCGCGCTACGCTAAAATCATGGGCAGCGTGATGGAAAAGAAAGGCTGGAGTTGGAACAAAACGTCTTTGCTCTCCGTGTTTCTTACACAAGCACCTCTACTTTTCATAACCTCCCTGCCTGCGCAGCTTGGTATTTGGGCAAGCGAAGGCGGGTACACATTGCTAGGCCCGTTGGCATTAATCGGCACAATCATTGCGATCATCGGCATATTGTTTGAAACCATCGGTGATGCGCAGCTTAACGCGTTCCGCGCCAATCCGGCCAATAAGGGCAAGGTTCTTGATACCGGCCTGTGGCGCTATACGCGCCACCCCAATTATTTTGGTGATGCCTGCACATGGTGGGGCATTTGGCTCATCGCTTGCGAAACAGGGCTCGCGGGATGGATCAGCATCATTGGCCCGATATTCTTGACATTCACCCTGACCCGGTGGTCGGGAAAGCCTTTATTGGAACGCGGCATGAAGAAGACGCGGCCCGAATATGCCGATTATGTCGCGCGCACATCAGGATTCTTCCCGCTACCGCCAAAGCGGAAATAATCAGGCGATCACTCCAAACAGGTCGTGCTCGTCGGCATCTTCGATATTGACCATCACGACATCGCCGGCCTTCAACGTTGCCGCGACATCGCGCAGATAAACATGCCCGTCGATTTCAGGCGCATCGGCCTGAGATCGACCAGTCGCACCGATGCTGTTGTCTTCATCCATGTCGCCGATTTCGTCGATTATAACGGGAATGTTGCGACCAACCTTTGCCGCAAGCTTGGCGGCACTGATTGAAGCTGTTTTCGCCATGATACGCTGGAACCGCTCTTCCTTGACCTCTTCAGGCACGGGGTCAGGCAAGTCATTCGCCCGCGCACCGTCCACAGGTTCAAAGCGGAACGCACCAACACGGTCTAGCTGCGCTTCCTCGAGCCAATCGAGTAGATATTCAAAGTCCGATTCTGTTTCGCCGGGAAAGCCGACAACAAAACTTGAACGTATGGCGATGTCAGGCGCAATACCGCGCCATTTGCGAATGCGTTCAAGCACCTTGGCTTCATTGGCTGGTCGCTTCATAGCCTTCAGGACATTCGGCGCCGCGTGCTGGAACGGGATATCGAGATAAGGCGTTAAATACCCTTCCGCCATTAACGGAATTACATCATCCACATGGGGATAGGGGTAAACATAATGTAGCCGAACCCAAGGCGCGATGCCATCGCTGGTGCGCAGACTGCCCAATTCGCGCGCAAGATCGGTCATATGCGCCCGAACCTGACGCCCCTTCCATTCGCGCGGCTCATGCCGTGTATCGACACCATAAGCTGATGTGTCTTGCGAGATGACCAACAGTTCCTTGGTACCGGCAGAAACCAGCTTCTCTGCCTCACGCAGCACGGCGTCAATGCGACGACTGGAGAGCTTTCCGCGCAGGGACGGAATAATGCAGAATGTGCAGCTGTGGTTGCAGCCTTCTGAAATTTTCAGATAGCTGTAATGACGTGGCGTGAGCTTCAATCCGCCTTCAGGCACCAGATCTACGAATGCACCGCGCGTCGGAGGTGCCGCTTCATGGACCGCCGATACGACAGCTTCATATTGATGCGCGCCCGTAATCGCCAAAACATCGGGAAAGCGCGCACGAATAACATCAGCTTCATTACCCATGCAGCCTGTCACGATGACGCGTCCATTTTCCGCTATAGCCTCACCAATGGCTTCTAGGCTTTCTTCCTTTGCAGAATCGAGAAATCCACACGTATTGACGAGCACGACATCGGCACCTGCATAATCGGGCGACAGGCCATAGCCGTCTGCACGCAGCTTAGTGAGAATCCGTTCGCTATCGACGAGCGCCTTGGGGCAGCCAAGCGATACCATGCCGACTTTCGGCGCTGCTTTAATGATTGTTGCCATGATGGCCGGCGCATAGCGCGTTTCGGCACGCTTGTCACGACTAGCGAACAAGCGCATAAATCATGCGTTTTGTTACAGGAGAGATCATGATGGCGAACACGAATTTGTTAGCGATATTGGTGGCCGCAGCTACGGGATTCCTGATTGGTGGCCTGTGGTACGGCCCACTGTTCGGGAAAGCATGGATGGCAGAGCATGGATTTACGGAAGAACAATTGCGTAGCGGCAATATGCTAAAAATCTACGGCCTGACCTTCGCCTTTTCTGTGCTTTCAGCCGTGTTTCTTGGACATTTATTGGCGTTTTTTGACACCAATCCGCGATCAACGCTGATGATATCTGTTGGCATTTCGCTAGGCTATATCATTCCCGCCATTGGCACCAATTACCTGTTTTCGCGCAAGTCAGGCCGGTTGTTCGCCATTGATGCCGGATATTGGCTCGTATTTTACGCTGCTATGGGTTTGGTCTTCCTAATGCTTGGGCATTAAAATACGGGCCTAGGCGCCATATCTTTGCTTCAATGTTGCCAAAGATTCATGGTGCGTCAGGTCAAGTTGAAGCGGGGTCACGGCTATGTAACCATCTTCGATAACCTCAAGGTCGGTATCATGGCCCGGTGTATGCAGCATGCCATGCAGACCAAACCAATAATAATCATATCCGCGTGGGTCTGTACCTTTGACAATTGACCCCCGGCTATAGTCGTGAAAACCTTGACGGGCGACTTTGATCCCCTTCACGTCTTGCGGCAGCAGCGGCGGAAAGTTGATATTGGTCAATGTGCGCGGCGTGTCCGGCATATCGAGCAGCGGGCGAAGTACGCGCTCGCCCCATGCTTCCGCTGCCGAGAATGGAACAGCATCGGCCATGCCTTCCTTGCTGTAGACTTGGCTCAGTGCAATGGAACGAATGCCCGCCAACGCCCCTTCCATCGCGGCAGACACCGTGCCGGAATAAGTGATGTCATCACCCAAATTGGCACCCCGGTTGACGCCGGACAAGATCAGGTCAGGCTTTGCATCCTTCATGATTACGCCGAGCCCCAGCATCACGGAATCTGTCGGGGTGCCTGCAACCGAATAATGCTTATCCCCATGCTGGCGAATGCGTACGGGCTTCGTCAGGGTAAGCGAATGGCCGGCGCCCGAGTTTTCCTCCGCAGGCGCCACGATCCAGATATCATCGCTGATCGTGCGGGCAATTGCTTCAAGCACTTTAAGCCCCGGCGCATTTACGCCGTCGTCATTGGTCAACAAGATACGCATTAGGCAGTCGCCTCCAACTTTGTGAGACCACCCATATAGGGCAGCAAAGCGGTCGGAATGATGACACTGCCATCAGCCTGCTGATGATTTTCAAGCACGGCAACGAGTGTGCGGCCCACAGCAAGACCAGAGCCATTCAGCGTATGGACGAACACATTTCCTTTGCCTTCGGCTGGACGGTAACGGGTATTCATCCGCCGTGCCTGCCAGTCACCGCAGTTCGAGCAGCTGGAGATTTCGCGGTATAGCCCTTGGCCTGGTAACCATACCTCGAGATCATATGTCCGCCGCGCGCTTGCACCCATATCACCCGTGCACAGCAGCATCTTTCGATACGGCAATTCAAGCGCTTGCAAAATGCCTTCGGCGCTTTCTACCATGCGTTCATGCTCTGCCACACTGTCTTCGGGCCGCACGATGGAGACTAGCTCCACCTTTTCAAACTGATGCTGGCGGATAAGGCCCTTGGTATCGCGGCCCGCGGCACCTGCTTCGGAGCGGAAACATGGGGTCAGCGCCGTCAGCCGGATTGGCAAAACACTTTCGTCTAAAATCTGTTCTCGCACACTGTTGGTCAGCGAAACTTCAGCCGTTGGAATGAGCCAGCGGCCATCGGTAGTCTGAAAATTGTCTTCGGCAAATTTAGGAAGCTGCCCTGTTCCAAACAAAGATTCCTGTCGCACCAGATATGGCGTAGCGCACTCTGTGTAGCCGCGCTGCGCCGTCTGATGGTCGAGCATGAATTGGCCAAGCGCGCGGTTCAAGCGCGCCATCTGACCACGCATGAAGGTGAACCGCGCGCCCGAAATGGCAACACCCGTTTCAAAATCAAGGCCAAGCGCAGGACCGATATCAGCATGGTCGCGCGGCTCGAAATCAAAATCGCGTGGTTCGCCCCAGCGCGCAATTTCGACATTTTCGGTCTCATCTGCGCCATCTGGCGTGTCCGCAGATGGCAAATTTGGCAAGCCTGCAAGCAAGGCATCAAGTTCAATGCCCGCCGCCCGTTCGCGCTCTTCCAACTGCGGCAACGTGTCTTTCAACTGCGCAACTTCGGCTTTCAACGCTTCAGCTGTTGCGGTATCGCCCTTGCCCATGGCTGCACCTATGGATTTAGACGCATCGTTGCGGCGGGCCTGGGCATTTTGCATCTCAGTCAAGATTGCGCGCCGATTTTCATCCAGAGTAACAATGGATGCAGCAACGGGCGCAGCGCCCCGTCGCGCTAAAGCCGCATCAAAGTCTTTCGGATTTTCCCGGATATATTTTAGGTCATGCATCAAGCAGCCTATGCCCCGCGAGTGGCCGTTTCGCAATGAAAAATGCGACGGAAAGTTGGCGGCGTTTGCCCTGCACATAGCCAATGGGTCTTGCCATAACTTCCATGCCAGTAGCACTGTACGCAGGTGCAAGTAGCGCACCCTTCCGCAGTCTTTGACCGATTGACGTTACCACGTCACATTTGGCTTGTGCCGTATTTGGCGCGAGTCTATAGCGCCGCCAAGAGTGGATTGGACGCAGGCTCCTTCGTTCTGGAGGGCCTGCCCCAGGGTGGAGAATTAGGATGGGCGTAAGCGCCAAGCCTCAAGACACGATCAGCGGAACAAGCGCCTCTGACTTTGGCATTGATGAATCATATGTGCCTAGCCACGACGAGCCGTTCATGAATGAACGGCAACTGAAATACTTTGAAAAACAGCTTGTTGACTGGAAGAATAGCATCTTGGCAGAAGCGCAAGGTACATTGAACCAGCTTCAGGATGGCCCGATGCGCGAGCCAGATCTTAACGACCGCGCTTCGAGTGAGACCGATTGGGGCATCGAACTGCGGACCCGCGACCGTCAACGTAAACTTGTTGCGAAGATTGACGCCGCCTTGCGCCGCATCACTGAGGGCGAATATGGTTACTGCCAAGTGACTGGCGAACCTATCTCGCTCGCACGCCTACGCGCAAGGCCGATCGCAACCATGACGCTGGAGGCGCAAGAACGCCACGAACGTCAAGAACGGGTATCACGCGACGACTGAACCTTAGGCAGACGGATGCACAAGGCAATCCCCGCAAAATACACCGCGCATAATCAGTCGTCGAGGCAGTAAATGTCGACAGGCACAACAATTTTGTCGAGGACGCGGCCAACAGGATAAGCGGATTTGCCGCCTTGCTCGATAGCTGCTTCTAGCACTTCACGTTTATGTGCACCGCTTATTACCAAAATCGCGGTCCGCGCCGCACCGATAGCAGCACCTGTTAATGTCACGCGATTGACGGGCGCTTCTGGCGGCAACGGATCAGGCGCAACGCCCACCGCGCGCACATCTTTGCCGCTGTCCATCGCCAATTCCAAATCAGGACCGGGGAAGATCGACGCCGTATGGCCATCTATCCCCATGCCAAGCCAAACCAAATCCGGCGGCCAATGCAAATCAGCCAGCCGTGCATTGGCAGCGTTGCCCGCCAGTTTATGGTCGGCAGCATCACTCGCGATTGGCAAAACCCGTGCACCCTTTGGAATGAAAATTTTGGCAATCATCGCCACATTGGACAAGGGATTATCGACGGGCACCAATCGGTCATCGGTCGGGATGATCGTAACGTTTTTCCAACGAATATTGGTTTGAGCAAGCTTTTCCAAAATCGGTTTGGGCGTTGAACCGCCGGGGAATGCTACCAGTGCCTGACCGCGGGCATCGAGCGCACTCTCAATGATGAAGCTGATATCGCCCACCACTGCGTCGATTAGATCTTCCGCAGCATCAAAATCCCACCATTCGATTTCTTCGGCCATACGCCTTGCGTCTCCATTATATCCGTAATGCCGATGCGGCACGCGCTGCCGATTCAATCGCGGCAACATCCGGAACGCCTTTACCAACAAGCCAGCTGCCGCCAACACATAAAATTTCCGGTACCGCTAACCAATCTGCCGCAGTTTCCTGTTTGATGCCGCCCGTGGGGCAGAATTTGCACTGCCCAAATGGTCCAATGAGAGCCTTGAGTGCCGGAAGGCCGCCATTGGCCTCCGCTGGAAAAAACTTGAAATGCGTGAGGCCGAGATCCAATCCGCGCATGATGTCGCCCGCGCTCGCGATACCGGGCAAAAACGGTATGCCTTTGGCGATGGCTGCTTTACCCAAATTATCGGTCAGGCCTGGGGAGACAATAAACTCAGCGCCAGCGGCTATCGCACACTCGAGTCCCGGCACATCAACAACAGTACCAGCGCCGACAATCGCGCCGGGGACCTTCTTCATCTCGGCAATCGCATCCAATGCCGCCTCGGTGCGCAAGGTGACTTCGAGCACGGGAAGCCCACCCGCAACGAGCGTCTCCGCTATGCCGCGCGCATGCGCGGCATCTTCGATAACCAGCACCGGAATGACGGGCGCGGCGCGCATGATTTTTTCGATTGCGGCCATATGGTATAATTCCTCAAATATATTGCTGGGCGTATGCGGCCGCTGCGCCAAAAAGGCCGGGCTGCGGATGCGTAATGAGTTTAACAGGGATGGCAGACATCAGACCTTCGAAGCGCCCTTTTGCGCGAAACCGTTCGGCAAAACCTGAACGAATAAGGTTGTCCTTTATGCGAAGACCAAGCCCGCCCGCAATCACGACACCCGCAAATCCACCCTGCGCCAGTGTTATGTCACCCGCCACACTGCCAAGTGATAAACAGAAGCGGTCAACGGCAGCAGCAGCAAGGCTGTCCTCGCCCGACATGCCGATTTGCCACAAAGTCTTGTCATCATATTGCTGGACCGCACGCCCCTCAATCGCGGCAAGCGTCTCGTAGAGATCGACAAGGCCTGGGCCAGACACGACCCGTTCTACCGATACGCGGCGGTAGCGTTTGCGCAAGCGCGCCAAAACGGCGTCCTCAATCGCGTCTAGCGGCGCAAAATCGATATGTCCGCCTTCTGTTGCTTGCACATGATAGTCAGTGCCCTGGCGCCACACATGCGCTACACCAAGACCCGTTCCTGGTCCGATAATGCTTAGTGTGCCGTCCTTAGCAAAGTCCTGTTCCGGCCCCGTCAGGTGCTGGAAATGCTCTGATCCGGCTTGCGCTACCGCATGCCCAACAGCACCAAAGTCATTAATTATGACAAAACTGTCCACCTGCAATTTCTCGCACACCATAGAGCGACGAATAATCCAGGGATTGTTGGTCAGCTTGATAACATCAGCATCTACCGGTCCGGCAATCGCGATTGCCGCAGCCCGCGGAAGCGCCTTGCCATTGAGCCGTTCAAATTCCTGCCATGCCGTCTGAAAACTCGCATGTTCAGCTGTTTTCAGCGTGACCGCTTGGCTAAGCGCAAGTACACGGCCGTCTTCAACCTCAGCGATGGCGAACCGGGCGTGGGTTCCGCCGATATCGACTGCCACGATCGCCGTCATAGTCCAGCAACCGCCAACATGGCCGACCCGCCTTTCTCCGCCTCATCCGCGCCTACCTGCATCAGAGCAAACAGCTCCCGCCCCGTGCCTATATGCCGTTCTGGCGTAGGCGCTGGCGCGCGGGTCGCCCAGATATCAGCATCGACCAAGACCGACAACGTTCCAGTGTGCGCGCATAGCCGGACGATGTCACCATCCTGAAGCTTGGCGATTGCTCCGCCGCGCGCGGCTTCTGGGCTTAAATGGATAGCGGCGGGTACTTTACCCGACGCGCCGGACATGCGGCCATCGGTGACGAGTGCCACATTAAAGCCCTTATCCTGCAAAACACCCAAGGGCGGAGTCAGCTTGTGCAATTCGGGCATGCCATTGGCAACTGGTCCTTGGAAGCGGATAACGACCACGACATCGCGATCCAATTCGCCCGCCTTGAATGCTGCCAATGCCTCATTCTGGTCATGAAACACACGGACGGGTGCTTCTGTCGTCCAGCGTGCAGGATCGACTGCGCTGGTCTTAAATGTTGCGCGGCCCAAATTGCCCGTCACCAAACGCATCCCGCCATCGGGGCTGAACGGCGCAGATGGAGGCCGCAGCATAGTGTCGTCGGCAGTAACTGCTGGCGCATCTTGCCAGACCAGCTGGTCATTCTCCAACATTGGCTCACGCCCATAATCTGCCAAATCATTGCCTGCGACCGTCATGATATCGCGGTGCAAAAGGCCCGCATCAATCAGTTCGCGAATAACATAGCCCATGCCGCCCGCCGCGTGGAAATGGTTCACATCGCCCGAGCCATTTGGATAGACCCGCGCAATGAGCGGAACAGCCGAGGACAGTTGGTCCAAATCTTCCCAATCGATAATGATCCCCGCCGCCCGCGCGATTGCCGGAATATGCAGCGCATGGTTGGTTGAACCACCCGTCGCGAGCAAGCCAACGCAGGCATTTACAATCGCTTTTTCATCCACACAAAGCCCCAAGGGTCGATAATCATCGCCATCCCATCCAATCTTGCTCAGGCGGTGGACGGCGGCGCGGGTTAATTCGGTCCGCAATTTCGTGCCGGGGTTAATAAAGGCGGAACCGGGTATATGCAGCCCCATCACTTCCATCATCATCTGGTTGGAATTTGCGGTGCCGTAAAAGGTGCAGGTGCCCGCGCTATGATAAGACGCGGCCTCTGCCTCAAGCAATTCGGCGCGGCCCACTTTACCCTCGGCATAAAGCTGCCGAACGCGTTGTTTTTCCTTGTTGGCAAGGCCAGACGGCATTGGGCCGGCTGGCACAAGGATGGTCGGCAAATGGCCGAAGCGCAAAGCGCCGATCAACAGACCAGGCACAATCTTGTCGCAAATGCCAAGCATCGCGACGCTTTCGAACATGCCATGGCTCAGACCTACCGCCGTTGCCATCGCGATTACGTCGCGGCTGAACAACGACAGCTCCATCGAATCCTGCCCCTGCGTGACACCATCGCACATGGCAGGCGTTGATCCTGCAACTTGCGCGGTGGCACCAACCTCACGCGCGAAA
Source organism: uncultured Sphingomonadales bacterium (assembly GCA_903868245.1). Taxonomy (GTDB): domain Bacteria; phylum Pseudomonadota; class Alphaproteobacteria; order Sphingomonadales; family Sphingomonadaceae; genus Sphingorhabdus_B. The sequence continues at coordinate 5,343 of CAIPUN010000092.1, read as the reverse complement.
ATTTTCATCTGCTCTGGATAACGGCCATAAGGCTGATGCGCGGAGAGCATATCGTTATACGCGCTGATAATGCCGATATTCATCGCCTTGCCATCGCGGATCGACGCCTTGTCCTCGCCACTGGCGGCAAAGCCATGCGCAAGGTTACCGCAGCTTAAAACCGGGCGGTTAACACCAGCGTCGCGTTGCTTGGCAATCAGGTCGAGATAGGCCCGACGCCCCGGCTTGGAGCGTTCAATAATCCGCGCAGTGACAGCTTCGATGGCAAAGTGCAATTTACTCATGCCAGCTCACTCCATCGCGTTCAGTCAGCGCAATCGCCGCATTCGGACCCCAGCTTCCTGCGCCATAGGCCTTCGGCTTAAGTGCCGTGACGTTCCACAACGCCCGTATGGCATCGATCCATGCCCACTGTGCCTCAACTTCATCCCGGCGGACAAATAGCGTCTGGTCGCCTTCTATGAGGTCGAGAAGCAGTCTTTCATACGCAATCCGCCTGCGCGATCCGGCAAAGGCTGCCGTTAGCGACAAATCCAGCGGCACTTCGCGCAAAGTAACCCCGCCCCGGTCCAGTCCGGGTTCTTTTGCCATCACCAACAACCGCACATATTCCTCCGGCTGTAACCGAATGATAAGTGTATTCGCCTCAAGCTTACCGCCACGGTCACGGAACACATTGTGCGGCACGGGCTTGAATTGAATGACAATCTCGCTGCGCCGTTCGGGTAATCGTTTGCCCGTACGCAAGAAAAACGGAACGCCCTGCCAGCGCCAATTGTCGACATACGCCTTAATCGCAACGAAGGTTTCGGTATCGGACGCTTTGCCAAGATCGCTTTCATAGCTTTTGACTGCATCGCCTTGGACCGCACCTTCGATGTATTTACCGGTAACAACGTCGCCTTCAGCCACAGGACGGAGCGCGCGCAGAACCTTCACCTTTTCGTCACGAATGGCGGTGGCATCAAGGCTGGCGGGCGGCTCCATCGCGGTCAGTGCGAGCAATTGCAGCATATGGTTCTGCACCATGTCCCGCAGCGCGCCCGTATCATCGTAAAAGCCCGCGCGCCCCTCAAGTCCGACCGTCTCGCTCACGGTAATCTGCACATGTTCGATGGCATTGGCATTCCACAATGGTTCAAACAACATATTGGCAAAGCGTAACGCCATCAGGTTCTGAACGGTTTCCTTGCCCAGATAATGGTCAATGCGGAAGGTGCGTTTTTCGGGGAATACGGCATTGACGGCGTCATTGATGTGGCACGAGGACGCAAGATCATTGCCCAAGGGTTTTTCGAGACCAATACGGACATTCTCGCCCGAAAGCCCGGCATAATGTAGGCCCTTGATCGTCGCTTCGAACAAAGACGGCGCTGTGGACAGGAAGATCGACAAACCCCCCGAGATATCACCTATTGTCGCTGCCAGTTCGGTAAAGCCATCAGGATTGGACGCGTCTAACGCGACATAATGCAAACGCAGCAAGAAGGCGTCTATCAATCCTTCGGCCTTGCGGTCGTCGGGCAGAAATTCGCACAATGCCCCGCGCGCCATGTCGCGAAAGGCTTCGTCGGTCAGCGCACTTCGCGCAGTGCAAAAAATCCGCAAAGCCGGGTGAATCAAACCATCAGCATGCAATGCGTATAAAGACGGCAGCAGCATCCTGCGCGAAAGGTCACCCGTCGCCCCGAACAGCAGCAAGGTTGAACTATGGTCTCGCATTCCATCAATCTCCTGGCAAGGCAGCAGATAATGGCCTTGCAAAATTGCCATTCCCTTTATCCGCAAGCGGCGGGGCGTCTAGGGCTTATTCGTATGCAGTGCTTAGCTTAACGCCCAAGCGCGCTGCTCAGCCATGCCCATGGAAATGAGCATAAGTTCCTCCTGCTGCCGCGCCTGAAAGTCCGCTTTACTCGACAGACCGCGCCAGCCCGAAGCTATCAGCGCCTGAATGGTTGGCGCGCCTAGGGTTGTACCGGGGCCAAGCACAATGATCGTATCGGGTGCAAACTCTGCAGCCGCGACTTGGACCGCACGGGTAAAATCATAACTATCGGTCAATTGCGCACCGAGCGTGTAATCATAAATGGCCTCTTGGCTGAACGCACGCGGGGACCAAATTCGGCCCCGCCCGTCAATCGCCGGAATTTCGCCAACCCCAAAATCGCTAAGCGGATTCTCTGCCCGCGCCATCGGCACGATATGGTTTAGCAAGGGACTATGAAATGCAGCATGGTGCATCAACCTTAAAGGGAAGCGGTCGTCTTTAGGTAGGCGCTCCATCAACCACTTGAGCCCAGCTTCGTTCGCGGCAAGCACAATCATCCCGCCGAGCCGGATGGAAATATAAATACTAACTTCAGAAATCATAGATGCTTCAATCATCAAATTATTAATAAATAATAATTTATCTTTCTGAACATTCCAATTATCATCACAGATAGACCAGACAATCTGTCCGCCAACCCCATGCTGATGCATTATGCCGCCCATATTGTTGACGAGCCGCGCCCCGCTGGCAAGATCGACTATACCCGCACAAGCCAAGGCCAGATACCAACCCATAGAATTGCCGGTTACGGCGACAATGTCATATTGTTCGCGGTCAATCGCAGCAAAGTCCGCCATAGCGCAGGCGTAAATCAACGCCGAGGCATTATCGCCCGTCATATGGACCGCTGGCGCGTATTTGTCTGCGGCATCAAGCTGCGAGATAGTCATCTGCCCCATCGAGGTGCGGACGGCGTCAACCGTCGCAATAACGCCTTTACGCGCCATATGGTGCGCTTTCAGATAGCCAAGTTCTGCAGCATTATAGGTCCCGCGCCCCGGACAAATAACTAAAGCCCGTTTTTTCATGCTACTGCCGCCCGTGCCGCTTCGATTATAGATGCTTTGCTGGGTAGCACCAGTTCAGCTGCTGGCCCTAAAGGAATGAAGCAATCCTCGGCTGTAATCCGGCTTACGGCATTACCGCGCCCTGCTTCGGTCAAAATGGTCATCAACTTTTCGCTGAGGCTTCCCGACTTGCGGCATTCGTCGACAATCAAAATCTTTCTACAATCTGCCACGGCCGCGACAATTGCCTCGGCATTTAACGGATGCAGCCAGCGTAGATCGATAATTCGCAGATCAATCCCGCTCGCTTCCAATTCATCTACCGCCTGGTGCGAAAGAAAATAACCATTTCCATAGGTTATGATCGCAAGTTCAGTACCTTTACCAGATTGACCAAGCACACCATGTGCAATCGCCTTGTCCTGATCTGGCGCAACATAAGGTGCAGTCCACCCGCCATCCTCCGGCTGCTGCAGGTCGGTCGTATGATATAGGGCGATAGGTTCAATAAAGACCACGACCCGCCCATCCTCATGCGCCAGACGAACGCATTCCCTTAACATTGCTGGCGCATCAGCGGCGCTGGAGGGACAAGCAACTATGATGCCGGGAATATCCGTCAGGACGGCCAAGCTATTGTCATTATGGAAATGTCCGCCAAACCCCTTTTGATATGGCAGGCCAGCAATACGGATAACCATTGGGTTGCGATATTGCTGGTTTGAAAAGAAAGATAAGGTCGCCGCTTCGCCACGGATCTGATCTTCGGCATTGTGCAGATAAGCCAAAAACTGGATTTCGGGCATTGGCACAAAGCCATTATGCGCCATGCCAATGGCAAGACCCAAGATTGTTTGTTCATCTAGCAATGTGTCAAACACGCGCGCCGCGCCGAATTTCTCTTGCAAGCCCTGTGTCACGCCATAGACGCCACCCTTGCGTGCGACATCTTCGCCAAACACGGCGATATTGGGATATTGCAGCATTATATCTGCCAATGCAAAATTGATGCTTTTGGCCAATGTCACTGGCTTGGCAAGGTTGCGTGCGTCTTTGATGAATAGGGCATCACGCTCCGCAGCATCAGGCATGGACTGCGGTGGCTTTGCAGATGTGGGCGGTTCAATCGACGCCATGACCTCAGCCGCCGTCAATAGTCGCGGTTTCGCTAAAGCATCCTGCGCCACGCTTTCTACCCGTGCGCGCATATCTTCATAGCGTGCAACGATTTCTGCGCCTGACATGCCCGCCTGTTCATGCAAGATACGCGCGCTGTGTAGCAGCGGATCCTGGGCCTCTGCCGCCTCAATCTGTGCAATCGGCGCGTAGCTTAACTCAACGTCGGCGCCGGCATGCCCCATCAGTCGGATCGTCTGCATGTGCAGAAAAACCGGCTTACGCCGCGTGCGGGCGAAGTTCACCGCTTCGGCGCATCCGCGCAAGGCATCATTAAGGTCCGCGCCATCGCAGCTTATATAATTCAGCGCCGGCCTGTGCGCGAAATTGGCGGCGATCCAACCGCCCGGCGTGCGCACGGAAATCCCAATGCCGTTATCTTCACATAGAAAGACAATAGGCATGGGCAAATGCTGATACGCGGCCCAGCACGCGGCGTTGAATGCACCTTGCGACGTTGAATGGTTCGCAGACGCATCGCCAAAGGAACATAGGATTATCGAGTCATGCGGCAGCACGGCATCCGTAAGCTGCAACCTTTGCGCCATGCCGAGCGAATGCGCCGCGCCAACAGCCTTGGGCAAATGTGAAGCGATCGTGCTGGTTTGCGGCGGCACAAAGGTATGTGCGCATCCCAATACTTTGTGGCGCCCCCCTGATATCGGGTCATCGGCTGATGCAGCAAAAGACAAGGCCATGTCGTTCAACGGCGTCAATCCGCCTGCTTGCTTCTTACGCTGGATCAGAAACGCAGCATCTCGGTAATGCAGAAATGCCATATCGGTCGAACGCGTTGCGGCCGCCATTGCTGCTGTGCCCTCATGCCCCGAACTGCCAATCGAATAAAAGGTTTTGCCTTTGGAACGCCGCGCCCAAAGGTCGAGATGGCGGCTCATAATCTGACTATCGAACAGGTCAACAAGTACGTCCGATGCAACCATTTCAGCAGCGTGGCTCGAACGTGTAGCTGGGAAGTCATGCGCAGCGACGCGGCGACAAAATGCCTCGTCCAAGATTGTGGGGCGGTCAAACATAGTTTGAGATGATTAGCGACACGAGGCGCAAAAGCCACAGCAAAATGATATTTTCAATCGTGCAATTAAATCGCTGGATTTGTAAGATTTCGGCGATAGGCTGGGGCGTTAGTTGAGTTTCTTCCCGGAATTTTCCCGCCCGGGAAGTGTTTAAAGTGCCGTCAACCATATAAGAGCAGTAAATGCCCATGGTTTTTCGGTTAAATGGAGGAGAGAGAAATGCGTCGATTTAATCGTGTTATTACCGCTGCTTTGTGCAGCACTATCTGCAGCGCCATGCTGGTGCCGGCAGCTT